>NZ_JBHYOW010000020.1:0-70352 GCF_042745575.1 Nocardiopsis sp. NPDC058789
GCCCTGTGATGGGGTGGGAGAGTAGGTCGCCGCCACGGTTTTTCTTTGAGGGGGAGGGTTCGTCTTTCGGGGCGGGCTCTCCTCCTTTTTTGTTGCCTGGGTTTGTGCGTTTGTGAATTGGGGTGTGGGCAGCCCTGTGTGGGCGCAGGCGTGGGTTCCCCCGGTATTGAGGTTAGGCCTTCTGGGTGGGGGCTGTCAGGGGCGGCCAGGGGGGGGGCTGTGGACAACTCGGCACTGGGGGGTTGAAGCGGATGACACAGCTGGGGGTGTTCGACCACCGGGAGGCGGGGCTCCAAGCACCCCCGCGGGGTTGAGGGAGCTGCACGACCGCGCGTTCACCCCCCGCGATGAGGGGGTGAACGCGCGGGTCACGGCGATGGTGGGGGGAGTGTGAGCCGCTCGCGCGGTTCTGCTCGGGTCACCGTCCGATCGTGTCGGTGGCCCAGTCGATGTGCTTCGCTGTTTCGGTGAAGACCCACGGGCCCACGCAGGCGACGTTCTCGTCGTAGTCACCGTCCCGGCTGACCAGGCCGACCAGCTCCCAGCCGTCCTCGGTGCCACGGATCATGGGGCTGCCCGAGTCGGTCGAGCAGACCTGCGCCTCCCCGGTGGGGTGCTCGGAGCACAGGTCGTCGTGGAGCTCCGCGCAGCGTTCGTCCGCGACGATCTCGGTGTCGAGCTCCTGGAGGATCTCCGGCTTGGGCTCCTGGCCGAGCTCGTCGACCACGCCCCAGCCGAGGGCGCGTACCTCGGTGCCCGGCTCCGGACGGTCCTGTGCGACGGGTACGGGGGTCTGCTCGACCGGAGAGTCCAGCTTCAGGAGCGAGATGTCGTCGCGCACCAGAAGGAAGGAGTGGGGGTAGTCGGGGTCGTCGCTGACGTCCTCCGCCTCGTAGTCCGGGTGCTGGACCACGTCGACGACCTGGCGTTCGCTGCCACCCTCGTCACGGTTGTCGCTGCCCACCCGCACCGAGATGCTCTCCGTCGCGAGCAGGTCGAAGTCGGAGCAGTGGGCGGCGGTGAGCACCCACTGTTCGTCGATCAGCGAACCCCCGCAGTAGTGCAGGCCCCGGTCGTCGAACAGGGCCGTCACGAACGGGTAGTCCTCACTGGCGTCGACCCCGCCGATGATGGCGGAGGCGGGTGCCGCCGAGACGAGGAGTGCCGCGGATCCCACCGCCGCGACCAGTGTCGCTCTGTTCATGCCTGTCCCTTCGGTTGTGATCTGTTCACGAACCTAGAAGGGCGTCCCCCGTCGGCACATCAACCGCGAGGGCGAACCGGCGACGACGAAAGTCGGGCCCCGACGGGGTTCTGGTGGGCACGAACGGAGGTGAAGCGCCCGGCTGGGGGGCGGCCGGGCGCTTCGGTCCTAGAAGCCGTAGTTGTACATCGAGCCGCCCGGGTAGACGTTGCCCACGCCGTTGCGGTAGGCGTAGCCGCCGTAGTTGGCGCCCTCGACGAAGGTCCAGCCGCCGAGGGTCCGGCCGTTCAGCGCCACGTACCAACCGGCGGCGTTCGGGTCGGTGTAGCCCCGCAGCGCGAAGTGGATGTGGGCGCCGGTGGTCGAGCCGCCCGCGCAGAGGCTGTTGCCCTGGGTGCCCAGGTAGTGGCCGGTGCCGACGTTGTTACCGGGCAGCCACTGGTAGTCCTCCAGGTGGTAGTAGTCCGTGGAGTACCCGTTGTCGTGGATGACCCGGGTCCAGCCGGTGCACAGGGAGTAGGCGTAGCCACCCCTGGCGGCTCGGGCCTGGCCGTTGCCTCCGGCGAAGTCCACGGAGCTGTACGGCGGACCACCGCTGAACCCGTGCGGGCCGCCGGTCATGATCATGGAGGTGCCGATCGAGAACGGCAGGCCCACTCCCGTGTAGGCCATGGGGGAGAGCTGGTCGGGGTCCGTTGAGGCCGCGACGGTCTCGCGCTGTTCCGTGTCCATCAGTTCGGATTCGGCGAGGATCCGGGAGAACTCGTCGGTGCCCTCCAGTCCGATCTCCCAGGTGCCGTCGAGTTCGGCGGCGAACAACCAGGCGTAGGGGTCCTCACCCTCGATCTCGGGGGCGGTCACGATGGCGACGCCGAAGGCGGCCTCGTCGGTGGCCTCCCGGATGTCGACCCGCACGTCGCGGTCCTGGGCGGCGAGGGTGGACAGCTCGGTGGAGCGTTCCGCCAGGACGTCCTCGATGACCGAGTCGGCCAGTGAGGGAGCGGTGGTGGGGAGGTCGTCGGCCACCTCGGATTCGAGGAGGATCTCGACGTTGTCAGCGGTGCTCAGGGGGTTCGTCTGCGCGGACCCCGCTTGTGCGGACGCGGGGGTCATACCCGTGACCACGAGTGCGACGGAGGCGGTCAGTACGAGGGGGAGTCGGGGGGTTGGCAGTGTCAACGCTTCTCCTGGGGGAGTCGTGCGAACGGGGAGTGACACCACAGGCTCTGAACGTGGCTACCGCAGAGTAACCAGGCCCCCAGGAGCGGACAAGGGGTGTAACCGGAAACTTCCTCCGGCGACACCCCCGAATTGGTTGGTTAGTTACCGTTCCAGTGCCAGCAGGAACTCCTTGCGCTCCAGGCCACCCGCGTAGCCGGTCAGGCTTCCGTTGGCACCGATGACCCGGTGGCAGGGGACGATGACACTGATCGGGTTGCGCCCGTTGGCCATGCCCACGGCGCGGGACGCGGTGGGTCGGCCCAGTTCCTGGGCGAGCTGACCGTAGCTGGAGGTCGCCCCGTACTGAATGGTGGTCAGTGCCTGCCACACCTGGAGCTGCCAGGGCGTACCGGCGGGAGCGAGGGGCAGGTCGAACTGCCGCAGCCGCCCGTCGAAGTACGCGGCCAGCTGCTTCCTGACCTCGGTGAACGGGGCCTCGTCCCGGACCCAGTCGGACGGGACGGCCCGTCGGGTCCCGTCCCTGGGCGGTGTCAACAGCCCGCCCAGGGCCTCGCCGTCGCCGTACAGCGTCAGTTCGCCCAGGGGCGAGTCCATCGTGGTGTGGCGGGTCGGGCCGGGGAGGGGAGCCCGGAACGTCACCGCGGCCTCGCGCGCCGGGGCGACCGGCTCAAGATCCATCGGGAGTGCTTCTTGGGTGTTCATCCTGATCCTTCTTCCTCGGGTAGTCCCAGCGACGCCCACAGGAGGTGGGTCGCGTACGAACGCCACGGGCTCCATGCCTCCGTCGGGGCCGGACCCGTTCGTTCCAGGGCCTGCCGCACCCCGAGGTCCGTCTCCAGTAACACGTCCGGGTCGCCCAGCCCGCGCATCCGCACGTAGCCGGCGGTCCACGGGCCGATCCCGGGCAGCTCCAACAGCCTGTGCTCCGCCTCGTCCCGGTCGCAGCCCGGGCCCAGGTCCACGCGGCCCGAGGCGATCGCCCCCGCCACGTGGGTGAGGGCCCGTCCCCGGGACACGGGGATGGACATCCCCGCCGGGTCGGCGTCGGTGAGGGCCTCCGGGGAGGCGAACGTGTGGGTGAGGCCGGGGAACAGGCCGTCGAGCCCGGTACCCAGCGGCTCCCCGTACCGGGACACCAACCGTCCTGCCAGGGTACGCGCGGCCCTGACCGAGACCTGCTGGCCCAGGACCGCGCGGACCGCCAGTTCCGCGGGGTCCACGTGGCCCGGGGCGCGTACCCCGGGGCGTCGGCGCAGGACCGGGCCGAGCACGGGGTCCGGCCCCAGGACCTCCGCGACCGCGTCGGGGTCCGCGTCCAGGTCCAGGAGGCTTCGGCAGCGGCGCACGGCGCTGGTCAGGTCGCTCGGGTCGGTCAGCCACAGGCGGCACAGGACGTGGTCGGAGCCCGCGGAGAGCGCGACCACTCCGGGGCCGTGGGGCAGGCGGAGTGTGCGCCGGTACGTGTCGTCGGAGTACTCCTCCACACCCGGGACCGCGCGGTCACCGAGGAAGGTGAGCATCCCGGCCAGGTCGATGGCGCCCCGGTAGGGGAGCCGCAGCACGATGCCGCTGGTGGGCGGTGTGGTCGCCCTGCGGCGGGCCGCTCGCATCTCGGAGGGGGAGCGGTCGAAGACCGCCCGCATGGTCTCGTTGAACTGCCGCACGCTCGCGAACCCGGAGGCGAAGGCGACGTCGGCCATCGGCATGTCCGTGGTCTCCACCAGGACGCGCGCCGTGTGGGTGCGCTCGGCTCGGGCGAGGGCCAGGGGCCCCGCGCCGACCTCGGCGCTGAGCAGCCGGTTGAGCTGGCGTTCGCTGTAGCCGAGGTCCTCCGCGAGGGCGCCCACGCCGCCCCGGTCGACGGCACCGTCGTGGATCAGCCGGATCGCCCGTCCCACCACGTCGGCGCGCACGTTCCACTCGGGGGAGCCGGGCACGGTGTCCGGTCGGCACCTTTTGCAGGCGCGGAACCCGGACTCCTGTGCGGCGGCGGCCGTCCGGTAGAAGCGGACGTTCTCCCGGCGCGGGGTCACTGCGGGGCAGCTCGGTCGGCAGTAGATGCCGGTGGTGCGCACGGCGGTGTAGAAGACCCCGTCGAAACGGGAGTCCCTGCTCCGTACCGCCCTGTAGCGCTGTTCGTCGTCCATCACAACCACCATGCTCGCCGAGTCCGGAGACGGATGCTGGCGGTTTTCGGACACCCAGGTGGGGTCAGTCCTCGCCGTTGAGGTAGTCGATGTAGACGGGGCGCAGCGCCTCGTGGACCTTGGGGTCGTGCTCCGCTGAGAACGCCTCGTAGAGGAGCCCCGACACCTGGGCGACGCTGGCCTCGCTGGCGTCCCGGTTGCCCGCGGCGGCCTCGGCGGCGGGGAGCAGCCGCAGCAGACGCCAGAGGAAGGCCACGTCCCAGCGCTTCCGCGCCAGTTCCAGGGCGCGTTCCCGCA
Source organism: Nocardiopsis sp. NPDC058789 (assembly GCF_042745575.1). NCBI lineage: Bacteria > Bacillati > Actinomycetota > Actinomycetes > Streptosporangiales > Nocardiopsidaceae > Nocardiopsis > Nocardiopsis sp. NPDC058789. The sequence goes on from NZ_JBHYOW010000020.1 coordinate 4,831, forward strand.
GGTCCTCGGTACTGGTCTGTTCGTATCCGTCGTCCATGGTCGGACGATACCCGCCCCCGTGCCCCGCACCCGCGAGTGACCTGGGTTACTCTTCACACGAGTTCATCATCTCCCCCACGGGAGCGCCCTCACGAGGGGCGTCCCGAGGGGAACGTAGTGAGGGGTACGCCATGGCCGAGGCCGCCGCGCGCGTCGTCGTCGCGAAGCCGGGACTGGACGGGCACGACCGGGGGGTCAAGATCGTCGCCCGGGTCCTGCGGGACGCCGGAGTGGAGGTCATCTACACCGGGCTGCGCCAGACCCCGGAGATGATCGTGGCCGCCGCGCTCCAGGAGGATGCGGACGCCATCGGGCTGTCGGTGCTCTCGGGTGCCCACATGACGATGTTCGGCCGGGTGATGGAACTGCTGCGGGAGAACGACGCCACCGACATCCGGGTGTTCGGCGGGGGCATCATCCCCGACTCCGACATCGCTGAGCTGGAGGCGATGGGGGTCGCCCGGATCTTCACACCGGGTGCGCCGACGGCGGAGATCGCGGACTGGGTGCGCGAGAACATCCGGCCCGCGCACGCGGCCTGACGGCCGGTGACCTTCGTCGCACTTCGGTGGAAGTCCGATGCGGGGCGGATCGGCCCGGGATCGGTGTTATCAGCCGTGTCTCTGGTCACATATGTTCCCATGTGGGAGGCCCCGTAGTGCCGCGTGAGCGGCATTTGTGCGTCAGGCCATGGGGTCAACGCGACCCTGGTGTCCGGCGGCCAGACGAGGGGCGACTAAGCTTTGCGCATGTCGCGGGTGGCAACGCCGCGGCGATCTCGATCTCTGTAGGCGGCTCACCCCCAACGAGGGGTTTGCGTCGTGTGACACCCCTTCAGTGCGTCACCGCCGATCCGGACACGCCACCCCGGTACACACTTGAGCCAGCGAGTTACAAGGACGGACCCTCGTGGACCTGTTCGAATACCAGGCGAAGCAACTCTTCGCAGAGTACGGGGTTCCCGTACCCCAGGGGAAGGTGGCGAGCACGGTCGCTGAGGCGCGTGCCATCGCCGATGAGTTCGCCGCCGCGGGCAAGCCCCGCGTCGTCGTGAAGGCCCAGGTCAAGACGGGCGGCCGTGGGAAGGCCGGCGGCGTCAAGGTGGCCGAGGGCCCCGAGGACGCCGAGGCCAAGGCCGAGCAGATCCTCGGCATGGACATCAAGGGCCACACGGTCCACCGTGTCCTGGTCGAGGAGGCGAGTGACATCGCCGAGGAGTACTACTTCTCCTTCCTGCTCGACCGCGCCAACCGCAACTTCCTCTCCATCTGCTCCAAAGAGGGCGGCATGGAGATCGAGGAGGTCGCGGAGACCAACCCGGACGCCGTCGCCAAGATCTCGATCGACGCCCTGAAGGGCGCCCCGGCCGATGTGGCCGCGGAGATCGTCAAGGCCGGAAACCTGCCCGAGGCCGCGGCCGCGGGCGCCACGGAGATCGTCTCCAAGCTGTGGGACGCCTTTGTGGGCAAGGACGCCACCCTCGCGGAGGTGAACCCGCTCATCCTGACCAAGGACGGTCGGGTCGTCGCCCTCGACGGCAAGGTGACCCTGGACGAGAACGCCGAGTTCCGCCAGGACCTGGAGAGCCTGACCTTCGCCGAGGAGGGTGACCCGCTCGAGGTCGCCGCCAAGGCCAAGGGGCTCAACTACGTCAAGCTCGACGGCGAGGTCGGCATCATCGGTAACGGTGCCGGTCTGGTCATGTCGACCCTGGACGTGGTCGCCTACGCCGGTGAGAACCACGGCGGCGTCAAGCCCGCCAACTTCCTCGACATCGGTGGCGGCGCCTCCGCCGAGGTGATGGCGAACGGCCTGGAGATCATCCTGGGCGACCCCGCCGTCAAGAGCGTGTTCGTCAACGTCTTCGGTGGCATCACCGCCTGCGACGCCGTGGCCAACGGCATCGTGCAGGCTCTGGAGCTCCTGGAGCAGCGCGGCGACGACGTCAGCAAGCCGCTGGTCGTCCGCCTGGACGGCAACAACGCCGAACTGGGTCGCCAGATCCTCGACGAGCGCGCCCACCCGGCCGTTCGTCGGGTCGACACGATGGACGGCGCCGCCGCTCAGGCCGCCGAGCTCGCGGCGAAGTAGGGGACAACACACCATGGCTATCTTCCTCAACAAGGACAGCAAGGTGCTCGTCCAGGGCATGACCGGCTCTGAGGGCACCAAGCACACCCGCCGTATGCTCGCGTCCGGCACCAACATCGTTGGTGGCGTGAACCCGCGCAAGGCCGGGCAGAGCGTCGACTTCGACGGCACCGAGGTGCCCGTCTTCGGCTCCGTCGCGGACGGCATGGCCGCCACCGGCGCCGACGTCACCGTGATCTTCGTTCCGCCGAAGTTCTCCAAGGACGCCGTCGTCGAGGCGATCGACGCCGAGATCGGTCTGGCCGTCGTGATCACCGAGGGCATCCCGGTCCACGACACCGCCGCCTTCTGGGCCTACGCCGGTTCCAAGGGCAACAAGACCCGCATCGTCGGCCCGAACTGCCCCGGTCTCATCACTCCGGGCCAGTCCAACGCCGGCATCATCCCGGCCGACATCGCGAAGCCGGGCCGCATCGGCCTGGTCTCGAAGTCGGGCACGCTCACCTACCAGATGATGTACGAGCTGCGCGACATCGGCTTCTCGTCCGCCGTCGGCATCGGTGGCGACCCGATCATCGGCACCACGCACATCGACGCCCTGGCGGCCTTCGAGGCCGACCCGGACACCGACGTGATCGTGATGATCGGTGAGATCGGCGGCGACGCCGAGGAGCGCGCGGCCGACTTCATCAAGGCCAACGTGACCAAGCCGGTCGTCGGCTACGTCGCCGGCTTCACCGCCCCGGAGGGCAAGACCATGGGCCACGCCGGCGCCATCGTCTCCGGCTCCTCCGGTACGGCCGCCGCCAAGAAGGAGGCCCTCGAGGCCGTTGGCGTCAAGGTCGGCAAGACCCCGAGCGAGACCGCTCAGCTGGTGCGCGACCTCTTCTAGGAGGACGCGCCCCGCGGGCGCTCGTTCAGCACGGCTCCGCCCCGCCACCGGTGACCTCCGGTCGGTGGGGCGGAGCCGTGTCGTGTGTGGGGCCTCAGCCGCCGAGCTCGCGTCGTCGGCGCTGGGCGACGAGCTGCCCGACGAGGGGGCCGATCACCATGAGGCAGAAGAACCCGAGGAAGACCGTGATGGCGTAGACGTTGCCGCTGACGAACGAGGGCGTGCCCCACACCAGGAGGAGGAAGCCTCCCCAGCCCAGGAGACCACCGACGTTCACCCCCTTGTCCTTCTCGGAGACCTCGTCCGTGGTCTCGTCGGGGACGGCGGGGGAGGTGGGGGCGGCCGGTTCGGGTACGGCGACGGCGCTGGGGGCCAGCCGGGTCGGCAGGTCGTCGAAGAGCGGGACGAGGTCGGCGCTGTTGACGGCCCGGAGGGCGGCGTCCGAGCGCTGGTCGTGCTCCTCGGTGTCCAGGCGGCCCTCCTCGAACGCCGTGCGCAGCTTCCCGAGGGCCTCGTCGCGTTCGGTGTCGGAGAGCCGGTAGCTGCGGCCGGGTTCGAGCTCTGCCATGGGGGCGTCCTTCGTGCGGGGGGCGGGCTGTCATCTTACGACGTATCGCGTTTGCGGGGCGTTCCGCCGAGGTGACGCGGGCACGACACGCGCCGCCCGGATACCACGGAGCATTCCGGTCCCTGGCAGCATAAGTCGGGTGAGTACGCCAGGATCTCCCCCCGACCGAGGCCGACAGTCGAAGCGGTCCACGAGCACCAGCGACGGGGCCTCCGAGGGTGTGCCCGCGTCACCGCACGAGACGGTGGGTCGACCGATCTACGCGACCGGCGGGATCGCCGCCGCGTCGGCGGCGGGTATCGGCCTGGCCGTGATCGTCACGCTCACCATGGCCGGGTGGGTGGCGGCGCCGCACGACACCTTCGGTGAGGACATCGCGGACCTCCTGCGGGGCGCCGTCCTGTCCTGGTTGGTGGGCCACCACGTCTCCTTCTCCGTCGCGGAGGGGCAGATCAGCCTGTTGCCCATGGGCCTGGTCCTGCTTCCGGGGCTGCTGCTGTACCGGTTCGGCCGCTGGCTGGCGCGCGGCTGCGTGATCGAGCGGCTCCGGCACGTGCACCGGGCCGCGCTGGCCATCGCCGGTCCCTACGCGGCGATCGCGGGCACGCTCGCGCTCCTGGCCCGCACCGACGAGGCGGTGCCGAGCATGCCGCGCGCGCTGCTCATGGGGTTCGTGATCGCCTTCATCGCGGGTGGGCTGGGCGTGCTGCGCCAGCTCATGCGGGACAAGGGAGTGGCCGCGCGGGACCTGCTGGACCTCATGCCCGCACGGTCGCGTTCGCTGCTGGTGGGCATGCTCGCGTCCACGGGGACACTGCTGGTCGGGGGGCTGGTGCTGTTCCTGGTGGCGCTGGGGCTGAACCTGCCGGAGGCGGTCGAGATCACGCGGTCGCTGGCTCCGGGGGTGGTCGGCGGGACGCTCCTGCTGATCGTGCAGCTCGCCTACTTGCCCAACGCGGTGGTGTTCGCGGTCTGTTACGCGCTCGGCCCGGGTTTCGCGATGGGGGTGTCGACGGTGGTCGCGCCGACGGAGGTGTCGGTGGGCGCGCTTCCCGCGCTGCCGATGCTGGCGGCGCTGCCCTCCAACGGCGCCGCCCCGGTGCTGTCCCTCGGCGCCCTGGTGGTGCCGTTCGTGGCGGGGGCGATCGGCGGGGTGCTGACCCAGCGCAGCGCTCCGGACGTGGTCAGCGAGGCGGCGCCCCTGTGGGGGTTCGTGTGCGGTGTGACGACGGGGCTGCTGTTCGCGGCCCTGGCCGGGGTCGCGGGTGGCTCCCTGGGGGCGCAGCGGCTCAGTGAGGTGGGGCCCTCGGCCTGGCAGGTGGGTGTGGTGGCCGCCCTCGAAGTGGGGGTGGCGGCCGCCGTGGCGGCGTGGATCGCCAACTGGTGGTACACGCGCAAGCAGTCCCGGCTGGTCGCCGCCGAGCGGGTGGCCGCCCCGGAGCCGCGCCCCGAACCCGCCGTGCCCGTGGTGGAGCTGCCCGAGGACGTTCCGGTCGGCAAGGGGCTGGCCACCGTCACGGCGCTGCGTCCCCGCGAGGAGGAGAAGGTGGTGGAGGAGGCGCCGGAGCCGACCGTCGCCGAGCGCCGCGCCGCGCTGCGGCGGGTGCGTCAGGCCCGCAGGCGCGACCGCGTCGTGGAGCGTCAGGCGCGCAGGGAGGCCCGCCGGGAGCTGCGGGCGCAGCGCCGGGCGGACCGGCGGGCCGAGGGCGGTTGGTGGCGCCGTGGCCGGGGGGACGAGGAGGCGGAGGAGGAGATGTACGGCATCACCTACGAGGCCGCCCCCGACGAGCCGGAACGTCGCGACTGAGGTCGGGAGACGACGGAGGGCACGGCCACCGGCCGTGCCCTCCGTCGTCGTCAGGAGTCCCGCGGGCGGGTCAGTCGCCCTGGGGGACGACCCTGCGCTTCTCGGGCTCGAAGATGGCGTTGACCAGGTCGGTGCACCACTTGAGGAGTTCGAGGTCGCGCAGCGGCTTGCCGCCGAGCCCGCCCGCCTTGGGGACCGGCACCAGGAGGGTCTTGGTGGACTCCTTCTGGATGGACCTCGGGTACATCCGGCGCAGCCGCAGCTCCTGGGACTCGCGCAGCTCCACCGGGGAGAACCGGATCTGGTTGCCCTGCATGACGACGTCGGCCAGTCCGGCGGACTTGGCCAGCACCCGGAACCGGGCCACCGCCATGAGGTTGTCCACCTGCTGCGGCGGGGTGCCGTAGCGGTCGGTGAGCTCCTCGTAGGCGGCGAGGACGTCCTCCTCGCTGGTGACGCTGGCGATCCGCTTGTACGACTGGAGGCGCAGGCGCTCGCCCGGGACGTAGTCGTGCGGGATGTGCGCGTTGATCGGCAGCTCCACCTTGGTCTCGACCTCGGCCACGGCCTCCGGGTCGCCCTTGAGCTCGGCCACGGCCTCACCGACCATGCGCACGTAGAGGTCGAAGCCCACGCCCGCGATGGTCCCCGACTGCTCGGCGCCCAGGATGTTGCCCGCGCCCCGGATCTCCAGGTCCTTCATGGCCACGTACATGCCCGCCCCGGTCTCGGTGTGCTGGGCGACGGTGGCGAGCCGTTCGTAGGCGGTCTCGGTGAGCGGGCGCTCCGGCGGGTACAGGAAGTACGCGTAGGCGCGCTCGCGGCCACGCCCCACCCGGCCGCGCAGCTGGTGCAGCTGGGACAGGCCGTAGGTGTCGGCGCGGTCGATGATCAGCGTGTTGGCGTTGGGCACGTCCAGGCCGGACTCGACGATGGTCGTGGAGACCAGCACGTCGAAGTTCTTCTCCCAGAAGTCGACCATGACCTTCTCGAGCTGCTGCTCGTTCATCTGGCCGTGCGCGTAGGCGACCCGGGCCTCGGGGACCAGTCGCTTGATGGAGGCCGCCACCTTGTCGATGGAGGCCACCCGGTTGTGCACGAAGAACACCTGTCCCTCGCGCATCAGCTCGCGGCGGATGGCCGCGGTGATCTGCTTGTCCTCGTAGGGCCCCACGAAGGTGAGCACGGGGTGGCGCTCCTCGGGCGGGGTGAGGATCGTGGTCATCTCACGGATGCCGGTCAGACCCATCTCCAGGGTGCGCGGGATGGGCGTGGCCGACATCGCCAGCACGTCCACCTGGGTGCGCAGCCGCTTCAGGGCCTCCTTGTGCTCCACGCCGAAGCGTTGTTCCTCGTCGATGATGACCAGGCCCAGGTCCTTGAACCGGGTCTCCTGCGACAGCAGGCGGTGGGTGCCGATCACCACGTCGACCTCGCCGGAGCGCAGGCCCTCGCGGGTCACCTCGACCTCCCCGTCGGTCTGGAACCGCGACATCGGCCTGACCGTGACGGGGAAGGACGCGTAGCGCTCGGTGAAGGTGGACAGGTGCTGCTGGACCAGCAGGGTGGTGGGCACCAGCAGTGCCACCTGCTTGCCGTCCTGGACCGCCTTGAACGCGGCGCGCACCGCCACCTCGGTCTTGCCGTAACCCACGTCGCCGCAGATCAGACGGTCCATCGGGACCGACTTGGACATGTCCTTCTTGACCTCGTCGATGGCGGCGAGCTGGTCGGGCGTCTCCACGTAGGGGAAGGCGTCCTCCAGTTCGTTCTGCCACGGGGTGTCCGCGCCGAAGGCGTGGCCGGGGGAGGCCTGCCGGGCCGAGTACAGGCGGATGAGGTCGCCGGCGATCTCACGGACCACCTTGCGGGCGCGGCTCTTTGCCTTGCTCCACTCGGCGCCGCCCATCTTGGACAGCGTGGGCGCCTCGCCGCCCACGTACCGGGTGACCTCGCCGAGCTGCTCGGTGGGCACGAACAGGCGGTCGCCGGGCTGGCCGCGCTTGGAGGGCGCGTACTCGATGAGCAGGTACTCGCGGGTGGCGCCCTGGATCTGGCGGCTGACCATCTCCAAGTAGCGGCCCACGCCGTGCTGTTCGTGCACGACGTAGTCGCCGGGCTTGAGCTGGAGGGGGTCGACCGTTCCCTTGCGGCGGCTGGGCATGCGCCGCATGTCGCGGGTGGAGGACTTCTGTCCCACCAGGTCGGTCTCGGTGAGGACCACCGTGTGCACCGACCGCAGCAGGAAGCCGTGGTCGACCAGCCCGGTGGTGACGGTGGCGATCGCCTCCTTGGGCGGCTCGACCAGGTCGGCGGAGAGCGTGGCGCCCAGCCCGGCGTCCCTGAGCATGGCCACCAGGCGTTCGGCGGGCCCGTGCCCCTGGGTGACCAGCACGACGCTCCAGTTGTCGTGCAGCCAGCTCTTGACGTCGGCGAGGGCGCGCTCGGTGTCGCCCCGGTAGGAGTCGGCGGGCACGGCACCCACCACGACCGCGTCGTCCTCCTCGCCCGCGTCCTCACCGGCGCTGAAGGGGGTCAGCCCCCACCAGGGCAGGCCCAGGCCGGTGGCGACCGAGCGCAGCTCGGAGATGGACATGTAGGCGGACTCACCGAGGTCGATGGGGGCCTCGCCGCCTGAGGCGGCGTTGATCCATGAGGCGTCCAGGAACTCGGCGCTGGTGGCCTCCAGCTCCACGGCGCGGGTACGGATGCGCTCGGGGTCGCAGCCCAGCACCATGGCGTTCTTCGGCAGGTACTCCAGGAAGGGTTCCATGCGCTCGGCCAGCACGGGGGCGAACGCCTCCATGCCCTCGACCGAGACGCCGTCGGCGATCTTGGTGAGCACCTCGGCCAGCGAGGGGTGCTCGGCGGCCAGGGCACGGGCGCGCTCGCGCACGGTCTCGGTGAGCAGGAGCTCGCGGCAGGGCGGCGCGAACAGGCCCGAGGCGGCCCGGGAGTCGGCGCCCTCCCCGCTCTCGCCGGGGGTGATGGAGCGCTGGTCGGCCACCTGGAAGTACCGGATGTCCTCGACGGTGTCGCCCCAGAACTCCAGGCGCAGCGGGTGCTCCTCGGTGGGCGGGAAGACGTCCAGGATGCCGCCGCGCACGGCCATGTCGCCGCGCTTCTCCACCAGGTCCACGCGGGCGTAGCCGGTGTTGGTCAGGGAGCTGACCACGTCCTCCAGGGACGCCTCGTCACCGGGCCGGATCCGGACCGGTTCGAGGTCACCGAGCCCGGCCACCAGCGGTTGGAGGACGCTGCGGACGGGGGCCACCACCACGCGCAGCGGGGTGGTGAGCGGGTCGGAGGGGTCGGGGTGCGCCAGACGGCGCAGGACCGCCAGGCGCTGGCCCACGGTGTCCGAGCGCGGGGAGAGCCGCTCGTGCGGCAGGGTCTCCCAGGCGGGGAAGAGCGCGACCGAGTCCGCGGGCAGCAGTGAGCCGAGCGCGTCGGTCAGGTCGGCGGCCTCCCGCTCGGTGGCGGTGACCGCGAGCACCGGCCGGTTCGCGCCCACGGGGGAGTCGGCGGCGAGCGCCCCCACCATGAAGGGGCGCAGCGCCGCCGGGGCGACGAGGTCGAGATGGGGATCGCGGCCGCTTCGGGCGGTCTCGATCGCACTGTGCAGTGCCGGGTCCCTGGAGACGTCGGCGAGAAGTCCAATGAGGCTCATAGCACCAAAAACTGGAAGTGGTCCGGTTCAGGAGTCGGGTCCTGCCCTGACGCCGACACCCGCGTGCGGCGGGCACGGTTGCCGCCGTCCCGCGAGTCGAGTGGGGACGGTCCGGTGACGGTTGTGGGCGGCCGTGTGTGTGGATGGGCGTGGCCACCCGGCTTCCCTCAGCTTATCCAGTACCACCGTCGCGCGCGGGCCCGGTCGGGAGGTCGGCGGTTCGGTCACCGCCCGTTCCCGACCTGCCCCCGCCCATGGCGATCCGGAGAGGTCACTACGGAGTGAACCGGCTCTGAACTGCTGATATTCCGGAGTGACGGGTTCGCCGCCGGGGCAGGGGACCGGCCGGGCATACGCTGGACGCTTGTGGAGGGTTCCGCTGAACGGTCAGAGAAGAGGATGCGCGTGGTGAGTGCCCACAGACACGGGAGCGGACCGGGCGGCGACACCGGCCGACCGGGTGCCCCGGCCTTCGCACCAGGTCCGGACGGCCTCGCCCACTTGGAGCTCATCCTCAGCGGCGCCTACCCGCTGGCCGGGTTCATGACCCGCGACCAGGCGGAGTCGGTGGCGCTCCGGGGACGGCTGCCCGACGGACGCCCCTGGCCGGTTCCGGTCACCCTGGAGGTGCCCGAGGAACTGGCGGGGAGGGAGCGGCTCACCCTCACCGACCTGGAGGGCGCCCCGCTGGCCGAGCTGGTGGTGAGCGAGAGCTGGGAGTCGCTCGGTGAGCCCGGTGTGCACCACGTGGCGGGGGACGTCACCCTGCTGCGGCCGCCCACCTACGGGGTCCTCAGGGAACTGCGGTCCACCCCGGCCGAGGTCCGTGCCCAGAGCGGGCTGGAGCCCGACCGCCCCCTTCTGGCCGTGGTCACCGACCGCCCGCTGCACCACCGGGCCCTGCACCAGATCCGTGCCGAGGCCGAGGCGCTGGGACGCGCCGAGGTCCTGGTCATCGTCGACACCGGCCTGCACGACCCGGGGCTGGCCGACGCCGTGCTGGCCGCCGAACCGCTGCTGCCGCCCCGGTCGTCGTTCGCCGTGGTCACCCTGCCCCGGTCCCGGGCCCGCGCCACTGGTGCGCTCGGGGGCACCTGGACCGAACGGGACGCCGCGCTGGCGGCGCACGTCGCCGCCGCCTACGGTGCCACCCACCTGCTGGTCGAAGCGGGTGGGCGGGCTCCCGAGACCGAGCGGGTGATGGCGCTGCGTCCGCCGCTGACGGTCCTCGACCCCGAACCCTGGCGCTACGACGCGAACGAGGCGCTGTGGAAGCCCCTCACCCACGTGGACCCGCGCACCGTCCTCGCGGAGCCGACCGACGACGAGGTCGCGGCCGAGCTCGCGCACGGCCGCGAGCTGCCCGCCTGGTTCACTCCGGCCCGGGTCGGCGCCGAGCTCGCCCGACTGCGCCCCGCGCGCACCCGACGCGGCCTCACCCTGCTCTTCACCGGCCTGTCCGGCTCGGGCAAGTCCACCATCGCCCGCGGTGTGTGCGACGGCGTCCGCCGCTCCGGCCGCACCGTGAGCCTGCTCGACGGTGACGTGGTGCGGCGGGTGCTCTCCAAGGGGTTGTCCTTCTCCCGGCAGGACCGCGAGCTCAACATCCGGCGCATCGGCTACGTGGCCGCCGAGATCACCCGCCACGGCGGGGTGGCCGTCTGCGCGCCGATCGCGCCGTACGCGTCCGGGCGGGCGGAGGTCCGTGCCATGGTGGAGGAGTTCGGGGACTTCTTCCTGGTCCACGTTGCCACGCCCCTGGAGGAGTGCGAGGCCCGCGACCGCAAGGGCCTGTACGCCCAGGCCCGAGCGGGGAGCATCCCCGAGTTCACGGGGGTCTCCGACCCCTACGAGGAGCCGACCGACGCCGACCTGGTCGTCGACACCGTGGGCGCGGACCCCGCCGAGTCCGTCGCCCAGGTGCTGGACGCCCTGCGCGCGGGCGGCTGGCTCCCCTCCGACCAGCACGTGAGCGAGGACTGATGACGAGCGACACCCCGACCCCGCCGGTGCCCGGGCACCGGATGCTTCGCCTGGTCGAGGTGATGGAGACGCTGCGCCGGGAGTGCCCGTGGGACAGCACCCAGACCCACGAGTCCCTGGCCAAGTACCTGATCCAGGAGTCCTACGAGACCCTGGAGACCATCGAGGACGGTGACTACCCCCAGCTGCGCGAGGAGCTGGGGGACGTGCTGCTCCAGGTGGTCTTCCACTCCGCGATCGGCGCCGAGCGCCCCGAGGGCGACCCGGCCCGGTTCACGGTGGACGACGTGGCCGACGCCATCATCGACAAGATGACCCGCCGCCATCCGCACGTGTTCGGCGGCCAGGACGTGTCCGGCACCGACGAGGTGTGGTCGAACTGGGAGGCCATCAAGGCGGCCGAGCGCTCCGCGAAGGCGAAGGCCAGGGGCGGCACCGGTGAGACCTCGGTGCTCGACGGGGTGCCCTTCGCGCAGCCGGCCGTGCTGTTGGCCTACGAGCTCCAGAAGCGTGCCGTACGCAACGGGTTCCCCGCCGACCTGGTGGGTGACGACGGCTCCGAGGGCGGGGAGCTGTTCGCCGCCGTGGCCGCCGAGCGGGACCAGGGTCGTGACCCGGAGAGCGACCTGCGCCTGGCGGCCCGCCGCTTCGACACCCGTGTGCGCGCGGCCGAGGAGGCCGCCCGCGCCGAGGGCCACGAGCCCCGCGAGCTCACCGACGAGGAGTGGCGCGTGTACTGGTCGAAGACCCGGTAGACGGAGGAGGACGGCCCGGAGCGGTGTCCCGCCCGGGCCGGAACGCCACGGGCGGCACCGGCCCCCGCCGACCGCGTCGCGCGACCGCCTCCCCGCCCCGGCGAGCCAGCGACGACCGCGTTCGGCCGTGGAACCCCGGCCCAGCTCGCAGGAACCTCAAATCGGTCGCCTACATCTTGACGCCCGTGTGACCCGTGCAACACAGTGCTCTCACCTCGGGGTCCGGGGCTTCGGCACCCTCCGCCGCGGCCCGGGCCCCCGTACACGTGGGAGCCCCTCATGCGCCGGTTCGGCAACGCCCTCGCGGCGTTCAGCACCAGATGGGTGCCGGACGCCTTCGTCTTCGCGGTCATCCTGTCCGCCCTCGTCTTCGGGATGGCCCTGTTCCTGACCGACCGGACCCCGATCCAGCTGGTCGGGGACTGGTACGGCGGGTTCTGGGGCCTGCTGGAGTTCGGGATGCAGATGACCCTGGTCCTGGTCACCGGGTACGCCCTGGCGTCCTCGCCCCCGGCGCGGCGGGCGATCCGCCGGGTGGCGGGGCTGGCCCGGGGTCCGCTGACCGCGGTGCTGGTCACGGCGGTGGGATCGGCGCTCCTGGGCATGCTGCACTGGGGGCTGGGACTGATCGCGGGCGCGCTCCTGGCTGTGGAGGTGGCCCGATCCTGCAAGGAGCGCGGGATCAGGGTGCACTTCCCACTGGTCGTCGCGGGCGGCTACACGGGGCTGATGGTCTGGCACAGCGGCCTGTCGGGTTCGGCGCCCCTGCTGGTCAACACCCCGGGGCACTTCCTGGAGGACCAGATCGGTCTGGTCCCGCTCAGCGAGACCATCTTCCAGCCCTTCAACCTGGTCTTCCTCGCGGCCATGCTGATCGGCGCCCCGCTGCTGCTGATGAGCATGACCCCCAAGGCGGGGGAGAGCGAGGAGATCGGCGACACCACCGGCGGCGACCCCGCGCCCGGTCGGCCCGGCCGTGACGAGCTGCGCGCCCTGTCCCCGGCGCAGCGCCTCATGCACAGCCGGGTGCTGGTGTACGCGGTGGTGGCCGTGGGGCTGGTCCACCTGGTGCCCGCCCTCGTGACCAACGGCGTGGTGGGCATGGACATCAACCTGCTCAACTTCGCGTTCCTCATGGCCGGGCTCGGCCTGCACGGGACGTTGGCGGGGTACTCGGCCGCCGCCGCCGAGGGGGCGAGGAACGCCTCGGCGGTGATCATCCAGTTCCCCTTCTACGCCGGGATCATGGGGATCATGGACACCTCGGGACTGCTGGAGGTCATCACCCAGTGGTTCATCTCGTTCTCCACCCCGTTCACGTATCCCTTCTGGGCCCTGATCAGCGCGTGCCTGGTCAACCTCGCGGTGCCCTCGGGCGGCGGCCAGTGGGCGGTGCAGGGGCCGGTGGTCATCGGCGCCACCGAGTCCCTGGGCATCCGGCCCGGAGTGGGCGTGATGGCCGTGGCCATGGGCGACCAGCTCACCAACGGCATCCAGCCGTTCTGGGCACTGCCGTTGCTCGCCCTGACCAAGCTCAGGGCGGGCCGCATCCTCGGCTACTCGGCGGTCGTGATGCTCTTCGGCATCCTGGTCGCCTCGCTGTGCATCACGTTCCTGACCTGAGCCAGCGGACGCCGTCAGTCAGCGGATGCCGTCGGGCAGGTCACGCACGTTGATGACCTCCGTCGCGGGATCACCCGGCGCCAGCCCGGAGCTGAACGACTCCTGCGGACGGCGGGCGGACTCACTGATGGTCAGCAACAGGCCCACGATCAGCCAGTTGGCCATCAGCGCGGATCCGCCCGCCGACATGAACGGTGTGGTCATGCCGGTGAGCGGGATGATCAGCGTGGCGCCGCCGAGGACGATGAACACGTCGAACGCGGTGATGAACCCGTAGCCCAGGGCGGTGAGCTTGAGGAACACGTCCCGGCAGCCCAGGGAGATGCGCAGGGCCCGCTGGGCGAACAACAGCAGCAGGGTCAGCACCGCCATGAGCCCGGTCAGGCCCAGCTTCTCGCCGGTCGACACCAGGATGAGGTCGCTGTCGGCGGCGAACAGGTTCTCCGCGTTGCCGCCGTCGAACCCCGTGCCCAGCAGCCCGCCGTAGGCGAGGGCGATCATGCCCTCCACCACCTGGAAGCTGCCGCCCTCGCTGTGGTACACCTCCGGGTCGAAGGCGTTCAGCCAGATCCGCACCCGGTTCTGCACGTGCCCGAACATCAGGTACGCCACGTACGCCCCGCCGGAGAAGGCGACCAGTCCGATGAGCACCCAGGACTTGCGGGCGGTGGCCGCGTACAGCACCGCCAGGAACGTGCCGAAGAGCAGCAGCGAGGTCCCCAGGTCCTTGGTGCCCACCAGCAGCAGGATCGCCACGCCCCAGCCCACGGCCATCGGGGCCAGGTCCCGGGCGCGGGGCGCGCTGAACACCTTCACCCCGCCGACCCGGAAGGTACGGGTGACCAGGGCCATCACGTCGCGCTGGCGGCCCAGGTACGAGGCCAGGAAGATCACCAGGAGAACCTTCGCGAACTCCGAGGGCTGCATGGTGAAGGGGCCGATCATGATCCACCGCCGGGCGCCGAGCACCTCGTGGCCCAGCGGCGACAGCGGGAGCAGCAGCAGGACCAGCGCGGCCAGGGCGATCAGGTAGGTGTACATCGTGAGGCGGCGCGGCTGCCGGACGAACGCGATGGCGGCGGCGCACAGGACCATGCCGACCAGGGTCCACATCAGCTGCCGGTCGGCCTCGCTGCTGCCTGGCGCGTGGTCCCGGGTCATCTGGAGCGCCCAGATCATCGTGATCCCGATCCCACTGAGGGCGGAGGCGACCGGGAGCAGCACGGGGTCGGCGTAGGGGGCCACGAACCGCATCAGCACGTGCAGGGCGAGCGACCCGGCGCCGAGCACCAGTCCGTAGACCAGGACACGGTCCTCCACGCCGCCGGTGACCGCCAGCGACGCGTAGAGCAGGGCCGCGAAGGTCGCCCCGATCGAGGCGAGCAGCAGCGCCAGCTCGGCGCGTCTCTGTCGTGCGGGGCGCAGCGCCCCGTCCACCTGGTCGTTCGGGTTGGCCATGCTCGTCCTCTGCCGTTCACGCGGGGCCGTGGTTGTTCGGGGCGTGGTTGGGGGGACGGTGGCCCTCAGTGGGAACTATAGACAGGCGCTCGGACCAGGCAAGGGGAACGGCCACTTCCGGGCGGTTCGGTTTAGCCCGGGGGAGGGGGCGCGTCGAGGTCGATTCCTTCGGCGGCCTCGGCCACTCGTGTGTCCAGGCCGGACAGCCGGGTCAGGAGACTGCCGAACCGCAGCAGCGTGTTGCGCGCGGCGAGGCTCGGACGGGTGCGCGGGGCGAGGAACCCCAGCCCGGCGTCGGCGATGTCCTGGTTGGCGCGCACGTAGGGACGCATCCGGGTCTCGTAGGCGTCGAGGGCGGCGGCGGGGGTCGCGTGCCGGGCAAGTTCCTCGGCCAGCACGTACGCGCCGACCAGGGCCAGGGTGGTGCCCTGGCCGGACATGGGGGAGGGGCCGTATCCGGCGTCGCCGAGCAGGACCGTGCGGCCGCGTGCCCACCGTCCCATGCGGATCTGCGTGACCGAGTCGAAGTAGAAGTCGGGGCTCGCGTCGAGTTCGTCCAGCAGCCGGGGGGTCTCCCAGCCCGCTGCGGCGAGACGGCCTCGCAGATACGCCCTCTGTCGTTCCGGCGAGGCCCGGTCGATTCCGCCGTGGTCGGGGTCGCGGACGAGGAAGAGCGCCTTGGCGCCCGCGAACCGGGGGGAGGCGCTGATCCCGACGCCGAGTCCGGGCTCGTTGTACAGGCGCACCTCGCGGTCCAGGCCGAGGTGATTCGGGACCGAGGCGATGCTGATCAGGGCGCCCAGGTACCGCGCGTAGTGCTCCTCGGGGCCAAAGGCCAGCCTACGAGTGGTGGAGTGCAGGCCGTCGGCGCCCACGACGAGGTCGAACTCGCGCGGGGCGGCGTCGTGGAAGGTCGCGAGGACGCCCCCGGGGGTCTCCTCCAGGGCGGTGAGGGTGTCGTCGTACAGGTACTCGGTGTACGCGGTGGTGGAGGCGTGCAGGATGCGGGTGAGGTCACCGCGGACGATCTCCAGGGACCGGCCGTGCCCGGTGTCCATGGTGGTGCCGATGTCCGCGCGGACCCGGCCGTCCGCGCGTACGAACACGGTGCGGGAGGTCTCGGTGACACGGGAGCGGATCTCCTCGAGCAGTCCCATGCGCTCGGCGACGTCGACGGCGGCGCCTCGGACGTCGATGGCGTGGCCTCCGGTGCGGGGGGCGGGCGCCCGTTCCACGACGGTGACGCGGACGCCGTGGCGGTGGAGCCAGTGGGCGAGGGCGGGGCCGGCGATGCTGGCGCCGGAGACCAGGACGGTACGAACGGCGGTCATGGCCGTCAGAGCTCCTTCGGGTCGGGCCCTCACGCTAGGCGCCTACTTACCGTGCGTCAAGTAACTAACCGGTCGGCCGGTTAGCGATACACTCGCCGGACCACGAGGCGGACGAGACGGGGGGAGCGTTCCGGTGCCCAGGGAGCGAAGTGACACGAAGGCCGACATCAGGGCGGTGGCCCTGGAGCTCTTCGGGTTGAAGGGCTACGAGAAGACCAGCCTGCGCGAGATCGCCGAGCGCCTCGACCTCACGAAGGCGGCGCTCTACTACCACTTCCCGTCCAAGGGCGAGCTCCTCCGCTCGCTCGTGGAGCCGCTGCGACTCGACGCCGAGGACCTGGTGCGGCGGTTCGGTGACGGGGTGAACGATCCGGGTGAGGCCCTTGGGGCCTACTTCGACCTCTGTGTGCGCCACGGCTCCCTCATGCGGGCCCTGCTCAACGACCTGGGCTCGCTCAACGAGGTCGGCCTGGTCGACCTGATCATGGACTGGCGGCGCCGGCTGGACGCCGCGCTGGTCGGCGAGGAGCCGACAATCCCCGCACGCATGGGCGCGGTAGTCGCCCTCGGGGGCATCCAGGACGTCGCCGTCATGTTCCCCCGGGAGGAGGTGGCCGCCCACCGCGAGACCGCGGTGGCGATCGCCCTGGCCGCTCTCAGTGCCGGGGCGGCCCCTATGGACTAGACCAATGTGGCAGGGCGGAGGCCACTGACCGGCTGCGGGTCGCTAGTCTCGTGTCCGGGTCCGGAAACTGTCGGCCCAGACACCGAAGATACGGAGAGATCGTGGCGTCCATCGAGTCAGTCCAGGCGCGGGAGATCCTTGACTCCCGGGGCAACCCGACAGTCGAGGTCGAGGTCCTGCTCGACGACGGGACCATCACCCGCGCTGGTGTCCCCAGCGGTGCCTCCACCGGCAGGTTCGAGGCGGTCGAGCTGCGCGACGGCGGCGACAGGTACGGCGGCAAGGGCGTGACCAAGGCCGTCACCGCCGTCAACGACGAGATCGCCGACGAACTGCTCGGCCACACCCCCGACGAGCAGCGCATCATCGACCGCGCGCTCATCGACCTGGACGGCACCCCGGACAAGTCCCGGATCGGCGCCAACGCCATCCTGGGCACCTCCCTCGCCGTGGCCAAGGCCGCCGCGGAGGAGGCCGGTCTGCCGCTGTTCCGCTACATCGGCGGCCCCAACGCGCACGTCCTGCCCGTGCCGATGATGAACATCCTCAACGGCGGCGCGCACGCCGACAGCAACGTCGACATCCAGGAGTTCATGGTCGCGCCCATCGGCGCCCCGACCTTCTCCGAGGCCCTGCGCTGGGGCACCGAGGTCTACCACTCGCTGAAGGCCGTCCTGAAGTCCCACGGTCTGGGCACCGGCGTCGGTGACGAGGGCGGCTTCGCTCCCAACCTGGAGAGCAACCGCGCCGCCCTGGACCTCATCGTCGAGGCGATCGAGAAGGCCGGGTACAAGGTCGGCACCGACATCGCGCTGGCCTTGGACGTGGCCGCCAGCGAGCTGTTCTCCGACGGCGTGTACACCTTCGAGGGCAAGTCCCGCACCGCCGAGGAGATGGCCGCCTACTACGCGGAGCTCGTCGACGCCTACCCGCTGGTCTCCATCGAGGACCCCCTCGACGAGGAGGACTGGGACGGCTGGAAGAAGCTCACCGAGCAGCTCGGCGCCAAGGTCCAGCTGGTCGGGGACGACCTGTTCGTCACCAACCCCGAGCGGCTCCAGCGCGGCATCCTCGCGGACACCGCCAACTCGCTCCTGGTGAAGGTCAACCAGATCGGCACCCTCACCGAGACGCTGGACGCGGTCTCCCTCGCCCAGCGCAGCGGTTACACGGCGATGATCAGCCACCGTTCCGGCGAGACCGAGGACACCACCATCGCCGACATCGCGGTGGCCACCAACGCCGGGCAGATCAAGACCGGTGCCCCGGCGCGCAGCGAGCGGGTCGCCAAGTACAACCAGCTCCTGCGCATCGAGGAGGAACTCGACGACGCCGCCGTCTACGCGGGCGTGTCGGCCTTCCCGAGGTTCGCCAAGCGCGGCTAGTCTGCCCCAGTGTCCCGCGAATCCAAGCAGCCGCCCACAAAGGCCAAGAAGGCGACCAAAGCCGACAGGCCTGCGAAGGCCGCTGCCCGGAAGGGCGCCCAGCGCGCCGGTGACGCGGGCCCGAAGGACTCAGGCATGGGCCGCACCTCCCGGGTGCGGCCCATGCTCACCAGCCGCGCCGCCATCCTCGCGCTGGTCGTGTGCGTGATCGCGCTGAGCCTCGCGTATCCGCTCCGCGAGTACGTGATGCAGCAGTCGCAGATCGCGCAGCTCAAGGAGGACCGCGCCCGCATGGAGGAGAACGTCGCCCACCTCCAGGAGCGCGAGGAGGCCCTGGGCGACGAGGCGTTCGTGGAGCGCGAGGCCCGTGCCCGGCTCCACTACCAGTACCCCGAGGAGACCGCCTACATCGTCATCCGGCCCGAGTCCGAGGCCGAGGCGGAGGCGGACCCGGCCGAGCCCACCGAACCCTGGTTCACCGAGCTGTGGCGCACGGTGGAGGAGGCCGACAGCCCGGACCCCGACGCCGGCCCGTAGGCCCCGCGGGCCCGGCCCGTCCGGGTGCGGCGGCAACTATGCTGGGCTGGTCATGACTTCCGCAGATCAGCCCGTTCCGGGGCACACCGACGGCGGTCCCGCGTCCGAACGGGACCTCGCCGCGATCGAACTCCAGTTGGGCCGCCAGCCGCGCGGGGTCCGTGCCGTCGCGCACCGATGCCCCTGTGGCCTCCCCGACGTGGTGAAGACAGCTCCCCGCCTGGAAGACGGCACCCCCTTCCCGACGTTGTACTACCTGACATGCCCGCGAGCCGCCTCCGCCATCGGTCGTCTGGAGAACGACGGCCGGATGCGCCGGATGCAGGAGCGCCTGGGGGAGGAGCCCGAACTCCAGGAGGCCTACACCCGGGCTCACGAGTCCTACCTGGAGGAGCGCGCCGAGCAGGCGCGCGCCGACGGGTTGGAGCCGTTGCCCGAGGGCATGCAGAGCACCGGGGGCATGCCGACCCGGGTCAAGTGCCTGCACGCGCTGGTGGGCCACGAGCTGGCGGTGCCGGGCACCAACCCGTTCGGAGCCGAGGCCCTGGCCGAGCTGCCCGAGTGGTGGGCCAAGGGCCCGTGTGTGTGCGTGGACGAGAACGCCCGCGAGGGCGCTGAAGGGACGGACGCTTCATGAGCGGTGTCGCGGCGATCGACTGCGGAACCAACTCCATCAGGCTGCTGATCGCGGACGTGGTGTTCCTGGGCGACGACGAGGTCCAGGTGGTCGACGTCGACCGGCGGATGGAGATCGTCCGGCTGGGCCAGGGCGTCGACGAGACCGGCGCGTTCGCGCCCGAGGCTCTGGAGCGCACCCTGGAGGCGCTGCGCGGCTACGCGGAGACCATCGAGGCGCACGGCATCGAGCTGGGTCCGGACGCGGTGCGGATGGTCGCCACCAGCGCCACCCGGGACGCCAGCAACCGCCAGGAGTTCGTGGACGGCGTCCGCGCGATCCTGGGTGTGGAGCCCGAGGTGGTGACCGGCCTGGACGAGGCCGAGCTCTCGTTCGTGGGTGCGACGGCCGAGCTGGAGGCGCGGGCAGCCGAGGGCGACGCCGACGCTGACCTCGCCCCGCCGTTCCTGGTGGTCGACATCGGCGGGGGCTCCACGGAGTTCGTGCTGGGCGGCCTGGACGACGACGAGGACCTCGTGCGCGCGGCCCTGTCGGTGAACATCGGCTGCGTGCGGATGTCCGAGCGGCACCTGCGCGACGACCCGCCCACCCGGGAACAGGTCGAGGCGGCCACGGCCGACATCGACGCCGCCCTGGACGAGGTGGAGAAGGTCGTCCCGCTGCGGGAGGCCGGTTCGGTGGTGTGTGTGGCGGGGACCGCGACCACGGTCGCCGGGATCGCGCTGGACCTGCCGGAGTACGACTCGGAGCGGATCCACCACACGCGGGTCTCCGCCGAGGACCTGGAGCGGATCACGGGTGAGCTGCTGGCCTCGCGGCACGCGGAGCGCGCGGAGATCGGCGTGATGCACCCGGGCCGCGTGGACGTGATCGCGGCGGGTTCCCTGGTGCTCTCTCGGGTGCTCGCGCGCACCGGCGCGGACCACTTCACCGCGAGTGAGCACGACATCCTCGACGGTGTCGCGTGGAGCCTCATCGCCCCCGAGTAGAATCAGGGCAAACTGGTACACATAAGGACATAGCCTCCTCGAAGGGACCTTCGGCTGATCCGGAGGGGTCCTTCGAGGGGGGTCCGGCAGGGCCCTCGGGTGAGACGCGTCACCCGGAAGACCCTTGTGAATGCATTCACAACCCTCCTGACCTGCACAAACGCCATCGCTTCGCACGTGGGGATGGTGGGAAGGTGGTCGGATGTGAACCTTCCTGCGGGGAGGGGCTTGTGAAAGAATGCACAAGCAGGACGAACCACGGCACGACGGGCCCCCGGTGCGGGGAACCAAAGACCGTGACAGCCTTCGCGGCCCTTGAGGCAAGGGCGCCAAAGATTAACCGTTAGGGCGGAAATGCGATGACCGAGAGCAGGAACTACCGGCTGGTGCACGGCGGCGGGGACGAGGCGGAGATCCCGCACATCCTCATCGTCGGCGGCGGTTACCTCGGGATGTACACCGCGAGGCGACTGGAGAAGAAGCTCGGGTCCGGTGAAGCCCGCATCACCGTCATCGACCCGAACTCCTACATGACCTACCAGCCGTTCCTGCCCGAGACGGCCGCTGGCAACATCTCCCCGCGCAACGTCGTGGTCCCGCTGCGGAAGGTCTTCGACCGCGTCCGCGTGCTGGGCGGCCGCGTCGTGCGCATCGACCACGCCGACAACACCGTCCGCTACGAGCCCAACGTCGGTGAGCCCCAGACGCTCGCCTACGACTACCTCGTGATGGCGGCCGGAGCGGTCTCGCGCACCCTGCCCATCCCCGGCCTGGCCGAGTGGGGCATCGGGATCAAGACCGTCGAAGAGGCGGCCTACCTGCGCAACCACGTGCTCAACCAGCTCACCATCGCTGACTCCACCGACGACGAGGCCGTGCGCGCCAAGGCGCTCAACTTCGTGTTCGTCGGCGGCGGGTTCGCCGGTGCCGAGGCCATCGCGGAGCTGGAGGACATGGTCCGCGACGCGGTCCGCCTCCACCCCTCCATCGACCTCTCCGACGTGAACTTCTACCTCATCGAGGCCGCGGACAAGATCCTGCCCGAGGTCGGCCCGGAGGTCGGCGGCAAGGCGCTCAACCAGCTCCGCCGCCGGGGCATCGACGTTCGCCTCAAGACCTTCCTCGAATCCGCCGTCGACCAGCGCATCAAGCTCAGCGACGGCGCCGAGTTCGACGCGGGCACCCTGGTGTGGACCGCGGGCGTCAAGCCCAGCCCGGTCGTCTCCGCCAGCGACCTGCCGCTCGGCCCCAAGGGTCACGTCGACACCAGCGAGTACCTCACCGTCAACGGCACGGACAACGTCTTCGCCGGCGGCGACAACGCCCAGGTCCCGGACGGCAACGGCGGCTACTACCCGCCCAACGCCCAGAACGCGGTCCGCCAGGCCCCGGTGCTCGCCGACAACGTCATCGCGACCCTGCGCAACGGCAAGCTCAAGGCCTACCAGCACAAGAACCTCGGCGCTGTGGCCGGGCTCGGCCTGCACAAGGGCGCCGCCCAGCTGTTCGGGAAGATCAAGCTCAACGGCCGCCTCGCCTGGTACGCGCACCGCTCGTACCACCTGCTCGCCGTGCCCACCTTCAACCGCAAGCTGCGGGTCCTCTCCGACTGGACGCTCGCCTTCTTCCTGCGCCGCGACTTCGCCGCGCTCCCGGAGATGTCCGAGCCGCGCCAGGCCTTCGAAGAGGCCAGCCAGCCCCAGGTGGAGGACGGCCGCCTGCGCCGCGTGAGCTGACCCGCGCGACGCCTCCGGGCTCCAACACGAACGAAACGACCGGTTTCCTCGCGAAGCCGGTCGTTTCGTGTCCCCATCCGGCCAAGCCGAACCAAAGTGGGCAATCGGCCCGGCCGGTATGATGGGCCACGCCCTCGTAGCCCAATGGAAGAGGCAGGCCCCCTAAAAGGGTCACAAGTGTCGGTTCGAGTCCGACCGGGGGTACTTTGTTTGCTTTGGGTCTCCGCTTTGGTGTGGTGTGGGTTCAGGCGTGTTTTCTTTGCACCTCCGCTTCGCTTCGGTGCGTGTTCGGCGCCTTTGCAGAGGGATCTGGGTTCAGGCAACACAGCATCCTCGTCTACGCCTGGCTTGTTCCTCGCTGGCGGCTTGACTCGTCTTGCACCGTGCCTGCTGAGACCCGGGCTCTCCGGCGCTCGAACGGGGCACCCCCTTGTGGCTGAGGTGCACGGACGGGACTCACGCGCCGTGGCTCAAGGGCGCTCTCCGCCCGGTCCGGTCAGCCCTGTTCCATGAGGAGCTGGAGCTGGGTGAACAGGCGCTCGCCCGGGTCGGAGAGGTCGATCCCGCTCACCGACGCGGCGCGGCGCACCCGGTACCGGAGCGTGTTCGGGTGGATGTGCAGCCGCTCGGCGGCGGCCCGTGCGTCGCCGAAGGCCTCCAGGTAGGCCAGCAGGGAGTGCACGAGGTCGGCGCCGCCCGCCCGGTCGTACTCGATCAGGCGACTCACCCGGGGATCGCGGAGCGACGGGTCGGCGCGCAGGTGCGCCAGTGTCTCGCTGATGAGCACCCGGGAGCGCACGTCGGAGATCGTGGCGACCTCCCAGTCGGTGTCGCCGTCCAGGTCGCGGCCCATCGCGTCCAGCACCCGGTCGGCCTCCCCGCGGGACTCGGGGACGTCGCGCAGCCGCTCCACCAACGACCCCACGGCGGCCTGCACGCGCAGGCCCAGGGCGGCGCGGGCGGCGGCCACGGTCTTGCGGGTCAGTGCCAGCACCGACTGCTCCACACCGCGCCAGCCATCGCCGTGGGGGGTCCGTGCCAGGTCGGGGAGCAGCACGTACACGCGGCCGCCGAGCTCGGTCACCAGGGAACTGCGCCGGTAGGCGGCCGTGTGCACGGACACCAGGTCGATCAGCTGGCGGCGGCGCAGCTCGCGTACGGGCCGGTCCGGGCGCTCACCGTCCGCGCCCTCGGGCTCGGCCTCGGGCTGGCTGAGGGAGAAGGCCGCCACCAGGGCGGCCCGTTCGGTGTGCACCTCGACGGTGTCCGCGAGGGCGCTCGCGTCGATCCTCCCTTCGAGCAGGCTGGACAGCAGGTCCTCGCGCAGCCGGAGCCCGGCGCTGGTCTGGGTACGCTGCCGGATCATCTGGAGCGCGGTCGTCCGGGCGGCGCCGAGAAGGGCCTCCTCGGCGTGCTGGGAGAGGGGCTGGGAACCCTCCTGCACCCAGATGGCGCCGAGCGGCTGGCGTCCCGCGTGGATGCCCACCGCCAGGCGACGGCGGATGCCGAGTTCGGGATGCTCCTCGATCCGGACCACCTCCTCGCCCGCGCGGAGCTTGGTGAACACGCCCCACTCCCGCAGGAGCGCGAGGTAGGACTCGGGTCCCTGGCGGCCGAGCACGGACAGGCGACGCAGCTCGTCCACCTCGGCGCCGCTGGAGTAGGCCAGGACCCGGCTGGCGGAGTCCTCGATGCTCACCAGACCGCCGGTGAGCTGGGCGATGGTCTGCGCCATGGAGAACAGGTCGCCGCTGGCCTCGCCCAGGTCCTCGGAGGTGGTGAGCCGGGCGTCGTCCACGATGTTCTGGCAGACGGACTGGAGCTGGTCCCAGCGCACCTCGGGCCGGACCGCGAGGAGGGCCACGCCGCTCTCCTGGGCCTCGGCGCGCAGGGTGCGCAGCTCGTCGGAGCCGGACCTGGACCGGCGGGACTCGGAGCTGGGCGGGATGGTCTCCTCGGCGGGGGCGTACCCGCCCGCCTTGACCGCGACCGCCGTCGCCCCCTGCGCGGCGAGCGCCCGGACCAGGCGCCGGGCGGCTCCGCCGCGCACACCGATCAGGAGGACCAGGTCGCCCTCGCGAGCCTCCACCCGGTCCTCGGGGTCGATGATCACGACGTTGTCCACCTGGACATCAAGCCCGTCCGGTGCGGCGGCGACGTCCAGGATCGGGTCGCCAAGGGCCAGGAGGAGTCTGCGCAGGGGCAGGCCCGCGCCTTCTTCACTCTGTGATCCTGAATGACCAGGCATCATGTGGTTCCTCACCGGTCGGGTCCGGGAACCGACACTACTGGAGGAGTGGGGGAGTGGAGCCGGGGCTCATGTGCCCGAGTTTGTTCTGGTGAACAAATAAGGCTGGCAAAGAGTGGCCCGTCCCACAAGGTCGGCGCGGGGCGGTTCTGCGACTGTTGAATCAGTCAACCCTGCTCATTCAGGGACATTCTTTCCAGGGAGGTGCCCATGGACGCCGTGACCAACGTCCCGCAGCCGGTGAACGAACCCGTTCTCACCTACGCGCCCGGGAGCGCGGAGCGCGCAGAGCTCGTCGCCAAGCTCGAGGAGCTCGGTCGCGAGAGCATCGACCTGCCGATGCGCATCAACGGCGAGAGCCGTATGGGTGGCGGCGAGCCGATCGACGCCGTCCAGCCGCACAACCACGCGTCCGTCCTGGGCACCATGCGCAACGCCACCCACCAGGACGCCCGCGACGCCGTCGCCGCCGCGAAGGCCGCCGCCCCCGCCTGGCGCGCCATGTCCTTCGACGACCGCGCCGCGATCATCCTCCGCGCCGCCGAGCTGCTCGCCGGCCCCTGGCGCGCCACGATCAACGCCGCCACCATGCTCGGCCAGTCGAAGACCGTCCAGCAGGCGGAGATCGACTCGGCCTGTGAGCTCATCGACTTCTGGCGCTTCAACGTCGCCTACGCCCGTCAGCTCATGGAGCAGCAGCCCCTGAGCGTGCGCGGGGTGTGGAACCGCATGGAGCAGCGTCCGCTGGAGGGGTTCGTCTACGCGATCACCCCCTTCAACTTCACCGCCATCGCGGGCAACCTCCCCACGGCCCCCGCCCTCATGGGCAACGTGGTCGTGTGGAAGCCGTCCCCGACCCAGCAGTTCGCCGCCGAGCTCACCATGCGCCTCCTGGAGGAGGCCGGGATGCCCCCCGGCGTCATCAACATGGTCACCGGTGACGGCCTCGCCGTCTCGGACATCGCGCTCAACGACCCCGAGCTGGCCGGTGTGCACTTCACCGGTTCCACCAGGACCTTCCAGCACCTGTGGAAGAGCGTCGGCGAGAACATCTCCAACTACCGCTCCTACCCGCGCATCGTGGGCGAGACCGGTGGCAAGGACTTCATCGTCGCCCACCCGTCGGCCGACCCGGAGATCCTGCGCACCGCCATCGTGCGCGGCGCCTTCGAGTACCAGGGCCAGAAGTGCTCCGCCGCCTCGCGCGCCTTCGTCGCCCGCTCGGTGTGGGAGAAGACGCGCGACGACCTGATCGCGGAGACCGAGGCCCTCACCATGGGCGACGTCACCGACCTGTCGAACTTCGTCGGCGCCGTCATCGACCGCCGCTCCTTCGACAAGCTGGCCAAGGTCCTGGAGGACGCCAAGTCCGACCCGACCCTGACCATCGTCGCGGGCGGCACCGCCGACGACTCGGTGGGCTACTTCGTGCGACCCACCATCATCGAGGGCACCGACCCGACCAACGACGTGTTCCGCACGGAGTACTTCGGCCCGGTCATCGCCGTCCACGTCTACGAGGACGACGCGTTCGAGGACGTCCTCAAGATCGTCGACGAGGGTTCCGCCTACGCCCTGACCGGCGCCATCCTGGCCAACGACCGCGCCGCGGTGGCCAAGGCGACCGAGGCCCTGCGCTTCGCCGCCGGCAACTTCTACATCAACGACCGCCCGACCGGCTCCATCGTCGGTCAGCAGCCCTTCGGCGGCGGTCGCGCCTCCGGCACCAACGACAAGGCCGGTTCCGCCCAGAACCTGTCCCGTTGGGCCAGCCCGCGCGCCATCAAGGAGACGTTCGTCGCGCCGACGGTCTCCTCCTACCCCCACCAGGGGTAGTCACCCGGCGGTCGCCCCCTCCTTCCGTCCGGAGGGGCCGCCGCCACCACGGGACCCGCTTTCCGAGCACCGGGAAGCGGGTCCCGGCCCCCCGAGGAAGCCATTGCGCGGACGCCGTCCGCGCGGATCGCCCGCGCCAGCCCCTTCGGCTCGCGCACGTCTCTTCGAGGTCACCATGCTTCGTAAGCCCCTGCTGCTCGCCGCCAGGTCCGCCACCTGCCGGAAGATCGTCGAGCGCACTCCCATGACCCGGGCCATGGTCACGCGCTTCGTCGCGGGCTCCAGCCAGGAGGAGGCCCTGCCGGCCGTCCACGAGCTGGCCAAGGACCGCTACGTCACGCTGGACTTCCTGGGTGAGGACACCACGGACCTGTCCCAGGCCACCGCCACCGTGACCGCCTACCAGGACCTCCTCGCCGCCCTCGGTGAGGCCGGTCTGGGCGACCGCGCCGAGGTCTCCGTCAAGCTGTCGGCCGTCGGCCAGTTCCTGAACCAGGACGGCGAGAAGATCGCGCTGGAGAACGCGCGTCTGATCGCTGAGGCCGCGCAGGCGATCGGCACCACGGTGACCCTCGACATGGAGGACCACACCACCACCGACTCCACGCTGGGCATCCTGCGCGAGCTGCGCGAGGACTTCCCGTTCGTGGGCGCGGTGCTCCAGGCCTACCTGCACCGCACCGTGGCCGACTGCCGCGACCTCAGCGGCGCGGGCTCCCGGGTGCGCCTGTGCAAGGGCGCCTACGACGAGCCCGAGTCGGTGGCCTTCCGCGACAAGCACGAGGTCGACCGGGCCTACGTGCGGGCGCTGAAGGTCCTCATGGAGGGCGACGGCTACCCGATGGTCGCCTCGCACGACCCCCGCATGGTCGCCATCGCCGGTGAGCTGGCCGCCGCCAACGGCCGCGGCGCGGACGACTACGAGTACCAGATGCTCTACGGCATCCGGGACGGCGAGCAGGTCCGCCTGGCCGCCGAGGGCAAGCGCATGCGCGTCTACGTTCCCTACGGCGACGAGTGGTACGGCTACTACATGCGCCGCCTGGCCGAGCGTCCGGCCAACATGCTCTTCCTCGCGCGGTCCCTGGTGACCCGCAACTAGGAGTGGGCGTCACCACGCGCGACGCCGACGGGGCCCGTGCCGACCTGAGTCGGCGCGGGCCCCGTTTCGCAACGGTGACCTTGGCTCCGGAACCCGTGGTCCGGGCCGTACGTTACTTTGTGGGCAGCAATCCACGCGTGAAAGGCCATTACTAGACATGCGGATGCGGAGTTCCAACCCCGTCCTCAAGCGGGCGCTTCAGCAGCAGTCCGGACCCCAACAGGGTTACGGACAGCCCGGCTACGGTCAGCAGGGCTACGGGCAGCAGGGTTACGGACAGGCGTACCCGCAGCCCTACGGCCAGCAGGGTTACCCCCAGCAGGGCTACCCGCAGCAGGGCTACCCCCAGCAGGCGCAGGCCGAACAGCCGATGACGATCGACGACGTCGTCGTGCGCACCGGCATGACCCTCGGCGCCGTCGCGATCTTCGGCGTCATCAACTACTTCCTCTTCTTCTCGGGCAACCCGGGCCTGGCCATGGGCCTGATGTTCCTGGGCATGATCGGCGGGCTCATCCTGGGCCTGGTGATCGCGTTCAAGCAGATCACCAACCCGGTCGCCATCCTGGCGTACGCGGCCCTGGAGGGTCTGCTCGTCGGCGGTCTGTCCGCCGTGCTCGGCAACATGCTGTCGATGCAGATGGGCGACCCCTCGGCCGGGACCTCGCTGGTCTCCCAGGCCGTGATCGGCACCGTCGCCGTCTTCGGCGTGATGCTCGCGCTGTACAAGTTCCGCATCATCAAGGTGACCGACGGCTTCGTCAAGGCCGTCTCGTACGCCGTGATCGGCGCCGCCGCGCTGATGCTGGTCAACTTCGTGCTCAGCTTCTTCATCGCGGGCGGCATGGGCCTGCGCGAGCCCACCTGGCTGGGCCTGGGCATCGGCATCGTGTTCGTGGTCCTGGCCGCGCTCACCCTCGCCATCGAGTTCCGTGGCATCGAGGAGGGCGTCAACGCCGGGATCCCGAACAAGTTCGCCTGGCAGTTCGCCTTCGGCCTGACCGTCTCCCTGGTCTGGCTGTACATCGAGATCCTGCGCCTGCTCTGGATCATCAAGACGATGTTCGCGGACTAGCGGGTACCGCTTCTCGCGACGAGGGGCCGTCGCCCGGGTTCTGCCCGGGGGCGGCCCCTCCGCCGTGTCGGTCGGTCAGGCGGACTTCGGGCGGGGCGACGGTATGGAGCGGTTCCGGCGGCGGCGGTCGTACTCGGTGACGATCGCGTGCGCGTAGCCGTGGGTGAGGTCGTACTCGTCGGCGAGCCAGCGCGACCGGTCCGTGGGGCGCAGGAGACCCGGTCCCTGGTCCAGCGAGTCGAACCACTCGTGGAGTCCCCGGCCGGTCACGACCGGGATGCGTTCGATGAGCTTTGCGTGGATCTCCGGCGAGTGGGTCACCGTCATAGGCACCTCCGCAGCGCGTTGAACGTGTGGCACGTACCTGTGACCCTGCATCAGGATTCCGACGGGGACAAGACCCGGCCACCAGCTTTTACCTTGGTGGAGTGGGAACGTTTGCCCCCGGGACATCCGTAGGCGATACGGGGGTCGCACGCGGTCCGCGGACACGGAAAGGGCCCCGGAGCGGCTCCGGGGCCCGCACACGGCGAAGGGCGCGTCCTAGCTGAGGCGCTCGAAGACGGCCGCCATGCCCTGGCCACCGCCCACGCACATGGTCTCCAGCCCGAACGTCCTGTCGTGGAACTGGAGGCCGTTGATCAGCGTGCCGGTGATGCGGGCACCGGTGCTGCCGAACGGGTGGCCCACGGCGATGCCGCCGCCGTTGACGTTGAGCTGGGAGTCGATGTCGATGCCCAGCTGGTCGGCGGAGGGCAGCACCTGGGCGGCGAAGGCCTCGTTGATCTCGGCCAGGTCGATGTCACCGATGGCCATGTTGGCGCGGGCCAGGGCCTGACGGGAGGCCTCGACCGGGCCCAGGCCCATGATCTCGGGGCTGAGACCGGTCACGCCGGTGGAGACGATGCGGGCCAGCGGGGTGATGCCCAGCTGCTTGGCCCTGGTGTCGCTCATGATCACCAGCGCGGAGGCGCCGTCGTTGAGCGGGCAGGCGTTGCCCGCAGTGACGGTGCCGTCGGGGCGGAACACCGGCTTGAGCTGTGAGACCTTCTCGTAGGTGGTGCCGCGTCGGATGCCGTCGTCGGTGCTGACCACCGTGCCGTCGGGCAGGGTCACCGGGGTGATCTCCCGCTCCCAGAAGCCGTTGTCCAGCGACTTCTCGGCGAGGTTCTGCGAGCGGACGGCGAACTCGTCCTGGCGCTGGCGCGAGACGCCGGTGATCTCGGCGACGTTCTCGGCGGTCTGGCCCATCTCGATGTAGGCGTCGGGCAGCAGGCCGTCCTCGCGCGGGTCGGTCCAGGTGCCCTGGCCGCCCTCCTTGCGCTTCTCGGTACGGGCCCTGGCGTCGGAGAAGAGGGGGTTCTCGTTCTGCGGGTTGTCGCTGCTGCCGTTGACGAAGCGGCTGACGGTCTCCACGCCCGCGGAGACGAACACGTCGCCCTCGCCCGCCTTGATGGCGTGGTACGCCATGCGGGTGGTCTGGAGGGAGGAGGAGCAGTACCGGGTGACGGTGGTGCCCGGGACGGTGTCCAGGCCCAGCTGCACGGCGACGATGCGGGCCAGGTTGAAGCCCTGCTCACCGCCGGGGAGACCGCAGCCGAGCATGAGGTCGTCGATGCTCTTCGGGTCGAGCTCGGGGACCTTGGCCAGGGCGGCGCCGACGATCTGGGTGGTGAGGTCGTCCGGACGCAGGTCCTTGAGGGAGCCCTTGAAGGCTCGGCCGATCGGGGAGCGCGCGGTGGCGACGATGACTGCTTCGGGCATGTTCTTCGTCCTTGTTCGGGTCACGGCGAGACTTGTTACTGACCAGTTAACCCGTCCGGTGCTCCCGCGCGCCACCCGGGGTCGGCCTGGGCGCGTCCTCCTCCTCGGGAGGTTCGGGCGGTGTCGGCCGTGCTCCGGAGCCGAGGCGGAAGGGCCCCCGGACCAGTGCCGTCCACCGGCCGTGGACCCCGCTCGGAGGCTGGTCGGAGACGCGCGTGACCTCGGTGCCGGGGGTCTGCGCGGCCACCACGGCGGCGCGGTCCAGGGGCAGGACGCCCTCGGTGCGCTCGGCCTCGTCCAGCTCCGGCAGCAGGCCCAGGGCGGCGCAGGCCGAGGGCAGGACCACGAAGGCCGCCTGCGCGTACCCGCGCGCCGACGGGTGGAACCGGTCCGGTCCGAACATCAGGTGGGGGTCGGAGCGGAAGTCGTCCGCGAGGACGTCGCTCAGGGAGACGGTGCGCCCGCCCGCCTCCGTCACCGCGATGGTCTGGGCCGCCGCCAGCTGCCGTGAGGCGCGGCGGGCCACCGACCTCAGCGGCCAGCCGATGGGGCGCACGGTGCCGAGGTCGGGGCAGGTCGCCACCACCACGGGGGTGCCCAGCCCGACCAGTTCGGCGGTGACCTCGCGCAGCGCGGCCACGGCGTCGTTGGGGCGGATCCGGCGGATGACGTCGTTGGCGCCCACGAAGACCACGGCGACGTCGTAGCGCTTCTCCGGGAGGCGGGCCTCGGACCGTTCCACCTGGGAGTCGAGGTCGGCCGAGGTGGCACCCGGGCTGGCCGTGCAGCGCAGCCGCACCGGGCGGTCGGCGGCGGCGGAGAGGCCCGACGCCAGGAGCGCCCCCGGCGTCTGCCGGGACTCGCTCACCGCGAACCCGGCGGCCGTGGAGTCACCGAGCATCAGCAGGCGCAGCGGCGGCCCCGTGCCCTCTCCGAAGACGCCGTCGGCCCTGGGCCGGTCCCAGGGGGTGTGGCCGATCGCGTTCTTGGCCAGCCGGGCCTGGAGGTAGAGCAGGGCGACGGTGCCACCGCCCACCAGTGTGAGCCCGCCGCCGCCGAACGCGGTGGCGGCGGCGATGCGCCGGGCTCGCGCGGCTCGCAGCATCGGTACCCCCCCGGAAGCGTCCGACCAGCCAGTTCTCCCCACCGACGTTACCGGCGGGCCTCCCCGGGGTCACGTACCCGGAGGGCACACAATCGGTGCCCGGGGGCCATCCATGTCGATCGCTCCGGTACGGGGTACCGGTCCACTGGTCCGAACCGGTCCACACCGCGCATCGGGGCCTTGATCCAGGTGAGAGGCGCGAGACCGGTGAAATCGGCTTAGAGTCTGGGAGGGAGCCGGACCGGTCCCCTCAGCCTCGGGCGTCACCGGGGTAACAACACGGGCGTGCCGAAGACCCGGTCGCCACGATGCGAAGGAGCGAAGTTGCGGGTACACGACTCACTGATCGACCTGGTCGGAGACACCCCCCTGGTCCGTCTTCGGAAGGTCACCGAGGGGTTGGCCCCGACCATCCTGGCCAAGGTCGAGTACTTCAACCCGGGCGGTTCGGTCAAGGACCGCATCGCGCTGCGCATGGTGGAGGCGGCCGAGAAGAGCGGCGAGCTCAGGCCGGGTGGCACGATCGTCGAGCCCACCTCGGGCAACACCGGTATCGGCCTGGCCCTCGTGGCACAGGAGAAGGGCTACCGCTGCGTCTTCGTCTGCCCCGACAAGGTCGGCCCGGACAAGCTGTCGGTCCTGCGCGCCTACGGAGCCGAGGTCGTGGTCTGCCCGACCACGGTCGCGCCCGAGCACCCCGAGTCCTACTACTCGGTCTCCGACCGCCTGGCGGCCGAGATCCCGGGGGCCTGGAAGCCCAACCAGTACGAGAACGAGAACAACCCGGAGTCGCACTACCACTCCACGGGTCCGGAGATCTGGGACCAGACCGAGGGCCGGATCACGCACTTCGTCGCGGGCATCGGCACCGGCGGCACGATCAGCGGCACCGGCCGGTTCCTCAAGGAGGCCTCGAAGGGCTCCGTCCAGGTCGTCGGCGCCGACCCCGAGGGTTCGGTGTACTCGGGGGGCAGCGGCCGTCCCTACCTGGTCGAGGGCGTGGGCGAGGACATCTGGCCCGGCACCTACGACACGGCGATCTGCGACGAGATCGTGCCGGTCAGCGACAAGGACTCCTTCCTCATGACCCGCCGCCTGGCCAAGGAGGAGGGCCTGCTGGTGGGCGGCTCCTGCGGCCTGGCGGTCGAGGCGGCCCTGCGGGTGGCCAGGGACGCCGGTCCCGACGACGTCATCGTGGTGCTCCTGCCCGACGGTGGCCGCGGCTACCTCGGCAAGATCTTCAACGACGAGTGGATGGCCGACTACGGCTTCCTGTCCGCCCAGACCGAGGAGGCCACCGCCGGACAGGTGCTCGCGGACAAGGAGGGCGAGATGCCCGACTTCGTGCACAGTCA
Source organism: Nocardiopsis sp. NPDC058789 (assembly GCF_042745575.1). NCBI lineage: Bacteria > Bacillati > Actinomycetota > Actinomycetes > Streptosporangiales > Nocardiopsidaceae > Nocardiopsis > Nocardiopsis sp. NPDC058789. Next base: position 37,502 of record NZ_JBHYOW010000020.1, read on the forward strand.
CCCGGACGAGACGGTCGGCACCGCCGTGGCGATCATGCGCGAGTACGGGGTCTCCCAGCTGCCCGTGATGAAGGAGGAGCCGCCGGTCATGGCCGCCGAGGTGGTCGGCTCCATCGCGGAGCGGGACCTCCTGGACGCCCTGTTCGACGGTCGGGCCGAGCTGGACGACCTGGTCGAGACGCACATGGGCAAGCCGCTGTCCACGGTGGGCACGGGCACGCCGGTGAGCGACTGCGTGCGTCTGCTGCGCACCTCGGGCGCGCTGGTGGTGCTCCGTGACGGCAAGCCGGTGGGCATCCTCACCCGGCAGGACCTACTGGCCCACCTGTCCGGCTGAGGCATCGTTCCCCCCGGGGTTCCGAACGAGGTTCGGGCCCCGGGGTTCACGTACCGGACACGGTGCCGCATACTCGGACACTGCTAATGTTCGCGTCAGTTCGTACTGGCCGGTAATAAGTAGGTGCACCCGTGTCGCGGCTCCTCAACTGGATCATCCGCTCCGCCTGGTCGTACGCGCGGAGCCACGGAGAGATCCGAGCCGACTCCAGGGCGGCCCGGAAGTTCGCGCGCTTCGGCGTCGGTTCCGCGATCGCCTTCCCCACGGCCACGCTCTACGGCGAGCCGTGGATCGAGATCGGCGTGCACACCGTCCTGGGCGGGGACATGACCCTCGCGGCCGGGATGGGTCCGGACTACGACCTCGGTGAGGGCACGGTCGTGCGCATCGGTTCGGGCTGCGCCATCGGCCGGGGGTCGCACATCGTGGCGCACCGCTCGGTGGACATCGGAGACCACGTGTACACGGGGCCCTACGTCTACATCACCGACCAGAACCACGCCTACGCCAACACGGAGATCCCCGTGGGGCTTCAGTGGCCCGTGGACGACCCGGTGAGCATCGGGGACGGGAGCTGGCTCGGTGCCAACAGCGTGATCCTGCCCGGAGTGCACCTGGGACGGAACTCCGTGGTGGCGGCCGGGACCGTCGTGCGGCCGGGCCGGTACCCCGACCACGCGGTGATCGCGGGCATCCCCGGGAAGGTCGTGCGCACCCACGACCAGGAGCTGGGCTGGGACCCGCCCCTGAGGGAGACCGGGACGCCGACCCGCGTCCCGACCCCGGTCTCCGGACTGCCCCCAGAGGTGCCCTCGGAGCCTCCCGAGCCGGGCTCCCCGACCCGCTTCCCCCCGGCCTGACCCGGGGCGAGACCCGCGGCCCGACGGGCGGGTGGCCGCGCCTTCGGCGCCTCATCGGTCCCTCCCGTGGACGATTCGCTCGGCCCTTCCAAGGCCGGGCGCGGGCGGGGGAGCCGACGTACCACCGCCGTCCGGTGCGACCGGGATGCCGACGCGGGCCCCGGGCGGGGCGAGGAGCCCTTCCCCGCCGGGACCCGGGGCGGGGGAGAGCCCCACGGCGAGGGGTGACCACATCCTGAGATGTGCCTGTTGACAAAGGGTTCCGGCGGTGTTCTGGGCACTAGGCTGGACCCATGAAGTTCGACGGTTTTGAAACGCTGGCCATCCACGCGGGGCAGGAGCCGGACGCCGGTACCGGCGCCGTGGTTGTGCCGATCTACCAGACGAGTACCTACGCCCAGGACGGCGTCGGCGGGATGCGGCAGGGGTACGAGTACTCCCGCACCAGGAACCCCACGCGCACCGCGCTGGAGGAGTGCCTGGCGGCACTGGAGTCCGGGGCGCGCGGCCTCGCCTTCGCCTCCGGCATGGCGGCCGAGGACACCCTGCTGCGCGCGGTCCTCTCCCCGGGCGACCACGTCATCATTCCCGGTGACGCCTACGGCGGCACCTTCCGGCTCATCTCCAAGGTGGTCGAGCGCTGGGGCGTCAGCTGGGACGCCGTCGACCAGACCGACGTGGACGCGGTCCGTGACGCCATGCGCCCCAACACCAGGGTGGTGTGGACGGAGACGCCCACCAACCCGCTGCTGGGCATCACCGACATCGAGTCGGTCGCGCAGGTCGCCCACGACGGCGGCGCGCTGCACGTCGTGGACAACACCTTCGCCTCCCCCTACCTCCAGCGTCCGCTCACCCTGGGCGCCGACGTGGTCGTGCACTCCACGACCAAGTACATCGGCGGGCACTCCGACGTCGTCGGCGGCGCGCTGGTCGTGGCCGACGCGGAGCTGGGCGAGCGCCTGGCGTTCCACCAGAACACCATGGGCGCCATCCCGGGCCCGTTCGACTCCTGGCTGACGCTGCGCGGGGTCAAGACGCTGGGTGTCCGGATGGACCGCCACAGCGAGAACGCGGAGCGCGTGGTGGCGGCCCTGGAGGGGCACCCGGCGGTGCGCAGGGTCTACTACCCGGGCCTGGACAGCCACCCGGGGCACAAGATCGCCGAGCGGCAGATGCGTTCGTTCGGTGGCATGGTCTCCTTCGCGCTGCGTGACGGGGAGAAGGCCGCCCTGGAGCTGTGCGAGCGGACCAGGGTGTTCACCCTGGGTGAGTCGCTGGGCGGGGTGGAGTCCCTGATCGAGCACCCGGGGCGGATGACGCACGCGTCCACCGCGGGTTCCCCGCTGGAGGTGCCGGCCGACCTGGTCCGGATCTCCGTGGGCATCGAGTCCGGCGACGACCTCGTGGCGGACCTGACGCAGGCCCTCGAAGGCTGAGGTCCCCGGTCCGGGGCGCCCGCGTCGAGCCGCGCGGGTTCCCCGGCCGTGTGCCGGGCCCGTCGCGGCCTGTGCCTCGGTGGTGCTCGTCGGACGTGGGTCCGGTCAGACAGCGGTGGGGGTACGGCCGCTGTCCGGAAGCTCGCGCCGGTCGTCCCGGAAGCGCAGGCCGACGACGGCCCGGCTCGAACGGGAGAGTGCGCTGTGGTTGCCGCCCTGGCGCAGGGAACGGTAGGTGCCGTTGCGGTCCTGGCGCCGGATGCCGATGGAGACGGCGAGAAGGAACCCCGTGGCGAGGCCCAACAGGAGGAGTCCGGCGAGGATGAGGAGGGCGAAGGCGATGTTCATGGGGAGTGTCCTCTGAGTCGGTGGTCGTCAGTTCCTGGTCGGCCCCCTGGTGCACCGGGGGAGAGTAGGGCTGGGGTTCATCGGTCGCGGGTTCCTCTGGCGGTATGGGGCGGGTGGTCCTGGAGGGGTCTGCGCATGCGGGGGATCTCCGATTCGGGGCCTGGGCGCCCTGTACTGAGGGTCACCTTCCTTTAGGATGGGTTCAGGAAAACCAGTGGGACCTGTTCTGCTGGTTGAGCACTTAGCTTGTTGGTACAAGCTGTATACCCCTCCTAGGGCGGACTTATGCGGGCAGAGAGCAGATATCGACAGATCGCCCGTGTCCTGCGGCGGGAGATCCAGGACAGGAGCCTGCCGCTGGGCGGGCAACTCCCCTCGGAGAAGCAGCTGGAGGAGCGCTTCGAGGCCTCCCGCAACACGATCCGCCTCGCCCTGGGCATGCTGCGCAACCAGGGACTCATCGTGAGCAGGCCCGGACGCGGGCACTTCGTGCAGGACGTGGTTCCCGAGATCTTCTACGCCACCCGCAAGGCGGGCGGCCCCGACGGGCTCAACGAGTTCAACATGAGCGGACTGACCCTGGAGGAACTCCAGCTGCTCAGCGCCACCCCCGACATCGCCAGCCGACTCCGCGTCCCGGAGGGCGAGATGACGGTCGTCCGGCGGATGCACCGCTTCTCCGGTGAGCGTTCCGGGTCGATCAGCTCCGCGTACTACCCGGTGGACCTCGTCCAGGGCACCTCACTGATGGTCCCCGAGAACGTCGAGAGCGCCCTGACCGTCCTCCTGGAGCACGGGCACCGCCAGGTCGGGTACGTGGACGAGCTCGAGACCCGCATGCCCACCCCCCAGGAGGCGTCCGAGCTCGAACTCCCGCCCGGGGTCCCGGTCCTCAACGTCCACCGCACCGACTACTCCGACGACCGCCCCCTGCGCATCGTGCACACTGTCCACGCGGGGCACAGCATCCGCTACCAGTTCGAGCACGGCAACCTCCAGGCCTACTACCGGGACTGATCCAGCCAATGAGCGCGACGAAGAAGACCGTGGTCGCCGACTACCTGCGTGAGGCCCTGTCCAGGGGCGACTACCGTCCGGGCGACCGGCTGCCCGGCGAGGAGGAGCTCGCGGACGAGCTCGACGTCTCCCGTGCCACCGCGCGCCTGGGGATGCGCATCCTCCAGGACGAGGGGCGCGTCTCCATCCGCGTCGGCCGGGGCGCCTTCGTCGCGGACCACCACCCGGTCATGCACAAGGCCAGTCCGGACGGTTCCGACGACCCCGCCCGGTTCGACCTCGGCTACCACGACCGGCTGCGGCAGGCCGGGTACGGCAACATCGACGAGAAGGTCAAGGTCAGCCTGGACACCATGCGGCCGAAGGTGGCCAAGCGGCTGGTGGACGCGGCCGACGGGCGGGCGGCCAGCGGCGGACTGGTCGTGATCCGCTCCTCGGAGTACTACGTGGACGGCGGCCTGTGGCAGTCCCACGTCACCTACTTCCCGTTCGGGATCGCCAACAACACCCCCCTGATGTCGCCCGAGTACCTGGAGAACGGCATCGGCGCGGTCATGCGCGAGCTCGGCTTCCACGAGCAGTGGAACTGGGACGTCGTGGGCGCGCGGATGCCCTCCCAGGACGAGGCGGACGCCTTCGGGCTGGGACCCGGCCTGCCCCTGCTGGTCCAGGAACGGGTGACCTACGAGGGCCACCGCCCGCTGCGCTACACCGAGACGCTCATGCCCGCCAACCGCCACCAGCTCCTGTACGCGGGCGGCGACGCCCCGGACGACCTACCGGTCATGGACTCCGACGTCAGCGTCTTCGAGCACTGACACGACATGCCCTAGGGGCGCCTCCGGAGGTACTGGTCGACGACCATCGGACCCAGGGCGTCGGCTTCGGCGCCCACCACGCGCACGCCCCGGCGGCGTTCGAGCAGCTCCCGGAACTCCCGCAGCCGGGGGTCGTCCGCGAGCAGGAAGAACGTGATTCCGGCGCCCTCGGCGAGCGCGGCGTCGAGTTCGGCCGCCGTGAGCTCCACCGTGCGGGGTGCGGGCGGCCAGGCGAACCGGGCGTCCCCGTCGTCGCCCAGGTGCGCGGTGGGCTCCCCGTCGGTGACCACCAGGACCAGCGGCCGCAGCCCCCGGTGACGTCGCAGGTGCCGCCGGGCCAGGTGCAGCGCGTGCTGGAGGTTGGTGCCGGGGACGGGCCGCCAGTCGTGCTCCACCAGGTCGGCGGGGGTCATCTCGCGGGCGCGGTCGCCGAACCCGACCAACAGGATCCGGTCCTCGGGGTGCCGGGTCCGTACGAGGGTGTGCAGGGCCAGCGCGGTGCGGGTGGCGGCCTCGTGCAGGCCGCGCGTGGCCATCGAGTGGGACAGGTCCACCAGCAGGCACACGGCGGCGGCCCCGGCCGGTTCGGTCTCCGCGTACCGGAGGTCCTCCGCCCGCAGGGGCGCGGCGGAACCGCCCTCGGCGGCGCGGCGCAGCATGGCCTCCCGCAGGGTCGCGACGGCGTCCAGGGCACGGTCCCGGCCGTCGTGGGCCAGGGTGGCCCCGGTGGGTTCGTCGCCCACGCCGTCACCGACCCGGTGGCCTCCGGGCGCCGCGCGACGGGCCGACTCGATCTCGCCCAGCGCCACCTCGCCCAGCCTGCGGAGCTCGCGCGGGGTGAGCCCGTGGTCGGCGGCGTCCAGCCGCTCCAGGTCCGCGGACGCGGCACCGCCCAGGGCACCCCGGAGCGCACCGGTGTCCAGCCCTGACAGAGCGTCGCGCTCGCCCCCGGCGTAGCGGGTCAACGCCTCCTCGGCGGCGGTGAGCGCCTCCTGCGGGGCGCCCTCCTCGGAACGCTCACCGGCGATCATCTCCAGCAGGCGTCCAGCCGCCCGCACCGCCTCCTCCGGGGGCGGATCGGGCTCGGCCAGGGGGTCGGGGCCACCCATGTACTCCCGGTACCGGAACCTCATCAGAAGCGGTACACACCACCGTCGGGCACGGTGTCCTTGGACAGCCGCCGTTCGAGGTAGAGCCCCTCCAAGGCGAACTCGACCACGGCGGCGGCCAGCCCCGGCGTGGGCGGGCCGTCGACCGACTCGGGGGCGGCCCGCTCCAGGAGGCCGGACAGCCCGGGTACGGTCCCCACCCGGCGCAGCAGCTCGGCGGCGCCCACGAGGTCCCCGCTCTCCACGGTTCCGCCGCCCGCGAACCGGTCGCTGAGCGGTTCCAGGTCCGCCTCGCCCAGCCGGGCGCGGAAGGTCTCGGCCACCGCCCGGCGCAGCAGGGTCTCCAGGACCGACGCCTCGCGGCCCTCCGCCCCGGTCTCGAACTCCACCTTGCCCAGGAGCGGCGCGGCCACCCCGGACAGGTCGCAGACCCGGGCCACCGGGACCTCCTCCCCGGTCAGGGCGGCCCGCCGCAGCGCCGAGGCGGCCAGGGTCTCGGCGGCGGCCACCGAGAAGCGCACGGACACCCCCGAGCGCTGGTCCACCCGGTTGGAGGCGCGCACGAGGCGGGTGAAACGCGCCACGCTCTCCAGCAGGTGCGACGGGACGGTCGTGCCCGGGGGCAGGGCCGCCTCCTGCCGGATCAGCGCCAGCTCGTCATCGAGGTCGGGCGGGTAGTGCGTGCGCACCTGGGCGCCGAACCGGTCCTTCAGCGGAGTGACGATCCGGCCCCGGCTCGTGTAGTCCTCGGGGTTGGCGCTGGCCACCAGCAGCAGGTCCAGGGGAAGGCGCAGGCTGTAGCCGCGCACCTGGAGGTCGCGTTCCTCCAGCACGTTGAAGAGGGCCACCTGGGCGCGCGCGGGCAGGTCGGGGAGTTCGTTCACGCAGAACACGCCCCGGTTGGCGCGCGGCAGCAGGCCGTAGTGGACCGTCTCGGGGTCGCCGAGGGAGCGGCCCTCGGCCAGCCGGGCCGGATCCACGTCACCGATCAGTTCCGTGGTGCCGGTGTCGGGGGTGGCCAGCTTCTCGCCGTAGCGGGCGTCGCGGTGCCGCCAGGCCACGGGGAGGTCGTCGCCCTCGGCCGCGCTCCGGCGCAGACAGGCGGGGCAGACCGGGGCGAAGGGGTGGTCGTTGACCGGGCAGCCCTCGACCACGGGGCTCCACTCGTCGAGGAGTCCGGCGACGGTGCGGATCAGCCGGGTCTTGCCCTGGCCGCGCTCGCCCAGCAGAACGATGTCGTGCCCCGCGATCAGCGCCCGTTCCAACTGCGGCAGCACGGAGTCGTCGAACCCGTGCACCCCGGGGAAGCGGGGGCGGCCCGCGGCCATCCGGGCCAACAGGTTCTCTCGCACCTCCGCCGTGGTGGTGCGGCGGACGTGGCCGGACGCGCGCAGCGCGGCACGGGTGCGCGGGAGCCCGCTCGGAGCGGGTGCGGCATGGGTCACAAGGGGAGTGTAGGGCGTGCCCGGTTGTGCCGCCCGCCCTGGGAGGGGGAGGAACCGGGGGACACACGCCGGGGTCGGGGCGTTTGAGGGGCCACCAGGAGGAAAGCTCCTGTTGGGAGTCCGGATGGAAGAATGAGACGGCAAGGTTCCCAGGGACCGGTCCGCACGACCGGTGAAGGCGGGGGTGGCAGCTGGTGGCTAGGTTCGGCGATGCACTGACGACGGGGGCCGACCTCGTGAACGCGGCCGAGCGCGCCGCGCTTCAGGCCCTGGAGCAGATGGACGGCCCGGCCGACCTCGTCTGCTTCTTCGTCAGCGGGGCGGACCCGGACGAGGTCACGCTCGCCGGAAGGCGGGTCATGGAACTGACCGGCGACGCGCTCACGCTGGGGTGCAGCGCCACCGGCGTGGTCGGCGGCGGCCGGGGCGTGGAGGGGCAGGGCGCGGTCAGCGTGTGGTGCGCACGCCTGCCCGGGGTCGAGCTGACCCCTTTCCGGCTGGACACCGTGGTGGAGGGCGACCAGTTGGCGGTGGTGGGTATGCGTGAGCCGTCCCCGCGCGACCGGGCCGGGATCCTGTTCACCAACCCCTACGAGTTCCCCACCCAGGCGTTCGTTCGCGAGACGACGGCCGCCCTCGACGGTCTTCCGCTGGTCGGGGGCATGGCCGACGGGCTGCACGGCGAGGAGTCGGTCCGTCTGTTCTGCGAGGGCGACGTGGCCGACAACGGCGCCATCGGCGTGCTGATCGGCGGTGAGGGGGTGCTGGGCACGGTGGTCAGCCAGGGCTGCCGTCCGGTCGGACCGAGCATGACCATCACCAAGGCCGACGGCAACCTCGTGCTGGAACTGGCCGGGACCAACGCCTACGAGCGGTTGGAGACCCTCGTGGAGGAGCTCTCCGAGGAGGACCGTGAGCTGGCCTCGCGGGGGCTGCACATCGGGATCGCGATGGACGAGTACGCCGACCACCACGAACAGGGCGACTTCCTCATCCGCACCCTCAGCGAGGCCGATCCGGGGCTCGGGGCCCTGACCATCGACGAGATGGTGGAGGTCGGTCAGACCGTCCGCTTCCAGGTGCGCGACGCCAGCACGGCGGACGAGGACCTCGCCCGCAAACTGACGGAGTTCGGCGCCGAACACGCCGTGGGCGGGGGCCTGCTGTTCTCGTGCAACGGCCGGGGAGAGGCGCTGTTCTCGCAGTCCGACCACGACGTCCTCGCGGTCCGCCGGATCCTCGGCGTGGGTCCCGTGGCGGGCTTCTTCGCGGCGGGGGAGATCGGCCCGGTCGCCGGGGTGAACCACGTGCACGGCTTCACGGCCTGCCTGCTGGCCTTCGCCGCCTGAGAGCCGCCCAAGTCGGACTTTTACCCTCGGATCACCAACACCCTGACCAACCTGCTTGAGTGCGGGCACACCAGGGTGATTACTAAGAGTGACTAGATCGATCACTTTTTGTGTTTGGTGAGAGAAGGAACGATGGCCGACAACCGGCGTACGACCACGTCCCTCGTGGCCCTCGGGGTGTTCGCCCTGCTGGCTCCGCTGGCGACACCCACCGCCGCCCTGGCCGCGTCGGCCTGGCTGGAGCAGGACCTGTCCTCGGCGGACCGGATCGGGCTCACCCTGGACTCCGGTGGACTGCGCCTGAACACCGGGGACGCGACCGAGCGCCTCGGCGCCTCCCCGCGTCTGGACCCGGCCCAGCGCCGCGCGGGGCTCGCGACCTTCCCCGAACAGGAGCTGGAGGGAGCTACCGACACCCTCGACGTGGCCGTGCGCGTCACCGGTGACGCCGAGGAGGTGCTCACCGAGGCCCGGGGCGTGCGCGCCGACGGCATGTGGACCGAGTGGCACCCGACCGGTACCGGCGGAGGCCGCGTGACGCTGCCGGAGGCGGTCAGCGAGGTCCAGCTGAGGGTCGGGGTGGAGGCGACGGGCGCCTCGGCGTCACGGGAGCGGGACGATCGCACCGCGGTCACCGAGGTCAGCGTCCGCCCGGTCGAGGGCACCGGGACCCCTCCGGAGGACCCCCGGACCGGGGAGGCGGAGGGCTCCGGTGGGGGCTCCGCCGGAAGCACGGAGGAGGCGCGGGGCGACGACGTCCCGAAGCCGTTCTCCGCGCGCCTGTTCGCCACCCGCATCGGCCTGGTCGGCAACAAGACCGCCAACGGCCACACGGTCCGCACCGCCGACCAGTTCGCGGCACTGCCCTCGCGACGGGGCCTGTCCACCCGGGGAGGCGGAGAGTACACCGTCCGGGTGTGCAGCACCGGTGCTCTGGGGCCCGAGGCGAGCGGCGACACCGAGAACCACGTCCCGCGCTGCGCCTACCTGCCCGTGTGGGACGTCGGCCCCTGGAACATCACCGACGACCACTGGAACGACGACCGCGAGTCCTGGCGCGACCTGGACCGGGGGCGCCCCCAGGCCCAGGCCGCCTACACCGAGAACCACAACAACGGCCTGGACGGGTTCGGCCGCCGGGTGCTCAATCCGGCGGGGATCGACCTCGCGGACGGCGCGTTCAACGAGGGGCTCCAGCTGCCCACCAACGGGTGGGTGCGGGTCGACTACCTCTGGACCGCCGAGTACCGGGCCCGCGCCGAGATCACCACGGCCAGCGGCACCGATCCGGTGGTCGTGCGGGAGGGGCCGGGCACCGCGTTCGACACCGTCGGCCTGGCCGCGCACAAGGCCAACGTGGACGTGGCCTGCCGCACCACCGGCGACCGGGCCACCGGGCCCACCGGCGTCTCGGACGTCTGGTACCGCATCGGTGAGGGCCACTACGTCCCGGCGGCCTTCGCGGAGGGCGGGACGGACGCCCCCGTCTGCCGGACGCGCTAGCGGGACCACGGGTACGACGCACACACGACAGGGGCGGCCGGAGCCGCCCCTGTCGTCCTGCTCATACGCGCCTGGTCCACCCGGTGGCCGTACGGCGGCGTGTCACATGCCGCTGTAGGGAACCGCCTCGATGATCTCGACACCGAGGCTCTTGCCGTTGGGCAGGTTGTAGCTGACGGTCTCGCCGACGGGCTTGCCGTTGATGGCGGAACCGAGCGGGGACTTGGGGGAGTACACGTCGATGGGGGAGCCGCTCTCCTCACGCGAGGCGAGCAGGAAGGTGACCTCCTCCTCGTCGCCGTCGAACTTGACGGTGACGGTCATACCGGGGCCGACCACGCCTTCGGTGCGGGGCGCTTCGCCGACCCTCGCCGTGCGCAGGATCTCGGTGAGCTGGAGGATGCGGGCCTCCATCTTGCCCTGTTCCTCCTTGGCGGCGTGGTAGCCGCCGTTCTCCTTCAGGTCGCCCTCTTCACGGGCGGCCTCGATCTTCTCCGCGATCTCGATGCGCCCGGGCCCCGACAGGTGGTCCAGCTCTCCCTTGAGCCGGTCATACGCCTCCTGGGTGAGCCAGGTGACGTTGTCATCGCGGGTCTGGGTCACGGGAACTCCTTGTGTACTAGTAGCAATGGCCACCAGGCGGCCAGAGCTGAACTCACGAGAATATCACCGTGCGCGATCGCGCACCGGTGACGCGGTTCTCGGGGGCTCCGTTCCGGTACCTGTGCCGAACAGGGGGGAAGGCTCGGTGGATCAGTCTTGCGAACCTTGTTCCCTGCACGAGGCCACTTCTACCGTGGAAGCCTGACGAACCGTTTCAACGGTCTGACTGACCATTCGGTTCCCACCCTCCACCTCGACCCGTTCGGTCCCGACCTCGACCATCTGGCCGTCCAGCGCGCGCAGCAGGCACTCGGCCCCGTTCTTGCTGTTCACCTCGAAGTCGATCCGGGCCGCGTCACCGGTGGGAGCGGTGACCGCCACCACCTGGTGGTACACGCCCCCGCTCAGCCCGGTGTAGTTCATGACGGAGAAGCCCCAGCCGACGCTGACGGCCACCGCGAAGAGCGTCGCGACGACGAAGAAGACGGGCCCGTTGCCGTGGCGCTTGCGTAGCGCGGGCGCGGTGTCGGCACTGTTCACGGCATCATCTTCCGGGGTCGCTGACATTGGGAATCTCCGAGCAAGGGGACGGTGTTGTCTAAGATATCCCCGACCTGACAGCCCCCCTACGCGGCCCGCACGTGAGTCGTCCACGCCGTGATCCGGGGTGGTGTCGGACAGCCGCGTGCAGTGGCCGTCGACCGAGCCAAGGAGAAGCCTTCGTTGTCCGAGCGTCTGCGGCTTATGGCCGTCCATGCCCATCCCGATGACGAGTCCAGCAAGGGTGCCGCCACGATGGCGCGCTACGCCCGTGAGGGCGCCGAAGTGCTGGTCGTCACCCTGACCGGTGGCGAACGCGGTGACATCCTCAACCCGGCCATGGAGCGCCCGGAGATCCGCGAGAACATCGCGGAGGTCCGCCGCGAGGAGATGAACCGCGCCCGCGAGATCCTCGGCGTCGAGCAGGAGTTCGCCGGGTTCGTCGACTCCGGTCTGCCCGAGGGCGACCCGCTGCCCCCGCTCCCCGAGGGCTGCTTCGCGACCCTTCCGGTGGAGGACGCCGCTGAGCCCCTGGTGGCCGCGATCCGCCGGTTCCGCCCCCACGTCATCCTGACCTACGACGAGAACGGCGGCTACCCGCACCCCGACCACATCATGACCCACAAGGTGTCGATGCACGCGTTCGACGCCGCCGCCGAGCCGAACGCCTACCCGGACGCCGGTGACCCCTGGCAGCCGCTCAAGCTGTACTACTTCGTCTCGTTCCCGCCCGAGCGGTTCGAGGCCCTGGCGAAGATCCTGGCCGAGCGCGGCCTGGACAACCCCTTCGAGGAGTGGATGGAGCGGATCAAGGACCGCGAGCGCCCGCGCTGGGAGATCACCACCCGCGTCGAGTGCAGCGAGTACTTCGACATCGCGCACGACGCCCTGCGCGCGCACGCCACCCAGATCGACCCGAACGGCTTCTGGTTCGCCGTGCCCAACGCGGTCGTGGCCGAGGCCTGGCCGACCGAGGACTACCACCTGGTCCGCTCACTCGTGGACACCGAGGTCCCCGAACAGGACCTCTTCGCGGGTGTCCGCGAGGCAATGAGAGTATGAGTGGCATGAACACCCTTCTCGCGTCCACCACGGTGCTCGCCCAGGACTTCGCGCTGAACAAGGACACCGTCACACCCGGTGTCCTGGGCTTCCTCGCGATCTTCGCGATCGGCGTGTGCCTGTACTTCCTGATGCGCAGCCTGGTCGGCAAGCTGCGCGGTGTCTCGGCCCGCGCCGAGTCCGAGGAGGCCGGGGAGACGACGGAGAAGGACGGTCAGGAGGCGACCTCCGGGGTGGAGGCCGCCGCCGGAGGGGCCTCCGGCGAGGACTCCTCGACCAGGGCCTGACCCCGGTCCCGCCCCCGCCGCGCACCCGCGGGGGCGGACTCGGCGGGCACGTCCCCGCACGGGGCAGTGCCTACCATGGGGGGATGCAGTCCGAGCCCTCCCGAAGCCCCTCCCTGCGTGACCGCGTCCACGACCAGCTCAGGTCGCGCATCATCGACCTCGAACTGCCTCCCGGGCACCGGATCACCGAGCGGGAGGCGTCGGCCGAGCTCGGCGTCTCGCGGGTGCCGCTGCGCGAGGCACTGCGCCTGCTGGAGGCGGAGGGGCTGGTGGTCCTGGTGCCCCGGCAGGGCGCCATGGTGGCCAGCTGGTCCCGTGAGGACATCGTCCGGCTGTTCGAGGTCCGCGAGGAGCTGGAGACGCTGGCCGCCCGCCTGGCGGCCACCCGGCGCACCGACGCCGACCTGCGCCGGATGCGCGCCCTCCTCGACGACGCCGAACACGCGTTGAAGGCGGACGACGAGTCGGCCACGGCAGCCGCCAACGCGGGCTTCCACCGGGCGGTGGTCGCCGCCTGCGGCAACCCCCTCCTCCAGCGCATGATGGCCCCGCTCGACTCCCGCGTGCAGTGGCTCTTCCACCTCACCAAGCACCGTGACACCCGCGAGCAGCGCGAGGAGCACGTGCGCCTGCTCGAACTGATCGAGGCCGGAGACGGGGACGGCGCCGCCGGTCTCTACCGAGCGCACATCGCGGCCGGGCTCGAACCCACGCTGGCCGTCGCCGACACGTGGGAGCGGTTCGACCCGGTGGACGTCACCCGCACCCGTACCCGGAGGTAGGCCCCGCGCCGTGTCGCGGGCCGACACCGCCCGAAGGGTGCACCCGTGCCGGGATTAGTGGTATACCGCTATTGCACGGAAGTGGACCCACGGAGAAGGCACCGATGACGCTCATCCTCACCCGTTCCGAACTCACCGGACTCGTCACGCCCCGCCAGGTGGCCGAGGCCGTGGAGACCGCCTTCACCGATCTGGCCCAGGGCCGGGCCGCGCAGCCGCACGCGGAACCCGCGCGCCTGCCCGGGGCCGACCCCCAGTTCGTTCCGATGGTCGGACTCCTCGGCGGCGGGGTGGCCGTGAGCAAGCTCCTCAGCGACATCCCCGGCAACCGCGGGCGCGGGCTCCCCACCCAGCAGTCGGTGGTGGTCCTGGCGGACGCCGAGACCGGCGCGCCCCTCGCGATCCTGGACGGTGCGGTCCCCACCCGCCTGCGCACGGCCGCCGCCACCCGCGTGGCCACCCGACACCTGGCCCGCCCGGACTGGGACACCCTGGGTGTCGTCGGCGCCGGACCGCTGGCCGCCGCCCACGTCGTCGCCCTTGCCGACGAACGCGACCTGGAACGGGTCCTGGTGTGGTCCCGCTCCGCCGCCACGGTCGAGACGCTCCGTCGCACGGTGGCCGAGGCGTGCCCCGGCCTGGAGGTGGTCGCCGCCGCCTCACCCCGCGAGGTCGTGGCCGCCGCCGATGTGGTCTGCACGGTGACGCCCTCCCGGGAACCGCTGGTGGAGGGGGCCTGGCTGCGCCCCGGCCAGCACCTCAACGCGGTGGGATCTCCGCCCCGGAACGACCACCGCGAGGTGGACGCCGCCGTCCTCGGCGCCGCCCGGGACTCCGGTCTCCTCGTGGTGGACTCCACCCCGGCCGCCCTGCACGAGTCGGGCGACGTCGCGCACGCGGTGGCCGAGGGCGTGATCACCGCCGAGGACTGCGCCCTCGAACTCGCCCGGGTGGTCGGCGGCCAGCACCCCGGACGCACCTCGGACCGGCAGGTCAGCGTCTTCAACTCCGTGGGCATCGGGCTGGAGGACGCCGCTGTCGGCCGACTCCTGCTCGACGCCGCCCGCGAGCGTGGCCTGGGCACGGAGATCACCCTGTCCTCCTGAGGCGACGCGAGCGGGCCGCGCGCCCGGGGCGCGGAGTGGCACAGTGGAACCATGCCCAACCGCCTGAGCGACGCGACCAGCCCGTACCTGTTGCAGCACGCCGACAACCCCGTCGAGTGGTGGCCCTGGGGTGAGGAGGCCTTCGCGGAGGCCCGCCGCCGGGGCGTCCCCCTCCTCATCTCCGTGGGCTACGCGGCCTGCCACTGGTGCCACGTCATGGCCCACGAGTCCTTCGAGGACCCCGAGACCGCGAGCCGGATGAACGCGCTGTTCGTCAACGTCAAGGTCGACCGCGAGGAACGCCCCGACGTCGACGCCGTGTACATGGAGGCCACCCAGGCCATGACCGGCCAGGGCGGCTGGCCCATGACCGTGTTCGCCACTCCCGACGGCGCACCGTTCTACTGCGGTACCTACTTCCCCCGCGACCACTTCCAGCGCCTCCTCGAAGGCGTGGGCAACGCCTGGCGGGACCAGCGCGCCGACCTCCTCGACCAGGGGCGCCGCGTGGTGGAGGCGCTGGGCGCCCCGCGCCGCCTGGCCAGCTCCCCGCCGCCCACCGCCGAGGACCTGGACCTGGCCGTGCAGGCCCTGATCCGTGACTACGACGTCGTCAACGGCGGGTTCGGGGACGAACCCAAGTTCCCGCCGTCCATGCTGCTGTCCTTCCTCACCGCGCAGCACGAGCGCACCTTCCCGTTCCAGAGCTCCGACGAGCCCACGCCCGCCGCGCTCATGGCCGGGGGGACCGCCGAGGCCATGGCCCGGGGCGGCATGTACGACCAGATCGGCGGCGGCTTCGCCCGCTACACGGTGGACGGCGCGTGGGTGGTCCCGCACTTCGAGAAGATGCTCTACGACAACGCCCTGTTGCTGCGCGCGTACACCCGCCTGTCCCGGCGTCCGGTGGGCACCGACCCCGCGGCGAGGGCCGGCCGCGCGCTCATGCTCAGGGTGGTCCAGGAGACCGCCGACTGGATGCTGCGCGACCTGCGCACCCCCGAGGGCGGGTTCGCGTCGGCCCTGGACGCCGACAGCGAGGGCGAGGAGGGCACCTACTACGTGTGGTCCCCCGACCAGCTCACCGAGGTCCTGGGGGAGGAGGACGGAGCCTGGGCCGCCGAGCTGTTCGGCGTGACCCCGCAGGGCACCTTCGAGCACGGCACGTCGGTGCTCCAGCTCCGCGCGGACCCCGACGACCCCGAGCGCTACGACCGCGTCCGCTCCGCACTGCTCGGGGCCCGCGCGGACCGGGTCCCGCCCGCACGCGACGACAAGGTGGTCGCCGCGTGGAACGGGCTGGCGATCGCCGCGCTGGCCGAGGCGGGCGCCCTCCTGGAACGCCCCGACTGGATCCGGGCCGCCCGGGAGACGGCCGACCTCGTCCTCGGCGCCCACCTGGCCCACGGGCGGCTGGTGCGCACCTCGCGGGACGGCCGCCCCGGGCCCGGCGCCGGAGTGCTGGAGGACTACGCCGACCTGGCGGAGGGGCTGCTCGCACTGCACGGCGTGACCGGTGAGGCCCGCTACGTACGTGAGGCCGGGGGCCTGCTGGACACCGTCCTGGACCACTTCGGTGACGAGGAGGGCGGGTTCTTCGACACCGCCGACGACGCGGAGCGGCTGTTCAGCCGTCCGCAGGACCCCACGGACAACGCCACCCCCTCGGGCCGGTTCGCCGCCGCGTCCGCGCTGCTCTCGTACGCGGCCCTGACCGGCGGGGAGCGCTACCGGGCCGCCGCGGAGGGGGCCCTGAGCGTGGTCCCGCTGCTGGCCGAGAAGGCGCCGCGCTTCGCCGGTTGGGGCCTGGCGGCGGGGGAGGCCCTGTTGAGCGGGCCGCGTGCCGTCGCCGTGGTGGGCGAGCCGGGCGCACCGGAGACCGAGGAACTGGTGCGCACGGTGCTGCGGTCGGCGCCCCTGGGCACGGTGCTCTCCCGTGGGGACGGCGAGGACAGCGGGGGAGTGCCGCTCCTCGAACAGCGTGTACGCGTCGGGAGTCGGGCCACCGCCTATGTCTGCGAGGGCTTCGTCTGCAAACTCCCCGTCACCACTCCGGAGGAACTCAGGGCGCAGCTGACGATTTAGGTGATCGCCCGGCATTTGGTTGAAAAATAAACTTCATTCGCCTGAGGCACTCGGAGGGCACCCGTTCTTCGGGTGTCCTCCGAGGCGTTCGCAATGGTCGAACGGCAGGCCACGGCCACGGCGGAGCTTTTCTTTCGAGGAGTCGCGCCCGGGAAAGGCCGGAGCCGGGTCAGAGGATTTCGATGCCCTCCACGATCTCGTCCACGACGTCGGGGCGGTAGTCCGGCTGACGGATTTCCAGGTACACCGTCTTGGGGGTGTCCGGCGGGTGCACGGCGACGGAGCTGAAGGCCCCGCTGCCGTTGCACTCGGTCCACTCCCAGACCAGGCCCTGCCAGTCACCGTCGTTGATCGCCCGCTCCTTGGGAGGCCCGGGGCACGGCTTGGTGTCGGCGACGGAGTCGAGGTTCGGGGCCCCCGGAACCACCGTCGCGTAGACCCCGTAGGAGGGGACGTCGGTGGAGTGCCAGTCGTCCACGTCCGTCGCGGCCAGCAGCCCGGGCCCGGCACCCGCCTCGGCGACGGAGTCGCGGGAGGCCTGGTCGGTGTGGAACTCGCGGGCCCACACCGAGGGCACCTTCACCCGGATCTCCAGGGCGGAGTCGCGCACGGTGGTCAGCACCATGCCCGGCGAGCCCAGGGAGGAGGTCACCCCGGCCAGAAGGAGACCGCAGGCCAGGACCAGGGCTCCCGCGCGCTGCCAGGGCATCCGGTAGCGCCGCCACCAGGAGGAGTCCTCGGGCACGTTGGGCGCCATACGGATGGCGCGGACCCGGTCGGTGAAGGTCTTCGCGTCGGCCGGGCGGCTCTCCCGGTCCACCGACAGCGCGGACAGGATGAGTTCGTCCAGGGCCGGAGGCAAACCTGGCCGAATCCGGCCAGGCGCGACCTTCACCGGCGGGCGGGACGGCGGCCGTCCGGTGATGAGCTCGTAGGCGACCGCGCCCAGGGAGTACACGTCGGAGCGGACGTCCAGGTCCCCGCCGGGGATGCTCTGCTCGGGGGACATGTACCCGGGCGTCCCGGCGGCGGCCGTGAAGCCGGAGGCCTCGTCGATCGCCTTCGCGAAGCCGAGGTCGGCCACCAGCACCCGCTGACCCACGGGGGAGGACTGGAGGAGCACGTTCGAGGGCTTGATGTCCCGGTGGATCGTGCCGTGGCCGTGCAGCACGGTGATGCCCTGGCCGATCTCCGTGAGCAGCCGCAGCGCCTCGTCCAGGGGCAGCTGACCTCGGTGGACGAGGTCGGCGACGCTGCCCTGGTCGGCGTAGGTCATCACCATGTACGGGCGTCCGTCGGGCAGCACGTCGACGTCGTGCACGGCCACCAGCCACGTGGAGTCGGTCTGGCGCAGGATGCGCGCCTCCTCCAGGAACCGGTGCTGGATGTCCATCTGGTGCGCCCAGTTCTCGGCGAGTACCTTGATGGCCACCGGGTAGTTCAGGAGATCGTCCTGCGCCAGCCACACCGTGGCGAAGGAACCGGAACCCAGGCGCCTGATGACGCGGTAACGTCCGAAGGCCTCCGGTTGGCTCATCTTCGCCTCGGTCTGTCGGGGGTGAATACGCGGTCGTTGCCCACTAATACACCATCTGCGCCTTCACGTTGACTTCCGTGGATATGATCCCCTCCCCCGGGTATCGTCGACGCCTTCGGGGCATGGAGACTGGAGGTGCCCTTCGAGTTCCGTGCGCCGTGTGCACCGGGGCGGAGATCATCAGGATTCGCGAGGCGGGAGCCGAGCGGCGCTCATAGACGTCCCATTGACGTGTGACCCTCTCACGAGTGGGCGCGTACGCCCTCGTACGGACGATCGGACGTCTGTCGCAAGCCAGGAAGAGAATGAGCCATGCACAGTAGTGACAACTCGGAGAACGAGGAGACCCCCACCCCCCGACGTCGGGTGGCCAGCAACGTCGACGAGGAGCTGGAGGAGCTCGCGCGCCGCGCCAAGCACGGCGACGCCGTGGCCCTGGACGACCTCCTGCGCCGCATCCAGCCCGAGGTGCTGCGCCGCTGCGCCCGGTTCCTTCCCTACCGCCAGGACGCCGAGGAGGCCTGCCAGGACGCGCTCCTGCGGGTCGCCCGCAAGATCGACAGCTTCAAGGGCGACTCCCTCTTCACCACGTGGCTCTACACCGTGGTGTCCAACTCCGCCCGTCAGACCTACCGCTCCATGAAGCGCCGGTCGGCCGAGTTCCCCACCGAGGCCGAGCGCATGCCGCACCAGCGGGACCCGCGCACCACCAGCGTCATCGCGGGTTCGCGGATCGACCTGCTGGAGGCACTGGACCAGCTGGAGAAGGACCGTCCCAACCTGGTCGCGCCCCTCGTTCTCCGCGACCTGTGCCAGATGGACTACAACGAGATCGCCTCCGAACTGAACCTCGCCCTCGGCACGGTGAAGTCCCGCATCCACCAGGGCCGCAAACACGTGCGCAAATCGCTCGCCGTGACGTGACGCCCACGGGCGAACTACTCTGGAGGAATCCCCGTCGGCACATCCGTCACAGGAGTGCGCCGTCCCAAGATCCAGCTCTGAGAGGTTTCGCCAATGGGGCTCCGTGACCCCCTGTACTGGCTGTACGAGCGGCGTCTCGAACGCGGCCTGACCAGCCAGGAGATTCCCAGGCACGTCGGTGTGGCCATGGACGGCAACCGGCGCTGGGCCAAGAGCAGCGGTCTCCCGGGCGCCGAGCAAGGTCACCAGGCCGGGGCGAACAAGATCTTCGAGGTGCTCGGCTGGTGCAACGAGATCGGTGTGCAGGTCGTCACGTTGTGGATGCTGTCCACGGACAACCTCACCCGTGACGAGACCGAGCTCGGTCCCCTCGTGCGCATCATCGAGGAGACCATCGCCCGGCTGCGCCAGGAGGGGTGGAACACGCGCCCCGTGGGAGCGCTCGACGTGCTGCCCGATTCCACCGCCCGTGCCCTGAAAGAGGCGGAAGAGGCCACATCCGGCAACCCCGGGCTGGTTGTCAACGTCGCCGTCGGGTATGGAGGTAGACGTGAGATCGCTGATGCGGTTCGGTCCCTCCTCCAGGAGGAGGCGGCCAAGGGCACCGGTATCCAGGAGCTGGCAGAGCGCCTGGACATCGAGGACATCGCTCGGCATCTCTACACGCGCGGACAACCCGATCCGGATCTGCTCATCCGCACCTCGGGTGAGCAGCGCCTGTCGGGTTTCATGCTCTGGCAGAGCGTGCACTCGGAGTTCTACTTCTGCGAGGTCTTCTGGCCCGCCTTCCGCAGAGTGGACTTCCTGCGCGCGCTGCGTGCCTACGGCGCGCGCAACCGGCGCTTCGGCTCCTGATCCCCGCACCCTCGTCTCCACCCGCCCCCGTTCCGCGGGGCGCGCCGTGTCTGTCCACGGCGGGTCCGTAACGCGGAGTTCACCGGATGGTGGGCACGGGACCTGGAAAACGGGCTCTCGGCCGCGTAGCGTCGACAACAGCGGATGGCGTTCGTCCATCCGTTCGGGAGGCCCCGTCTCGTTGATCTTCTCCGCTCCGGCGGGATGTCGAAGAGGAGGGCCGGACCCGGCCCTCGTGGGCCTGGTCCCGGTCCTCCATGATCCCGTGACAGCAGGGCGCCCACGTGGTGCCCAAGGGGAGAACGAGTGGCTAGTTCCTCGACCGATCACCGCGACACCCAGTCCCCCGCCGCCCCTGGAACGGGGGCGGGAGAGGGCACGCGCGTCTACGTGCTCGACACCAGTGTCCTGCTCGCCGACCCGATGGCCATGGCCAGGTTCGCCGAACACGAGGTCGTCATCCCCGTGGTGGTGATCACCGAACTGGAGAGCAAGCGTCACCATCCGGAACTCGGGTACTTCGCTCGCAACGCCCTGCGTCGGCTGGACGACCTGAGGGTCGCCCACGGACGTCTGGACGTGGCCGTCCCGGTGAACGACGTGGGCGGCACGCTGCGGGTGGAGCTCAACCACAGCGACCCGACGATCCTGCCCGCGGGTTTCCGGCTCGGTGACAACGACACCCGTATCCTCACGGTGGCCCGCAACCTCCAGGCCGAGCGTGCGGACGAGAACTCCGTCATGTTGGTGAGCAAGGATCTGCCGATGCGGATCAAGGCCTCCTCGATCGGTCTCCCGGCCGACGAGTACCGGGCCGAGCTCGCCATCGAGCACGGGTGGACCGGGATGGCGGAGCTGGACGTGCCCGCCCACAACATCGGCGAACTGTTCTCCGCCGGTGAGAGCGAGATCGAGCAGGCCATGGACCTGCCCTGTCACACCGGCCTGGTCCTGGTCTCCGAGCAGGGCAAGGCGTTGGGACGGGTGCAGGCCGACAAGTCGGTGAAGGTGGTGCGCGGGGACCGGGACGTGTTCGGTCTGAAGGGGCGCAGCGCGGAACAGCGGGTCGCCCTCGACCTGCTCACCGACCCGGACGTCGGCATCGTCTCCCTGGGCGGTCGCGCGGGCACCGGGAAGTCGGCGCTGGCGCTGTGCGCCGGTCTGGAGGCCGTCCTGGAGCGCGCCCAGCACCGCAAGGTGATGGTGTTCCGCCCGCTGTACGCGGTGGGCGGCCAGGAGCTCGGCTACCTGCCGGGGACCGAGAACGACAAGATGACGCCCTGGGGCCAGGCGGTGCACGACACCCTGTCCGCCGTGACCAGTGAGGACGTGATCGAGGAGATCGTGGACCGGGGGATGCTGGAGGTCCTGCCGCTCACGCACATCCGGGGCCGTTCGCTGCACGACGCCTTCGTGATCGTCGACGAGGCGCAGTCCCTGGAACGCAACGTGCTGCTGACCGTGCTGTCCCGGCTGGGGGAGAACTCGCGGGTGGTGCTCACCCATGACATCGCCCAGCGGGACAACCTGCGGGTGGGCCGCCACGACGGGGTCGTCGCGGTGATCGAGAAGCTCAAGGGCCACCCGCTGTTCGCGCACGTGACCCTGAACCGCTCCGAGCGCTCACCCATCGCCGCCCTCGTCACCGAGATGCTGGAGGCCTAGCACGCGTGCGCCCGCCCCACGACCCGTGGGGCGGGCGCACCCGTCCGTGCGGCGCCGCTACCGAAGGCGGGAGAGGTACCGGCCGACCCGCCTGAGGCGGGCGAGGCTGGCCTCGTAGCGGGCGCCCACGAGCAGCAGCGCCGCGCCGATCACGGCGAAGGGCAGCCAGTTGGGGGCCAGCTGGCCCCACTCCCACAGCGGCGGCCCGAAGGCCCGCAGCGACGTGACGAGCAGCGCGAGGCCGCCCAGGACCAAAGCCGCGAGCAGACGCCCGCGCAGCCCCCACACGGTGACGGCCAGACCCACGACCAGTACGGCCGGGAGCCGCCAGACCATGGCGTCCGCCGTCAGGACCTCCCACACGGTCGGCCCGAGGAGCAGTGCCAGCCCGCCGCCGTAGGCCAGCCAGCTCGACGGAACCTCGGTGGCCCGGCGCGACCACTCCCAGCCGATCACCAGGAAGGCGAGCGCGGGCGGGACCGTGTAGGCCTCCGGAACGGTGACCTCCCACGAGGCCAGGGCGGTCCACAGGGCCAGGAACATCAGCACGGCTCCGACACCCGCGTACCACCGGCGGTTCGGGCGGACGGCGCTGGCCAGGCTGATCACCCCGACCACCGCCAGGGCCGTGGCCACCAGTTCCGGGCGCCCGCCGTGCAGGACGGAGAGCAGCAGGGTGACCCCGGCCCACGCGGTGGCGGGAACCTCGGCCGCCGTCACCAGTGGTTCGCGCAGACGCGGGGCGACCGCCGCCACGGCGGCGACCACGGCGAGCGGCGCGAGCACCGCGTACTCGATCGGAGCGCCCAGGGCCAGCGGCAGCGCGAGGGCGAAACCACCGGTGGCCGCCGTGCCCACCGAGGTGGAGGCGATCGCCACGAACCTGGTCCGGGCGAGCACGGTGACCACGGACAGGACCGCGGCCGACGCCATCAGGACCGCCACGGTGGTGTGGCGCTCCGAGAGCGCCCAGCTCAGCCCGAGAGCCAGCGAGAACAGGCCGCTCGCCCACGGGATCCAGGCGACCCGGCCCTCGCGCAGCAGCGCGGACCCGGCGAGCAGCAGGGCGCCGACCAGGAGGGTCCACGGCAGGGCCACCAGGAAGGGCAGGCCCAGCGCCACCGGCA
The DNA here is from genome assembly GCF_042745575.1 of Nocardiopsis sp. NPDC058789. Taxonomy (NCBI): domain Bacteria; kingdom Bacillati; phylum Actinomycetota; class Actinomycetes; order Streptosporangiales; family Nocardiopsidaceae; genus Nocardiopsis; species Nocardiopsis sp. NPDC058789. The sequence continues at coordinate 60,300 of NZ_JBHYOW010000020.1, forward strand.
GCGGCAGCAGGGTGAGGGGCGCCACCAGAGCACCGACCGGGACCAGCAGCGTCCGGTCCACGAGGCGGACCGTGATCAGGGCCAGCGCCCCGGCCGTGAGCAGCCCCACGGCGACGGTGAGCGCGCCCCGGGCGTCGTCCGGTCCGGACAGGCCCACGAACACGTGGGCGGGCTCCAGCAGGGCGGAGAGCGGCGCCCCGCCGACGGGGTGGGACCGGGAGAACAGGGCCAGCGCCGGGAGCCCGCGCGGGCCCGCCAGCAACGGGACCAGCGCCAGCAGCAGCACGCCCACAACACCGAAGGAGAACGGGGAGAGGGGCCGCTCCCGCCCCGTCGGCCGCTCCCGCCGCTCGCGGTCCGTGCGGCCCAGTACCAGCGCGGTCGCGCCCAGCACGAGGGTGGCGGCGGCCAGCAGCCACGCGGACGGCTGGTCGGAGGCTCCCACCACGGCGAAGGCGACGAGGAGACCGAGGCCGGTCGTGAGGGCGAGGGCCCACGCGGTCAGGGTCAGCCGGTGCACGAGCCGTTCGGGGGAGCCCGGTACGCGGGGGTCCAGGCGGTGCCGCAGCCGCGCGGAGACCAGCGCGGTGAGGGCGAGCAGCACCAGGACGACCAGCGCGGCGTACTGCTGAGGGAGCGCCCAGCCGAGCGCGAGGAGCATCGTGGCCAGACCGCTCACCCCGGGAAGCCAGGCGAGCGAGGACCGGAGCCGGTGGGTCCAGAGGAACAGGGCCGCGCCGACCAGCGCCGTCCACACCACCGCGACGAGGAAGGGCGCCCCCAGCAGCACCGGCAGCGGGACCAGGGTCGGTGGCGCGACCAGCGCGGCACCGGCCGGGAAGCGGTGCCGGTCGATGACGGCCACCAGCCCCGCCACCAGGGCACCGGCCACCAGCACGCCCAGAGTCGCGAGGAGACCGGCCTGAGCGGGCACCCCGAGCACCACGTGCGCCGGAGCCCACAGGGCGTGGGACGGGGCCGACAACGGCACCGTGGCGGGAAGCAGGGGCGGTGCCGGGGCGTTCCCGGGCAGCGCCAGCAGAGGGGCCGAGGGCAGCAGCGCCAGACCCACCACGCCGAACAGCCGACGCGGGTCGGAGCGCACGTCCCCGCCGCTCCCGGACGGAGCCGGAGGCAGGACCCGGCCCAGCGTCAGGGCGGTCGCTCCCGAGAGCAGGGCGGCGGCGGTCAGCAGCCACCAGTGGGCCTGGACCGTGCCGTCCGCGCCCCGGTTCCCGAGCAGGAAGGCGACACCGACCACCAGGGCCAGGGCCCACAGCAGGATGCCGCCCATGAAGAGCGTCGCCGCCCGGCCGCCAGGTTCGTGCCGGGTCCCGTCGGCGGAGAACCGGCGGGCCCCGATCGCGCAGACCAGTGCGGTGGCGGCCAGCATCAGCACGGCCGCCAGGGTCGTGTACCGCTCGGGCAGCGCCCAGACCAGGCCGGTGACCAGCGTGAGCGTCCCGCTCACCACCGGGACCGCGCCGGTCCACCGACCCAGGAGCGCGGAGCCCAGCACCAGGGCGCCACCGGCCAGGAGAGCCCACACCACCGCCACGACCTGGGGCAGTCCGAAGAGCAGCGGGAGCGCCAGCAGGATGGCCGGGGCGACGAGGGAGAGGACGACCGGCAGGGCGGAGCGGCGCAGCGTCCACACCGCCCCCACGGCCAGTCCGGCGGCGACCAGGATCCCGGCCAGGTAGACGAGGTTCAGCGGGGGGAGGGTGCTCGCCTGCTCCAGTTGGAGCAGTTCCAGCGCGGGAAGCGTCATCGCGGACGGTTCGAGGCTCCACGGCAGGGTGGTCAGGCGGGGCAGCACCGGGAGGTGCGGTGGACCGGCCACGAGCGGAGCCAGGGCCAGGGCACCCAGACCGACCACCGCGAACCCTGACCAGCCCCCCGGGCTGGTTGCGCCCAGGCGCCAGCGGTCGAGCAGCAGACCGACGACCCCGGCCAGGAGCAGGGCGGTCGCCATCGACCACCAGCCCAGCGGGTCGTGTCCGGAGGAGTAGGTGACGGCCGCGAGGACGGCCACAACGGTCACGGCCAGGGTGAGGACCCACAGGGTCACGGCGGAGGCCCGCAGCGTACGGACCGGGACACCGGGGCGTGGCTCACCGAGGACCCGTACGGCCACGAGGTCGGCGAGCGCGGTCGCGGCGACCACCACCATCAGCCAGCCGGGGTTGCCGTCGCTGGGCAGCGAGACCACCAGCAGCACCGGCACCGGCTGCGCGAACAGTGCCGCCAGCACGCGGGGCGAACGGAGCGGCACCAGCGCGGGGTAGAGCAGCAGGAGCGCGCTCATGATCGCGAGCGCGGCGGCGGTGTACCCCGGACCGTTGCTGATCTGGTCGCTCAGCAGCCAGAGCGCGAGCGCGTCGACGCAGAGCAGCCCGGCCGCCACTGATCCGAAGGTCTCGGCGGTGGCGCGCAGCCCGCGCCGGTGCAGCGGCAGGGCCAGCCCGGCGAAGGTCAGGGTGGTCAGACCGAGCACGCCGGCGCGGGTGCCGGTGCTCATGTCGCTCCAGGTCCAGATGGCGAAGACCAGGGCGGCGACGCCGATGAGGAGGCCGCCGAGGCCGAGGATGACGTTCTGGGCCGAACGCTGGCTCACCTCGGCGGTCCGCGCGGGCCCCGGGGCGGACGGCTGGCGGGCGGAGGGAGGCCCGACCGACGCGGGGGCTGGAGGAACCGGCACGGGTCTCGCGCGGTGGGCCGGTTCCGCGGACTCCCGTCGAAGACGGCCCAGGACGTGGGGGCGTTCCTGGGAGAGCGCCCGCTCCCGTCCGCGCAGCGTCTCCAGTTCCGTGTCGATCCACCACAGGCGCTGCGCCGTAGGCCCGACGAGGCTGAGCCCGCAGCGCGGGCACGCCCGGCCGGAGGGGCCGAGGGGAACGGCGCAGTCGGGGCAGTGACGGGGCGCGCCGGAGGCTGGCTGGGGGAGTCCATGGGCGTTCATACCGGCCATGCTCCTCGCGGACCCGGCGCGGCGCATCCGTACGGGTACTCAGTCGACGGCGCACGGTCCCCGGGTACTCGGTGACCTCGGTCTCCCCCGGGCTGTGGCGGAGACGAGTGACACAGGCCGGGGGCAGCGAGTCGGCCCTGACTTTTTGTGTTCCCTTGCAGGTCAGAGGCGCGCAAACTCCGCACATTCCGTGATGTGAGTCAGGACACGGTAAAACTGGCGTTACTTCACCGTGACGATGATGCAGGCTGAGTGCGCTGCACCGAGAACCCCCTCCCGTGTGGGAGCCCCTCTCCGTGGACGGTCGAACGGCGACTCCGTCCCCTCCACGGCGGACACGACGGGCCACGCGGTCCCACGGCGGCGACCCACACCACGCGAGATCCCACTCCAGGACACGCGTGCGTCAACGTGAAAGGGCGATCTTGATAGTCAACCGGATCTCGCTGCGCCAGATGAGCGCGGTCGGAGCCGCGGCACTGGTCGCGGGCGGCATGTTCACCGTCTCGGCCTTCGCGCGGACCGGCGACCTCGACCCCGGACAGGCCGCTTCGGCGGCGACCCCCCTGGAACGGCCCGAGCCGCCGCAGGAGGAGTTCTTCGCGAGCCCTCCCGCCGTCGACGACGACGAGCGCGAGAGCCAGCGCGAGCAGGGTCGGGACGACGTGCGGGCCGCGGCCGAGCGGGCCGTCCAGTCCGCCAGCGGCACCGGCGCGGAGATCGCCGAGCCCGAGCCCGAACCCGAGGAGGAGACCCCCGACCCCGGTTCCTCCGCGGGTTCCGGTTCGTCCGGAAATCCCGCACCCGCCACCCCGGTCCCGGCGGGCTCCGCCAAGGAGATCGCGCTCCAGATGGTCCTCGACCAGGGCTGGGACGCCGACCAGTTCCACAGCTGCCTCGAACCCCTGTGGGAGAAGGAGAGCAACTGGAACCACACGGCGGAGAACTCCAGCTCCGGGGCCTACGGCATCCCGCAGTCGCTCCCCGGCGACAAGATGGCCTCCCACGGCTCGGACTGGCGTACCAACCCCGCCACCCAGATCTCGTGGGGCCTGAGCTACATCAAGGACCGCTACGGGAACCCGTGCGGCGCCTGGTCCCACTCGCAGGCCAACAACTGGTATTAATAGGTTTTTCCCTGCCATTAACCCCCCTTTTGGGAAAGGCAATCGTGCTACTCAACCGAATGTCGCTGCGTAGTACCGCGGCGGTCGGTGCGGCGACCCTGGTCGCCGGTGCGACGTTCGCCGTCTCCGCGTTCGCGGACGACGGTGTGGACCCGGACGTGGCGGCCAGCGCCGCCGTGCCGAGGTCCGAGGAACCCGCGGCCGACACCGAGACCGAGGGCGACGAGTTCTTCGCCGCCTCGGAACAGTTGACAGAGGACGAACTCCTGGAGCTCCGCGAGCAAGCGCTGAGCCAGAGGGACGCCGCCAACGGCCAGGGGGTGCAGTCCACCCAGGCCAGCGGCAGCGACATCGAGGAGGAAGAGGAAGAGGAAGAGGAGGAAGCGGACGAGGAGCCGGTCTTCTCCGGCGACCCCAAGGGCATCGCCCGCCAGATGGTCGCCGCCGAGGGCTGGGGCGCCGACCAGTTCGACAGTTGCCTGGAGCCCCTGTGGGAGAAGGAGAGCAACTGGAACTACCAGGCGCAGAACCCCAGCTCCGGCGCCTACGGCATCCCGCAGTCGCTCCCCGGCGACAAGATGGCCTCCCACGGCTCGGACTGGCGTACCAACCCCGCCACCCAGATCTCGTGGGGCCTGAGCTACATCAAGGACCGCTACGGCACCCCCTGCGACGCCTGGGCGCACTCCCAGTCCGTCGGCTGGTACTGATCCGGCACCCGTTCGGCCCCCCGAATCCCCCGAACGAGGACGGCCCCGCGCACCCGTGCGCGGGGCCGTCCCCCTGTCCGCGCCCCGTCAGTCCAGCAGCATCCCCCGAACCCGGTCGAGGTCCGTCCGGGCGACCCCCGCCTCCAGAAGCAGGGTCCGTGCGTCGAGGTCCCCGAGGACGTCGAGGACACTGCCGCGGAGTGTGAGCCCGCGCGCGGCCAGCAGTGACGCGATCACCGGAGCCTGGTCGGCCTGGCCCAAGGCGGCGAAGAGCGGACCGAGGGCGTCGGTGGAGAGCGCGTAGTCGTCGGCGATCGCCTCGGGCTCGACCTCCGCCAGGGAGAGCAGCAGCAGGGAGACCAGACCGGTGCGGTCACGCCCGGCACCGCAGTGGAAGAGGACGCCCCCGGGCCCGGACCGGGCCAGCGCGGTGACCACCGCCGCGCACCGGTCCGCCTTGCGGTCGAGGAAGGGCCGGAAGTAGAGGGGGCTCCCGTTCAGCCCTCCGTGGTTCACCTCCCGCCAGAACACGACGTCCTCCACGTCGTCCATGGGTACCTCGACGCGTCGCGTCTCCGGTGGGGGAGGGGTCGCGTCCGTGGGCGCCGTGAAGGAGGCGGACCCTCCCGCCCTGGTCGCGCCCTCACCCCGGAACGGTCGGATCTCGTCCGGGTTGCGCAGGTCCACGACGGTGCGGACACCGGCGTCGTGGGCGGCCCGCCAACCCTCGGCGGTGACGAAGCGCAGGTCAGCGGATCTGACGAAGGCTCCGTGACGGGTGGTGCGGCCGTGGCGGGTGGGGAGGCCGCCGAGGTCCCGGGTGTTGAAGAACCCTTCCCAGGTGATCCGTCTGTCGTCGCTCATGGGCCCAGGGTGCCATCCCGCCCGAGGCACGCCCGCGCACGGGAACGGCCCCGCGCACCCCTGCGCGGGGCCGTTCCCGTGCGCGGCGGTGGCCGCCGTGCGGACCTACTTGTGCGGGGTGAAGGTCTCGATCACGTCCTCGTGGACGTCGTCGAAGTCGTCCGCCTCCGCCAGGGGCACGTTCACGCTCACCAGGTAGAACACCCGGTGGTCGCCCTGCTCCATGACCACCGCGTACGCCCAGAGCCGACGCTCCTGCTGACCCCAGTTGGTGTTGACCAGGTCGGCCTCGACCATGGCGACGTCCAGCCCCGCCAGACCGCCCTCGAAGTCGTCCCGGTCGAAGTTCTCGGAGTCGTGCTGCGCGTAGCCGCTGGTGGCCTCCTCGATGTCGGTGCCGCCGCTGGTCTGGGCGAGGAACTGCTCGGCGGTGCCGGTGAACTCGGTCTCCTCCCAGCCCTCCACCACGACCTCGTGCTCCATGCCCGGAGCGACGAAGACGGCGATGGACTCGGAGATCCTGCTGTCGTCGGGCGACCAGCCGCCCGGGTAGGCGATCGAGAACCACTCGGAGTCGAAGGTCTGGAGGGCGTCCTCGTCGTACTCGGGCGGAGTGCCGTCCACCCGGATGTCGCTCTCCGGAGTGTCCTCGACCTGTTCGCGGCTCTCCGCCCGTCCGGGCTCGAACACCTCGGGCTGGGACGCGTCAGGAGGCCCTGAGGGGCGCATGGACAGCGCCACCACGAGGCCGCCGACCAGCAGCACCGCCAGGACCAGCGTGCCCGCCGCCAGCGCGGCGCCCAGACCACAGCCGCGCCTGCCCTTGGCCGGGACCCCCGCGCCGTGCGCCGCAGCCGGTTGGGGGCCGCTGTGACCGCCCACGCCGTGGCCGCCGTACCCGGCCGAGCCGACCGCCTGCGTGTACCGCGCCCGGTCGTGGCCGGGATAGGAACCCTGCCCGTAGTAGCCGCCGGAGGGATGCGCGGCCGCGTGGGGGGTCTGCGGGCCGCTCATGGCGGCGGCACCCAGCGCCGCACCGGGCGCACCGGCGGCCCCCGCCGGGGCCGGGCCCTCCCCGTCACGGCACCGCCGCAGCAGGTCCAGGGCCTGTTCCACCGTGAGTCGCCGGTCGGGGTCCCGCTCCAGCAGCCCGGTGATCACCGGTTCCAGCCACGCGGCCCGCGTCATCGGAGGGAGCGGCGCGGAGATGACCGCGGCGATCGCGGCGGTGATGGAGTCGCGGCGGAACGGGGAGCTCCCCTCCACGGCCGCGTACAGCGTGACGCCGATGCTCCACAGGTCGCCCCGGTGCTCCGCCGGGCCGCCCTCCAGCCGCTCGGGCGGCATGTACTCCGGAGAACCGATCAGCGCGCCGGTCCGTGTGATGGCCGGACCGCCCTCCATGGTGGCGATCCCGAAGTCGGTGAGGATGACCCGCCCGTCGGCGGACATCATGATGTTGCCCGGCTTGATGTCCCGGTGCAGGACACCCGCCGCGTCCGCCGCCCGCACCGCCTTGAGCAGCGACTCCGCGATGTCGGCGACCTCCTCCGGCGGCAGGGCGCCGGAGTTGCCGAGCAGGTCCTGGAGCGAACCGCCCTCGACCAGCTCCATGACCACCCACGGGTCGTTCTCGTACTCGAAGACGTCGTGGATGGTGATGACGGTGGGGTGGTTGATCCGCGCGGCGGACTGGGCCTCGCGGCGGACCCGCGCGTGCGCGTCGGAGCGCTCGGCGTCGGTGAAGTGGCCGGGGAGCAGCACCTGTTTGATCGCCACGACCCGGTCCAGGGCCGTGTCGTGCGCCTCCCAGACGATCCCCATGCCGCCACGGCCCAGCTCACGGAGCAGGACGTAGCGGTTCGCGATGGTCGGCTGGCTGTTACTCGACATCTGTCGCCCTCTCGGAGCGGGCTCTGTGCGTGAAGTTCGGACTACTGGTCCGATGTCCACGGTAGGGGGAAGGTTCCGACGGCTCGGCCGCCGGTTCCGGATCGGAACGGTGCGGTGACGCACGAGGGGGCACCCCGCTTCCGCGAGGTGCCCCGGAGGTCCCGTGGACCCGTGCCGACGACTACTGCTGCGAGTTGGTCATCTTGAGGACGTCGAGGGCGGCGTCGAGCTGTTCCTCGGTGAGCTTGCCGTCGCGCACGTAGCCGCGCTCCAGCACGACCTCGCGGATGGTCTTCTTCTCGGCCAGCGACTGCTTGGCGACCTTGGCGGCCTCCTCGTAGCCGATGTACCGGTTGAGCGGGGTGACGATCGACGGGGAGGACTCCGCGTACACGCGGCACTGCTCCTCGTTGGCCCGGATCCCGGCCACGCAACGGTCCGCGAAGACCGTGGAGACGTTGGCCAGCAGACGGATGGACTCCAGCACGTTGCGCGCGATCATCGGCAGCTGCACGTTGAGCTCGAAGTTGCCGGAGGCGCCGCCGAAGGCCACGGCGGCGTCGTTGCCGACGACCTGCGAGGAGACCTGGAGCATGGCCTCGCACAGGACCGGGTTGACCTTGCCCGGCATGATCGACGAACCCGGCTGGAGGTCCGGGAGGAAGATCTCGGAGAGGCCGGTGGTCGGGCCGGAGCCCATCCAGCGGATGTCGTTGGCGATCTTGCAGTAGCCGACCGCGATGGTCCGCAGCTGGCCGGAGAGCTCGACCAGGGCGTCACGGGCGCCCTGCGCCTCGAAGTGGTCGCGGGCCTCGGTCAGCGGCAGGCCGGTGTTGGCGGCGATCTCCGCGATGACCCGGGCGGAGAAGCCCTCCGGGGTGTTGATGCCGGTACCGACGGCGGTGCCGCCCAGGGGCAGCTCGGCCACGCGCGGCAGGACGGCCTCCAGGCGCTCCACGCCGTAGCGGACCTGCGCGGCGAACCCGGCGAACTCCTGGCCCAGGGTGACCGGGGTGGCGTCCATCAGGTGGGTGCGGCCGCTCTTGACGATCGAGGCGAACTCGACCGACTTGCGGGTGAGCTCACCCTCCAGGTGGCGCAGCGCCGGGATCAGCTCGTTCTGCACGGCCGAGGTGGCGGCGATGTGGATGGAGGACGGGAACACGTCGTTGGACGACTGCGAGGCGTTCACGTGGTCGTTCGGGTGAACGTCGAGGCCGGTGCGCTCCTTGGCGACGGTGGCCACGACCTCGTTGGTGTTCATGTTGCTGGAGGTGCCCGAACCGGTCTGGAAGACGTCGATCGGGAACTCGTCGTTCCACTTGCCGTCGGCCACCTCCAGGGCGGCCTCACGGACGGCCTTGCCGAGGTCGTCGGAGATCACGCCGAGCTCGGCGTTGACCTTGGCGGCCGCGGCCTTGATCTCGCCGAGCGCGGCGATGTGGGCGTTCTCCAGCCCCTGGCCCGAGATCGGGAAGTTCTCGACGGCACGCTGGGTCTGGGCCCGCCACTTGGCCTTGGCCGGGACCTGGACCTCACCCATCGAGTCGTGCTCGATACGGAACTCACTCATTGCAACCCATCTCTCCTGGGAAAACCTGTGACCTCAAGCCTGCCAGACGCAGGAGGACACAACGCACCTCACCCTGGGTTCCCGGTGTTGTACGTGTCATGTTGACATCGGCGCAGGTCACCACCTTGGCGCCGACCGCCGTCGGTCATCCGCCGAGCTGGCGGCGGGCCCGGCGTCGGACGAGGCGGAGTCGGCGTCTGGGCGCGCGGACCCGCACCGTCCCGAACAGGCAGAAGCCGTCGATCTCCAGGACGGGCGGACGGGACGCCGCGCCGCGGCGGGCGTTGGTGCTGCGTCTGCCGAGGAAGGACCACCCGCCGAGCCGGACCTCCACGCCCTCGGGGACGTCGATCACGACCCGGCCGAGGAACGCGCTGACCGTCATGCGGTGGTGGTTGTGTGTGAGCAGCGCCTCGCGCATGTCGATCTCCGCGCGCCCGCACACCGCGCCGGCCTGTTCGCCGGGGACCGCCACCCAGCGTCCCCGCCGCCGGAGGGTGGTGAACCAGCTGACCATGGGCTCCGGGTCGAGCTGGAGCGGCTGCTCCTCGGCGGGCAGCAGGTCGGCGGTGAGCTCCGGCAGTTCCCCCAGGGTCCTGGCCGTCTCCGCTCGTTCGAGGCGCTCCTCGAACTCCTCCATGTCGATCCGGCCGTCGGTCACGGCGGAGCGCAGGACCGCGCCGACGCGTTCACGGTCACTGTCGGAGGCCCTCATCCGGGCGGGGGACACATCCTCACTCACCCCTCCGAGCCTAGGCGAGCGGGGCCCCGCGACGGTCGCGACGGCGGCGGCGGTGGGGGGGGGGGGGGCCCGCCCCCCCCCCGGGGAAGGGGCGCCCCGGATGAGAGGCGTTTGATCCCGCGCCGCGGCGGGGGGGGGGGCGAGATTGGGGGCCCCCCGCTACGCCCCCCGGC
>NZ_JBHYOW010000021.1:0-28893 GCF_042745575.1 Nocardiopsis sp. NPDC058789
CGCGGCCGCCACTAAACCCCCTCCTCCCGCCCCGGGTGTTCGCCCCCCCTTTGGGCCCACAAGCGGGGGGGTCCTCCTGGGCGGCCCCCCCCCCCGGGGGGGGCCCCCCCCCCTCCCGCTTTCCCCGAGCTCGTCCGCTCCGGACCGTCCGACCCTCCGGATAGGATCGCCGCGGCTTCGGCCGGGGCCACGGGACCAAGACGGAGGGACGAGCATGGGCGACCAGGCGACGACGGAGACGTACGCGTCGAGCGCGGGCACGGTGCGCTGGGGCGCCGTCGGTGCGGGGGATCCGGTGGTCCTGCTGCACGGGACGCCCTTCTCGTCCTACGTGTGGCGGGACGTGGCCGCCGCGCTGGCCCCCCGCCACCGCGTGTACTTCTGGGACATGCCGGGGTACGGGACGTCCGAGATGAGGGCGGGCCAGGACGTGTCCCTGGCCGCCCAGGGGCGGGTGTTCACCGAACTCCTCGCGCACTGGGGCCTGGAGTCCCCGAGCGTGGTGGCGCACGACTTCGGCGGCGCGGTGGCGCTGCGGGCGCACCTCCTGCACGGGGCCTCCTACGCGCGGCTGGCCCTGGTCTCCCCCGTGGCGATGGCGCCGTGGGGTTCGCCGTTCTTCCGGTTGGTGGGCGAGCACGCCGAGGTGTTCGAGCGGCTGCCTCCGGCGCTGCACCGGGCCCTGGTGGCCGAGTACGTGCGTTCGGCCAGCGCGCCGGGACTGCTGCCCCCGGTCCTGGACCGACTGGTGGAGCCGTGGACCGGTGCGGAGGGTCAGGCGGCGTTCTACCGCCAGATCCAGCAGGCCGACCAGGCGTACACCGACGAGGTCCAGGGCCTGTATCCGGGGATCGATCTCCCGGTGCTGCTGGCCTGGGGCGAGCAGGACGCCTGGATTCCACCGGAGCGCACCCGGGCCCTGGCGGCGCTGATCCCCGGCCTGGTCGCCCACCCGATCGAGGGCGCCGGGCACCTCGTCCAGCTGGACGCCCCCGCCCAGCTGACCGCCGCTCTGGTGCCCTTCCTCCAGGGGTGAGCGCCCGTCAGGGGTGGTCGGGGACCAGGAGGACCTTGCCGACCACCGTGCCCGACTCCGCGAGCGCCAGTGCCGAGGCCGCCTCGGAGAGAGACACCCGGGCGGCCACGGGCGGGATGAGGACCCCCTCGGCGTGCAGGGAGAGGACCTCTCCGAGGTCGCGCGCGAACCTCCGGCGGAAGTCCGTCGCCCTGCGGTGACCGCTCCAGAGGTTGAAGAAGTGCGCGCCGCGCCCGTTGGGCAGCGCGTTCCACCACAGGAGCCGGGCGAACAGCAGCAGGACGGGGAGCATCGCGTCGCCATCCACGTCCCGGGTGGCGGCGGTGCCGTAGGAGACCAGGGTCCCCCCGCGGGCGAGGAGACGGAAGGAGTCGGTCAGTCCGGCGCCTCCGACGTGGTCGAAGACCGCGTTCACGCCGCCCGGGGCCAGGGCGCGGACCCGGCCGGGGAGGTCCGGTGCCCGGTAGTCGAGGGGGAGGGCGCCGAGCGCGCGGACGGCCTCGGCGTTGCGGGCCGAGGCCGTGCCGATGACCGTGGCCCCGACGTGGCGGGCCAGCTGGACCAGCAGTGAGCCGACCCCGCCGTTGGCGCCGTGGACCAGCACCGTGTCGCCCGGCCGGACCCGGGCGAGCCGGTGGAGCATGCGGTGGGCGGTCACCCCGTTGACCACCAGGGCCTCGGCCGCCCCGGGATCGATCCCCTCGGGGACGGGGACGAGGGCGGCGGCGGGCAGGTCCACGTGGCTGCTCCAGGCGCCCACCTTGGTGAGGGCGGCGTAGCGGTGGCCCACCATGGCGGGGTCCGCCCCGGGGCCGACCCGAGTGACGGTGCCGACGAGGTCGTAGCCGGGCACGAACGGGTAGGGCGGCTGGTCGAAGTACTTGTCCCGGCGCATCTGCTGTTCCGCGAAGGAGACCCCGGTGGCCTCCATCCGGAGCGTGACCCGGCCGGGCCCCGGCGGATCGAGGCTACGGCGGCGGACCACCAGCCCCTCGGGGGCGACGGGCCCGGGGAGCAGGACCTCGGTGATGTCCTGGGCGGTGGACCCGCTCGGTTCGTACTGACGCATGACAGACTCCTCAGATTTGTGAGCGCTCACTCACATCCACGGCCACAGAGATGCATTATCCCCGAGAAACAGCCCAGTTGAGCGCCGCCCAGAGGACGTCGAAGCATCCCTACGCTTAATGTATGTGAGTACACACTCACAATCGCGGACTGTCAACCCCCGAAGCCGCGCCCGGATGATGGACACGTGTCCGGGCGGTGCGGCAGGGTGACCCCTGACGGTGCCCACCGGTACTGACGGCCACGAAGTGCAGGGAGTCTTCTCATGTCGCAACAGGTGCAGGGTGTGATCTCGCGTGCGAAGGGCGCACCCGTGGAACTCACCACCATCGTCGTCCCGGACCCCGGCCCCGGCGAGGCCGTGGTCCGGGTCCAGGCGTGCGGGGTCTGCCACACGGACCTGCACTACCGCGAGGGCGGGATCAACGACGAGTACCCCTTCCTGCTCGGCCACGAGGCAGCGGGCGTGGTCGAGTCCGTCGGCGCGGACGTCACCCACCTCGAACCGGGCGACTACGTGATCCTCAACTGGCGGGCGGTGTGCGGCGCCTGTCGCGCCTGTCGGCGCGGACGGCCCCAGTACTGTTTCGACACCCACAACGCCGACCAGAAAATGACCCTGGAGGACGGCACGGAACTCTCCCCCGCCCTGGGCATCGGAGCGTTCGCCGACAAGACGCTGGTCGCAGCGGGACAGTGCACCAAGGTCGATCCGGCCGCCTCGCCCGCCGCCGCCGGACTGCTCGGGTGCGGGATCATGGCCGGGATCGGCGCCGCCATCAACACCGGAGGGGTCTCCCGGGGCGACTCCGTCGCGGTGATCGGCTGCGGAGGGGTCGGCAGCGCCGCCGTCGCCGGAGCCCGTCTGGCCGGTGCCGGTCGGATCATCGCCGTGGACCTGGAGGACCGCAAGCTGGAGTGGGCCCGGGGGTTCGGCGCCACGCACACCGTGAACGCCCGGGAGGCCGACACGGTCGAGGCGATCCGCGCGCTGACCGACGGCTTCGGCGCCGACGTGGTCATCGACGCGGTGGGGGTCCCCCAGACCTACGAACAGGCCTTCTACGCCCGCGACCTGGCGGGCACCGTGGTGCTGGTGGGCGTGCCCACCCCGGACATGCGTCTGGACCTGCCCCTGCTGGACGTGTTCGGCCGGGGCGGGGCCCTGAAGTCCAGCTGGTACGGGGACTGCCTGCCCTCGCGGGACTTCCCGATGCTCGTCGACCTGTACACACAGGGCAGGCTGGACCTGGACGGATTCGTGACCGAGGAGATCGGGCTCGGTGACGTCGAGGAGGCGTTCGCCCGCATGGAGCGCGGCGAGGTACTGCGATCGGTGGTGCGACTGTGAGTGAAGCGCGAGTGGAACACCTGACCACGTCCGGGGTCTTCACCCTGGACGGCGGTTCCTGGGAGGTGGACAACAACGTCTGGCTGGTGGGTGACGACGAGGAGGTCGTGGTCGTCGACGCCCCGCACGACGCCGAGGCGATCATCGAGGCGGTGGGCGGGCGCCGGGTCGTGGCGGTGCTGTGCACGCACGGCCACAACGACCACGTGAACGCCGCCCCCGCGGTGGCCGACGCGACGGGGGCGCCGATCCTGCTGCACCCCGACGACCGGGTGCTGTGGGACATGACCCACCCGGACCGGGCCCCGGACGGGGACCTGGCCGACGGCGACTCCATCAGGGTCGCGGGCGCCGACCTCATCGTGCTGCACACCCCGGGCCACGCTCCGGGGGCGGTGTGCCTGTACGCCCCGGAACTGAGCGTCCTGTTCAGTGGCGACACCCTGTTCCAGGGCGGCCCGGGGGCGACCGGGAGGTCCTACTCGGACTTCCCGACCATCGTGGACTCGATCCGCACCCGCCTCCTGGCGCTGCCCGAGGAAACGGTCGTCAACACCGGGCACGGTGACTCCACGACCATCGGCGCGGAGGCGCCACACCTCCAGGAGTGGCTGGACCGGGGCCACTAGGAACCGGCCGGTGCCCGCCGCGCGGGCACCGGCCGAAGGGGACCCCCCGTGCCGGGGTCAGTCGAGCTCGATGGCGGCGACGATCTCCCCGTCCTCCACCCGTCCGGTCGGACGGAAGCCCAGACGCAGGTAGAAGCCCTCCGGGCTCCCCTCTCCCGGCACCCAGGAGACCGTGACCCGGGAGAAGCCGCGCCGCCGTGCCTCGTCGAACACACCCTCCACCGCCACGCGGCCGTACCCCTGGCCCTGCTGCTTCTCCCCGACGTTGAGGCGCCAGAGGTCGGCACGGCAGTCGGGGTCCTCGTCCTCGGGGGCGAAGCTCGCCATGACGAAGCCGACCGCCTCGTCTCCGTCCATGAGCAGTCGGGGCCAGGCGGTGTCGCGGTTCGTGTACGCCTGGGCCAGGGAGTACAGGACCGGGGCGACGAACCGCTCCTGCGCCTCGCTCACCTTGATCCCCGTGGCGGCGTCGAGGTTGTCGTCGGTGATCTCCACCAGGCGCGTGGTGGTGGGGGATGTGTCTGTCATGGACGCGAAGCCTACTGAGCGGGAGACGGCGCCGCCACGGGTTTTCCTCGCGGAATCGGGGCCCGGGTGGGGTGGAGGGGCACCTGGTGCGGGTAGGTCCGTGAGGGAGCCGTTGGCCCCACCCCCCTTGGAGGCAGCAGTGCGCATCAGCTCGACCCTCGCGGTACTCGTTCTCGTCTGGCTCGCCATCGGAGTGACGGCGGCCGTGCAACGCGGCTACTTCAGCACCTCGGAGGCGTCCTGTTCCTCCCTGGGCAGTGTCGCGGTCACCATCTTCGTCGGCCCCCTGAACTACGTCGGCGTCAACCCGATCATCGAGTGCCCGGAGCTGCCCGAACCCTCCGAGTGACCCGGAACCCACCGTCACGGGCCCGGTCCGGAGTGGCAGGCGGCCGTTCCGGACCCGGCCGGGGGTGTCCCTGAGCTGAACGGCGGCGGCCGACGTCCCCACGTACTCCCGGTGCGGGTGAGTGGGGCACTCCGGGCGACACGCCCATCCGGTGATCCGGTACGCGCCTCCCCGCCCGTGACGCGTGCGGAGGCCAGACTCGGTGTCACCCCGCGTCACATCGCACTCATGGCTGGTTCCGGAGGGCTGGTCGACGCGGTTCGTGGCGCGTGACGACGGTCCGCGCCGACCGGAGAACGGAGCGCATGTGCAAGCCCAGTGGCCGGGCGTCGGGGCCCTCGTGAACAAGTGGAACGCCACTCGCAGGGCCCGTATCGAGCGGGAACGGGAGCGGTTCGAGGCCGAGGACGCGGATTCCGGCCCCCAGGACCCGGACGACGGCAGGCGCGCCGGCGACCTCCTGCGGGTGGCCGCCGACGCCTCCTGGCGCGTCCTGGTGATCGGTGTGGTGGCGGGTCTGCTGATCTACGCCCTCACCCGCCTGTCCGTGGTCACGCTCCCGCTGATCATCGCGGTGTTCCTCACGGCGCTGCTGATGCCCCTGGCGAACTGGCTGCGCCGCCCCAACCCGGTCAGACGGCGGGGGTTCGGCCGGGGGGCGTCCACGACGATCACCATGCTGATCGCGGTCGCGGTCTACAGCGGTGTGGTCACCCTGATCGTGACCCCCGCCATCGCGAGCTTCGACGACCTCGTGGCCAGCGTCAACAGCGCCGTCGTCCAACTCCAGAACATGGCCCTGCCCTTCGGTCTGGACCCGGCGCTGCTCACGGAGGCGATCGACAACGCCTGGGTGCAGGTCCAGTCGCTGATCACCGAGAACAGCAACCAGGTCCTGAGCGGCGCGTGGACGGCGACCACCGCCGTGACGCGGGTCGTTCTGGGGATCGTGCTGGTCATCGTCCTGACCATCTACTTCGTGCACTCGGGTGACAAGCTGATGGACTGGATCGCCAGCCTGCTGCCGGTCAGGTCCCGCCCGGTCCTGCGCCACTCGGCCCGGGTCTCCTACGACGTGATGGGCAACTACGTGCGCGGGGTGGCGCTGGTGGGCGTGATCGACGCGATCGGCATCGGTATCGCGCTGCTCCTGCTCATCGACACGAGCCTGGCCATCCCGCTGATCGTGCTCACCTTCGTGGGTGCGTTCCTGCCGATCATCGGCGCGTTCCTGAGCGGGCTGCTGGCGGTCCTCGTGGCCCTGGTGACGGAGAACTGGGTGGTGGCGCTGATCGTGCTCGGCGCGGTGATCCTCGTGCAGCAGTTGGAGAGCAACGTGTTCGCGCCGCGCATCTACGGCCGCGCGTTGGAGCTGCCCTCCGCGGTGGTCCTGATCGTGGTCACGGTCGGCGGCATCCTCGGCGGGATCGCGGGCCTGTTCCTGGCCACCCCGATCGCGGCGGTCCTCGCGGCGCTGCTGCGCAACCGGGCGGCCTCCCCCGAGCCCTCCGTGGCGGAGGCGGAGCCCGCGCACGACGGTTCCGGGGAAGCCGGGTCCACCTCCTGACACCCCGCTCTCACCCCCGGGCCGCCAGGCGCTCCGGCCGAGCCGACGCGGTCCCGCCGTGGACCCGGGCGATCGCGTCGGCGACGCGGTCGAGGAGGTGGACGGGGACCCCGGCGAGGTTGATCCGTCCCGAGGGCAGGCCGTGGATCGCGTGCTCGTCGCGGAGCCGCCCCATCTGGTCCGCGGTGAGGGGCAGACGCAGGAACATGCCCCTCTGCTCCCGAAGCGCCGCGAACTCCGGGGCGGGGGCCCGCAGGTCCAGGGCGTCGGTGAGCCCGTCGCGGAGGAGCCCCAGGCGTCGGCGCATGGAGTCGAGTTCGTCCGTCCAGCGCGTGCGCAGTTCGTCCCGGGTGAGGATCTCGTGGACGATCCGGGCTCCGTGGTCCGGCGGCTGCGAGTACCCGGCGCGGGCGGTGGTCTCCAGGACGCCGTAGGCGAGGGCGCGGCGGGCGGGGTCGTCGGAGACCACGATCGCGCATCCGGTGCGTTCGTTGTACAGACCCCACGCCTTGGAGGCGCTGACCGCGACCACCGCCTCGGGCAGGACCTCCAGCATGCGGCGCATGCCCTCCAGGTCCGCGTCGAGCCCGTCTCCCAGACCGAAGTAGGCGTGGTCGACAAAGGGCACCACACCTCGCTCGGCCATCGCGTGGGCGAGCGCGTCCCAGTCCCGGGTGGGCATCGCGGCGCCGGTGGGGTTGTGGCAGCACCCCTGGAGCAGGAGCACGTCGCCGGGTGCGGCCGTGGCGACGGCCGCGAGGGCGGCGTCCGGGTCCGGGCGCCCGTCCGGGAGCAGCATCGGGTACTCGCGCACGCGCAGCCCGGCGGTGGTGAGGATGGTGCGGTGGTTGAGGTAGGCGGGCGTGCCCAGGTGCACGGTCCGGTCGGGTCCGGTGGCGGCGAGGAGCTCGGACAGGAGCCGCAGCGCCCCGGTCCCCGCGACCGACTGCACCGCCAGAGTGCGGGAGCGGACGTCGTCCGAGGGGAACAGCATGCGGGTGAGCGCGTCGGTGAAGTCGCGGTTCCCGGCGGGGCCCAGGTACTCCTTGGATTCTGAGCGCGCGGCGAGGTTCCGTTCGGCCTCGGCCACGGCGCCGAGGACCGGGGAGGAGCCGGTGTCGTCGCGGTAGACGCCGACGAGGAGGTCGAGCCGCTCGGGACGGGGGTCGGTGTCACAGGCCGCGGTGAGCCGCCAGAGGGGATCGGTGCGCGGCGGGAGCATGGTCGGCATCAGCATGAGGTCTCCAGTTCGGGACGGCGGTTCCCGGCTTCGGTGGGAGTCGGCTCGGCAGGGCGAGGAACAGCGGGGCCCGGCTCGGCAGGGCTGGGCTCGGCGGGCCGGGGCCGCCGGACGCCGAGGAGGTTGAAGGCGACCACGCCGGTGAGGACCAGCAGCAGCGTGACCGTCGTCGCGGGGGTGACCGGTTCGCCGAACAGCGGGACCGCCACGACCAGGGTGACGACCGGGCTGAGCGCTCCCAGCGTGGCGGCGACCGGGCCGCCGAGGCCGCGGATGGCGGTCGCGTAGCACAGGGCGGCGAGCACACCCACGCCGACGCCCTGGACGGCGACGTAGACCAGGACGTCTCCGGGCGCCGCGCCCCCGACCAGCGCGGAGGGGGCCAGGCCCAGCAGCACGGGCACCCCGGCCAGCAGGGCGGAGGGGGCGCAGAGCACGAGCGCGGCGCTGACCGGGTCGAGCGTGGTCTCCCGGAGCGCGAGCGTGTACACCGACCACACCAGTCCGGCGCAGAGCAGGATCACGACCCCGGCGGCCTGGTCCGGTGTGACGGCGGCTGTCACGGACACCGCCGCGCCCAGGACGATGAGCACGAGCGCGCCGAGCTGCGCGGGCCGGGCCCGGGTGCGCCAGAGCGCGAACGCGAGCACGGTGACGAACAGGGGCACGGTCCCGGGGATCACGATCCCCACGAGGGCGGCGCTGGTGAGGGAGCCGCCCCAGGCGGCGAGGAGGAAGTACGGGAGTCCGGCGCCGGCGCAGAGCGCCAGCAGGACACCGGGGCGTTCGTGCCGCACGCGCCGCACGGCCCGGGGGATCCACGGCGCCAGCACCACCAGCGGGGTGAGGAACCGGAGGAGGGCGGCGTCCAGGGCGGTGAGGTCGGAGGCGCCGATCCCACGGATGCTCAGGGCGAACCCCGCCCACAGCACCACGGTCGCGGCCATCGCGGCCAGGCCGACGGTGAGCGAGGGGGTCGCACCGGTAGGTCTGTTCATGGGAGTGAAGGTACGGCGATCGACGGGACCACCGATTGCGCATTATTGCCCGAATAGGCGTCGTTTTGGCAGAATCTGCCTCATGCATCGCTTGGACGAGATCGATCTGCGCATCCTGCACGAACTCCAGGTGGACGGGCGGATCAGCAACCAGGAGCTGGCCGACCGGGTGGGGTTGTCCCCCTCCCCCTGCCTGCGCAGGGTGCGCAGGCTGGAGGAGTCCGGCGTGGTCGCCGGATACACGGCGGTGGTCGACCCGGCGTCGGTGGGGCTGGACATCACGGCGTTCGTGCGGCTGCGCCTGGACTCCCACGGCACGGGCGTGGTGGAGCGGGTGGAGGAGGCCATCCGGAGGATCCCGGAGGTCACCGAGGCCTTCCTCCTGGCGGGAGACCACGACTACCTGCTCAAGGTGGCGGCCCGTTCCTTCCCCGCCTACGAGGAGCTGATGCGCGCCAAGCTGCGCGCCATCCCGGCCGTCTCCTCGATCGAGACGACCTTCGCCATCAGCGTCACCAAGCCCAGTTCACCGCTGCCCGTCGACTGAGACCGGTGACCACGGGACCAGACCCGTTCTCTCGGAGCACTCGGATAAAGCGGAGCGTTCTCGATATCACGCGGGAACGCTCGGGGGCAGCACCCGCCGGGACCATTCAGGCGTCCGGAATCGGCCACGCGCAGAAACGGAGTAACGATCTTCGGCACGCCACGGAGACCGCGTCCCATATCTGTGACCGCATTCATCGTACGCCCCAAATGCCCGAATTGACCTGCGAAAAGCGGAACCCGCCCCTCAAACACCCCGGGTCCCACGGGTTCGACGACGCACCCCGGTTTCGGGTGCACGAAGGGAACTCGGGCATCACATGCGCCCTGAGCTGGCAGAACACGACCCCCACCGGGCACATGGCCACCGCACCCTCCCTTACCCCGCCTCCGTCGAATTCATACTCCGCACTTGCCACGCATTCACCGATCCCGGACCGCCCCGAGCGTAGTTCCAGGCCAGCATCGTGTTCTTCCGATTCCCTTGACAACGATCCGGACAAAGTGAAACTAATACTGTCGACCCTCCGGGCACCTCCACCACACGGGGCCACGGACAGCCACACCAATGGCCCCACACCTCCTGTCCAGCGCACGGCCCTCCGCACCCGGGTCCCCCGCCTTTTCCCCGACGGATTCCCCCGGGAGGGAATCCGTCACGCCCCGGAGAACGACCGACACCCGAGCACGAGCAAGGGGCGAAGACTTGACGCACACGATTCCCCCGGAAATCGACGACGCCACCGAGCGGCGGAGACAGTTCACGGAGTCCGGCTACCTGGTCCTCCCCGGTTTCCTGCCCGCACCCCTCGTCGGCCGCCTCCTGCCCGAGGTGGACCGCTGGGTGGACGAGGGGCTGCGTGAGCGCTCCATCGCCGCCTGCCTCGAGCCGGAGGCACACGGCACGCCCCCGGTCCTGGAGCTGGAGCTGCCCGCGCACGGCGAACTCCTCACCCACGAGCCCCTGTTGGCGATGATCTCCGACCTCATGGGGCCCTCCTTCGTCTTCCACCACCTGCACAGCGACCGACACGGCGAGGCGACCGGCGGCAAGGCCTGGCACCACGACCACGAGCCGAACGACCGTGAGGACCCGAGCCTCCTCATGGTCCACGCGCTGCACTACCTCGGCGGCCTCGATCCGAGCGTCGGACACCTCGCGGTCCTGCCCGGATCCCACCTGGAGCACGCCGCCAAGCAGGCCCGCGCGCACCTGGGCACCAAGGAACTCCCCGGCGAGGCCGTCATCGACCGGCTCCCCCCGGGCTCGACCGTCCTGATGAACTCCGCCCTGTTCCACGCGCGCAGGCCCGCGCCCGAAGGGGTGGACGACCCGGGCCCCCGCTACTTCGTGGACGCCTCCTACTGTCAGACCAGCGCCCGGTGGCACCCGGTGAAGCCGTACTGGCGGCATATGCTCTCCCGGGCACGCGAGCTCGACCTCGGCGGCGGACGCTGGCCGGAGCTGTTCGCGGAGCGGCACTTCACCGAGTACACGACGACGGGACGAGGCTCCATCACATGAAACTGATCGGCACGGTGCCGTTCTCACGGGTCCTGGAGGTCTACCGGGCCGATCACCCTGTCGACCGCCCCCACGAGTCCAACACCAACCAGGACGGGGAGGACGTCCTGCACATGGCCGACGACCTCCTCGGCGTCTGGCACCGTGTCCTGCTGTCCAGGGACGAGGTCCTCGGCGTCGTCCTGCCCTGGCACCTCAGCGAGGGCGGCGGGCGTGAGCTCGTCCCCCGGTCGGGCCGGACGGTGGGCGAGGCGGCGGACCTGGTGCGCTCGGGCGGCGCGGAGATGGCCGAGGCCAACCCGGTCTGCTCGCGGAAGCTGGACCTGTTCCGGGAGGCACCCCTGACCCCCGTCTACCTGAGCACCGTCCCGGTGCCCCACTCCGACTACGCGGACCTGAGGGTACGGACCGGGCTCATCCACCTGGACGGCCTGCACCGGACCGTCGCCTGGGCCGTGTCCGGGCGCCTCTCCCCCGATGAGGAGACCGAGGCGTTCGTGGCGGGCCCCCCGGACACCGCACCGGCCGGGTGAAACGGGTCCTGTCCTCCGGCCCCGGGGGGACAGGTGCCGGGCCGTCCCAAGCAGACACCGCCTGAACTGGAGACCCATCCCCTTGACAGGTACGACGATCCCGGAACTCTCGCTCTCCGACCTGTTGGCGCGCGGCGCGCGCTCCCACCCGGACCGCCCCGCGCTCTCCGACGGGGCCCGCTCCCTGGACCACGCCGGGTTGCTCGCCGCCGCCGACCGGGTGGCGGCCCGGCTCGGCGCACGCGGCGTCGGACGGGGTGACCGGGTCGCGGTGCTGGGTCCGCGCGACATCCGGGTGTGCGCCCTGATGTACGGGGTGCTGCGCTCGGGGGCGGCCGCCGTGGTCGTCGACCCCGCGTGGAGCGGCCCCGACGTACGCAGGCGCCTGGAGGCGGTCGACGTGCGCCACGTGCTGAGCTCCGACGCCGGTCACACCGCGCCCGGGGACCGACACACCGAGGTGGTGGACCCGACCGCGTGGGCCAGTGACCCCGTCCCGTCCGGAGCGTTCCCGCCACGGGTGCGCGCCTCGGACCCCGCCTACCTCTCCTTCACCTCGGGGTCCAGCGGCGAACCCAAGGCGGTCACGGTCACCCACGCCAACACCGTGCACTACGCCCTCTCCCTCCGCGATCGCCTCGGCCTCACCCGCGCCGACGCGCCCTGCGTCGCGCACGTCACCACGCTCGCCGCCGACCTGGGCCACACCTCCTGGCTGCTCGCGCTCGCGACGGGCGGGTCGGTCCACGTGGTGCCCGACGAGCGGACCCGCGACCCGGAGGCCTTCTGGTCCTGCCTGGCCGAGGCGGGGGTGTCGGTACTGAAGACGACCCCCTCCCATCTGACCGCCCTGTTGGAGGGGCGGCCGCCGCGGGCTCCGAGGCTGCACACCCTGCTGCTGGGAGGCGAGGCGCTGCCCCGTCCCCTGGCCACTACGCTCCTCGACTCCGGTGTCGCCGGTCGGGTGGTCAACCACTACGGCCCGACCGAAGCCACCATCGGCGCGAGCTGCTTCGTCGCCTCCTCCCTCGCCGACCTGCCCGAGGACGAGGCCACGGTGCCCATCGGCACGGCGATCGGCCGGAACACCCTCCACCTGACCGACGCGGAGGGGGGTCCGGTGCCGGACGGCGCGGACGGCGAACTGCTGATCGGTGGCCCCGGCGTGGCGGCCGGGTACTTCGGGCGCCCCGAGGAGACCGCCCGCCGCTTCGTCCCGCACGACGACGGTCCGAGGTACCGGACCGGCGACCGGTGCCGCCGCCGACCGGACGGTGCCCTGGTCTTCGCGGGACGGACCGACCGACAGGTCAAGATCCGGGGCTACCGGGTCGATCCGGACGACGTGGAACGCGTGATGGACGACTTCCCCGGAGTGGCGCGCTCCTCGGTCGTCGTGCGCCACAACCCGGCGGGAGCCCAGATCCTGGCGGCGGTGCGACCGGCGGGTGGCGACCCCGGTGACGGGGCCGCCCTCGCGGCCTCCCTGCGCTCCCACCTGCTGGACCGGCTGCCCGCGTACGCGGTGCCCCAACCGGTGGTCGTGGTGCCGGAGTTCCCGACCGGACCGAATGGCAAGCTCGACCGAGAGGCCCTCTCCGCCCTGGTGGACCGGGTCCTGGAACACGACGGGAGGCACCCCGGCGGTGACGGTGCCGCTCCCCCGGACAGGGGCGACGGCCGGGCCCCGGACCCGCTCGTGACGACCATCGCGGACCTGTGGGCGGGCGCTCTCGGCCTGCCCCTGGTCGCCCCGCACGCCGACGTGCTGGAGCTGGGCGGCGACTCGATCCTGGCCATGCGCACGGTCACGGCGCTGCGCCGGTCCGGGTACCGGATCACGTTCGAGGACTTCTACCTGAACCCCACCCCCGTACTCCTGGCGGCGGCCGCCGCTCCGTGGACGAAGGAGGCCACCGCCCCGCTCCTCAGCGGGGACGCGGACGCGGCCGGGACCGGGAGGCTCGCACCGGCCCAGCGCTGGCTCTTCCGGCAGCGGGTGCGCGACCCCCGGCACTGGAACCAGTCGGCGGTCCTGCGGTGCGGGGTGCCGGTGGACCCGGTCGCCCTCTCGTCCGCCGTCGTGGGGGTGCTGCACCGCCACACCGCCCTGCGCCAGCCCGTGGCGGCGGGCGGGCCGGGAGCCCCGCGCCCCTCCGGAGAGGTGGGCGCCGTGACCTTCTCCCGGCTGCCCGACGACCCCGGGGCGGTGTCGGAGACGGTCGAGGCCACCTGCTCGGAGCTGCACCGGTCGCTGGACCCGGAGTCCGGCCGCCTGGTCCGCGTCCACCTGTTCTCCGGCGGGGCCGGGACCGACGACCGGCTCGCGGTGATCGTGCACCACCTGGCCATCGACGGCCTCTCCTGGCGCGTCCTCTTCGACGACCTCGCCCACGCCTACCGGGCCGCGCTCACGGGGAGCCCGGGCCCCATGCCCGTGACCGCCGACTTCTACCGGTGGGCGGCGACCGCCGCACCGCCCGCACCGGAACGCCCGACACCGCCCCCCACGTGGACGCCGACCGACCCCGCCCTGGAACCGGCCGCCCTGACCTGGGCCCTGGACGAGGACTCCACCGCCCGGCTGGTCCGCCGTCACGGTCGTTCCCAGCGGCTGGAGGCCTTCCTCCTGTCGGCCTTCACCGAGGCGGTCCTGCGCTGGAACGGTCGGCCCCGGATCACCGTCGAGGTGGAGACCCACGGCCGCGACACGACGAGCCGGGGCGACGCGTACATGGACACCGTCGGCTGGTTCACGGCGGTCAAGCACGTCACTGTGGCAGCTCCCGGCACCGACACGGAGTCCGCCACCGACTCCGGAGGCGGCGTGGACGTGCGGACCGTGGTCCGCTCCGCCTCCGCCGAGACCACCGCGCGGTTCGAGCGCCTGGTTCGGGAGGCCCCTCAGCTGCCGATGGACGCCGACCTGCCGCGTCCCGAGGCCGGATTCAACTTCCTGGGCACCTTCGAGCTGCCGGACGAGCCGTCCCTGGCCTGGTCCGTCGCCCCGGAGACGGGCGGGGCGGCGCGCTGTCCGAGCGCGGACCCGCACCACCCCCTGAGGCTCACCACCCGCATCGTCGAGGGCAGGCTGGTGGCCGACCTCGTGCACGCCCGGCCGTGGCCGTCCCACGAGGACGCCGACGCCGTCGTCTCCGCCTTCGCCGGTGCGGTCGCCGCCGAGGTCGGGAGCGCTCCCCCTCCGCCGGTCAGGAGCGCCGTCTCCACCTCGGGTCAACTGCTGCTCACCGGCGCGCCGGCGCCCCGGACCGCCAGCCTGAGCGTGCGGGAGCCGGTCCGTGTCCTGCTCACCGGTGCCACCGGTTACCTCGGCCGACACCTGCTGACCGCGCTGCTGGAACGCGACGCCCGGGTGACGTGCCTGGTGAGGGGGGACGACGACGCCCACGCGGCCCGACGGCTGGTCTCGGCGACCGACGGCCCGGACCCTCGGGTCGGCGGGTTCGACGTGGTCGCCGGAGACATCGACCGCGACGGTCTGGGGCTGACACCGGCGGGCCTGGAACGGGTCCGGGACGCCCAGGCGGTGGTGCACGCGGCGGCGGACGTCCGGTTGGTCGCTCCCCCCGCCGACCTGGAACGCACCAACGTCGCGGGGGTCCGCCGCCTGCTCGGGTGGATCGACGCGGAGGTGCCCGGCGCCCGCCTGCACCACCTGTCGACGCTCGCGGTCGCGGGGGGCGTCGACGGGGTCCCGCGCCGGTTCAGCGAGGCCGATCTGCGGATCGGTCAGCGCTTCCGCACCCCCTACGAGCGGACGAAGTTCGCGGCGGAGGAGGAGGTCCGCGCCTGGGCCGCCTCGGGGCGCCAGTGCTACGTCCACCGCAGCGGCCACGTCGCGGCGCACAGCCGGACGGGGGTCTTCCAGCGCAACGTGGAGGACAACCGGATCTACCAGCTCGTGCGCGGCTACGTGCTGGCCGGGGCCGCGCCGAGCCGCCCCTCGGAGTCGTTCGCCTTCTCCCACGTGGACACGGTGGCGGCGGGGATCGCGGCGATGGTGACCCACGCGCACGCGGCACCGGGCGTGTACCACGTGGAGTCCCCGTACACGGTGCCGCACGACGAACTGGTGGCCTGGCTGGTCTCCCTCGGTCACCCCGTCGACCTCACCGACGACCACGCGTTCGGCGCGGCGCTGTCCCGGGTGGAGCGGAGGCATCCGACCGCCGCGCGGCTGGCCTCCGCCTGGTCCGGGCTGGGATCGCGCAACGTGGTGGTCGACAGCTCACACACGACGTCCGCGCTCGACCGCGTCGGCGTGCGCTTCGCGCCGCCGACCCGCGAGTGGTGGGCGGCGGCCATGGCCTGGGCCACGGAGGTCGGCTTCCTCCCCGCACCGCCCCAGTGAATCCCACGACGAAGGGAACGGACCACCAGATGACCGAGAACACCACGACCGAGATCGGTTGGGGAAGCACCACCCTGGACACCCGTCGCGACCTGTGGTCGATGCCGATCACCGACGAGGAGCGCGACCTGCTGTGGCGGGACGCCCGGGCGGAGCGGTGGGAGGCGGCCTCCCCGCTGCGCGAGCGGCTGCGCTCGTTCAGCGCGGAGAGCGTCCGCTCGGTGGGTTTCACCCACGTGCCGAACCTGATCGACCCGTCGGCGGACGAGGACGACATCATCGGTGCCCTCTCCTTCGTGCTGCGGGACTTCGGTGAGATCATCCCGCAGAACGCCGAGGGCGCCCTGTGGCGGGTGCTGCGGGACCAGGACGGTGACGGGAACACCGAGCTCGGGTTCCACTGCGACACCTGTGACCTCCTGGTGCTGTTGTGTCTCCAGCCCGCTGTCCGGGGCGGCGGGTACACGAAGCTCGCCAGCGCCCGCCACGTGCGGAGCATCATCGGCCAGGAGCGCCCGGACGTGCTCGCCACGCTGGAGGAGGACTGGACCTTCGACCGCACCGGCCGGGCCGGACAGCAGGTGATCGTCTCCCCCATCCTGTTCACCCAGGAGGACGGAAGCACGGGCTGCTACTACCAGACCCGCACGGTGCGCACCTCGCCGGAACGGGGCGGGCCGCCGCTGAGTGACCGCCAGTGGGAGGCGCTGGACGTCCTCGACGAGGTCCTGTACCGGCCGGAGATCGCCTTCCAGCTCCTGCTCGACGCCGGTGACCTCCTGGTCATCCGCAACTCGCGGGTCCTGCACGGGCGGTCGCCCTACGTGGACGTGCCCGGCCCGGGCAGCCGTCGCGTGCTGCGCGCCTGGATGAGCACGGGTGCCCGGTGAGCGGGGGGAGGACGGAGCGCGGGGTCGCCGTGGTCACCGGCGGCGGCAGCGGGCTGGGCCGCGCGGCGGCCCTCGCCCTGCTCTCGGACGGCTGGTCCGTGGCGATCGCGGGTCGCCGCGAGGAGGCGTTGAAGGAGACGGTCTCCCAGGCCGGGGAGAACGGGCACCGCATGCTGGCCGTGCCCACCGACATCGGGCGACCGCAGGAGGTGACCGCGCTGTTCGCCGCCGTGCGGGAGCGGTTCGGCCGGGTGGACCTGCTGTTCAACAACGCGGGCGCGGCCGTCCCCCGGGTGCCGGTGGCGGACGTCCGGTTCGAGGACTGGACCCGGATCATGGACACCACTGTGACCGGCACGTTCCTGTGTGCCCAGGAGGCGTTCCGCGTGATGCGGGAGCAGTCGCCCCGAGGCGGGCGGATCATCAACAACGGGGCTCCCTCCGCGCACGCGCCCCGGCCCAACGCCGTCGCCTACACCACGGCCAAGCACGCGGTCCTCGGTCTGACCAAGTCGCTGTCCCTGGACGGGCGCGAGTACGACATCGCCTGCGGGCAGATCGACGTGGGCAACGTGGAGCCAGCGGACGGAGGCGCCCAGCCCCCCGCCAGGCAGGCCGACGGTAGTACGGCGGTGGAGCGGACGATCCCCCTGGAGCGCTTCGTGGAGGCGGTGCTCCTCATGGCGTCGATGCCCCCGGGGACCAACGTGCAGTACCTGACGGTCCTGCCCACGTCGATGCCCTTCGTCGGGCGGGGGTGAGCGGTGTTCGTCAGCGCGCGGAGCTTCGCCGAGTACCGTTCCATGTTCGCGCTCTCGGACCACGATCTGACGTCGCGGATCCTCGACTGTCCGGGCGGCGCCGCGAGCTTCACGGCCGAGGCCGGGGCCCGGGGCTTCGACGTCACGGCGGTGGACCCCGAGTACGGCGTCGACCGGGGGAAGCTGGCCGAGCTGGCCCTGTCGGAGAACGAACACAAACACGCGAACCTCGTCGAACGCGCGTCGGACTTCGTGTGGACGTGGTTCGAGGATCCCGGGCAGTTCACGCGGCTGCGGTCGGAGTCGGCCCGCCGGTTCGGCGCGGACCTCACCGCGCGCCCCGAGCGCTACGTCGAGGGCTCCCTGCCCGACCTGCCCTTCCCTGACCGTTCCTTCGACCTCGTGCTCAGCTCGCACCTGCTGTTCTCCTACGGACGACAGCTGGACGAGGAGTTCCACCGGGAGGCGCTGCTGGAACTGGTGCGGCTGTCCCGCCGGGAGGTGCGGCTGTATCCGCTGTTCCAGCACACCGACTTCACGCGTTACCCGTGGCTGGACCGGACACGGGAGTTCCTGGCCGACTGCGGGGTGCCCTCGCGGGTGGAGCGGGTGGAGTACGCGTTCGACCCCGGGGACGAGGAGATGCTGGTCCTGGAGTGCGCCGACCGCGGGGACCTGCCCCGGAGGGCGGGCTCCCGCGACCAGCACGACCCGGTCCGCTGGCGGCACCTGGACCGCTGACCCCGGCCCGGGGGCGCCCCGAGGAGGGCGGCCCCGGGGGCGCCGGACTCGGGGACCCACGCGGCCCCTCAGGGCTTGCGGGCCACTCCGCCGTACTGGTCCAGGCCGCGGCGCGCGCTGAGTTCTCCCTCCAGCGGACGCCAGCGGGGGCACGGGACCACACCGGGCTCCAGCAGGTCCAGCCCCTCGAACCGGGCGGCGAGCTCCTCCGGGCTGCGCAGGAGGTAGGGGTCGTCCCCGTGCTTGTTGCCCTCCTCGATGGCCTGGTTGTAGGCCTCGCTGGTGTTGGTGCCGTCGTAGCTGGCCAGGTAGCTGCCGGAGGGCAGCGCGTCCACCAGTGTCCGGACGATCGGCTGGAGGTCCTCGTCCGGGATGTGGCCGAGCACGCCCATCAGCATGAGCGCGACGGGCCGGTCGAAGTCGAGGGTGGCGGCGGCCCGTTCCAGGATCGCCTCCGGGTCGCGCAGGTCGGCGTCGACGTAGTCGGTGGCGCCCTCGGGGGTGCCCACGAGGAGGGCGCGCGCGTGCGCGAGCACGAGGGGGTCGTTGTCCACGTACACGACGCGGCACTCGGGGGCGATCCCCTGGGCGACCTCGTGGGTGTTGTTGGCGGTGGGCATCCCGGTACCGATGTCGAGGAACTGGCGGATCCCCGCCTCCTCCGTCAGGTGGGTGACCACGCGGTTGAGGAACTCCCGGCTGGTGCGGGCCAGGTCCACGATCTCCGGGAAGGACTCGGCCACCTGGTCGCCCGCGACACGGTCGATCGGGTAGTGGTCCTTGCCTCCCATCCAGTAGTTCCAGATCCGGGCCGAGTGGGTCCGGGTGGTGTCGATGGGGGAAGGGCTGCCGAAGCCGTCGGAGGTGGACGGGGAGGGTGCGTCGGACATGGGGCATCTACCTCTACAAGCAGGGGGTCGCGCCGTGGGGCCGGGCGGTCTCCGACCGTCTCGGGACGGCGATCGCTCCCAGCCGGAGGCCGTTCGTCCCAACCCTAGGGGACATCGCCTCGTAGGGGCGTATGAGAGGTATGTGCTCCCCGTGGTTCCACGTCCCGCGCCCACCGCTCGGTGCTGACGGCACCGGACGCGGCTCCGTCACACCATCACCACTCTCCTCACTGATCGATATTCACCCCAATTCCCGCTCACGAATCAGAACCGAATTCGCACACATTCCCCCATCATTCTCACCCCCAGCAACACGGGCCCCCGAAATGAACAGGAACCCGCGTCACATTTCCCCTGCAAGAAGCGCACATTCTCGACCCCGACCCCTTGATCACTTCCGTGGATCCGCCAATCATGACTCCATTGACGCCTTCAACTGGCACTTTCCGTGAGCACCTTGACACGCGCTGAGTAGTTGGTTTAACTGAAGACCACTCACCGAGTGTCACACCGCGCACAGTGGGAGTTCACTTTCGACGAAAGTCGTTCGCGTACACCCCTTCCCTCGCGAGGCTCGTGAATGACTCTTCGGGGGCACCGCGCCCTCGGGTGATTTCAACAAAGGACACTCAACGAGTTTCCCACTCCAGGCCACCGGGAAGGCCCACGGAGCTGCGCAATGAGTTCGTCCCCGCCGTCCCCACACAGGACGTGCGGGTGTTTGTTGCCGTCTATTCCAGGAGAACTTTGTGGTGACGAGTGCGACGCAGCGCCTTTACGAAGACTTCCCCTTCCCCTCACCGGGGGCGGACCGGCCCCTGATCAGTGTCGTCGCGGACGAGCTCCCCCTCGTGGTCGAGGGCGGACTCCGGGACGGATGGCGCGTCCTCGACGCCGGCTGCGGCACGGGGCACACGCTCGTCGGCCTCGCCAAGGCCCATCCGAAGGTGCGTTTCGTGGGTCTGGAGCCCTCCGGGGCCTCGCGCGCCATCGCCCGCCGCCTGGCCGACGACCACGGCGTGACCAACCTCGACATCGTCGACGGGGCCATGCCCCACACCGAGCTCGACCAGCGCTTCGACCTCGTCTACAGCTACGGTGTCATCCACCACCTGCCCGACCCCCGCGCGGGCCTGGAGTGGCTGTGCCGCCACCTCGCCGAGGACGGGCTGCTGCACCTGTGGTTGTACAACGACGTCGGTGAGGCGCGGCGCATGCGGGACCGCGAGCTCGTCCAGCTCCTCTCCCCCGCCGACGAAGGGGCCGCCTTGGGACTGAGGGTGGTGCGCGCCCTCGGCCTCTCGCTGTCCCTCGACGCCTACGGCATGCCGGGGGCGTGGGCGGGTGCCGCCCTGGACCCCGAGGAACAGGACGTCTTCGACGCGGACGCCTATCTCAATCCCGTGGTGCACACCCTGCGTTTCGGCGACCTTCCGGAACTCCTCGACGGACTCGGAATGGAATGGGTGGCCGCTGATCGTGTTTACGGTCCACGCGGAGCCCCGTACCTGGACCTCGACGGCACGAACGATATCCCCGCCGGTCGGGTCGAGACGGTGCGGCCCGAGGAACTCTTCGACGACCCGGAGCTGCGCCGACGAATCTCGGGCCTTCCGATCGCGGAGCGGGCACGCGCCGTGGAACTGTCCCTGCGGCCCACCGGATTCCGGGTCCTGGCGGGACGCGGAAACAGTTGGGACAAACCCACGCGGCGCGTGCGCGGCAACCTTCTGACGCGATTTCCGTGTCCGCCCAGGTGACGTGCGTCCCATTCTTTCACCCGAAACAGGAAAAGAGGGATCGGTGGCGCTCGACCCCCAGGTGAAACAGTTCTTTCTCGACCCCGTCAACGACTCCCCGCCGCCCGACGACCTCTCCCTGGCGGAGTTCCGAGCGGCGGTGGAGGCCATGACCTCCTTCTGCGCTCCGGACGAGCGGGTCCTCCACACTCGGGACGGAGCCGCCCCCTCCTCCCAGGGACCGGTGCCCTTCCGCGCCTACCACCCGGAACCCGGGACCCCCCTGCCGCTGGTGGTGTACTTCCACGGGGGCGGCTGGATGTCGGGCGGCATCGACTACATGGAGCCCCCACTGCGCTCCCTCGCCGTCGAAGCGGGTGTCGTGGTGGCGAACGTGGGCTACCGGCTCGCCCCGGAGCATCCCTACCCCGCGGCCCCTCGCGACGCCGAGGCCGTGACCACCTGGATGTACGAGAACGCCACGGCGCTCGGCGCGGACCGGGATCGGCTGGTGGTCGCGGGTGACAGCGCGGGGGCCAACCTCGCCGCGGTCGTCGCCCTGACCCTCCGGGGCTCCGGTACGCGGGTCGGGCACCAGCTGCTGATCAACCCGGCGATCGACCCCCGGATGGACAGCGCGTCCTATCGGGAGTTCTCCGTGGGCCACCAGAACACCGCCTCGATGATGGAGCGCTGCTGGCGCACCTACCTCGACCGGCCGGAGGGCTCCCTGCACGAGGTGCCCTGGCAGGCCGCCCCCGCGTTCGCCGACGATCTGTCCGGGGCACCGCCGACCACAGTCATCACCGTCGAGTACGACCCGCTCAGGGACGAGGGCGAGCAGTTCGCGGCGCGCACGGCCGCCGCCGGGGTGCCGACCACGCTCGTTCGCTGTCCGGGCCTGATCCACTGCGCCATGCACCTGGACGGGATCGCTCCACGCGCCGCTGACCTGCGGGGCCACGCCGTTCGCGCGCTCCGGGCGGCCTTCGTCTGAGCACGCAGAGAGGACCACACCTCATGACTCCACCACACGACCACGCACCCATGTACGGGTCCATCGCCGACATCTACGACCGCCTGGACGACTGGATCGTCGACAACTGGCACGAGAAACCGGTCACCCAACGGGTGGACTTCCTCCGGGACTGGTGGGCGAAGCAGGGAGGAGAGGTCCGACACGTCCTCGACCTCTGCTGCGGTACCGGCAGCGTCCTCGCCGAGCTCGCCCGCGCGGGCCACACGGTCACCGGGCTCGACCAGTCCCCCGAGATGCTCGGCTACGCGCGCCAGCGGCTGGCGGACGAGGCCCAGCTGGTGCGGGCCGCGCTACCGGACATCCCGCTGCGGCCCGCCAGCATGGACGCGGTCTGCTCCACGGGGGCGGCCCTCAACTACACGGCCAGCGAGGAGGACCTGAGCGCCGTCTTCGCGGGGGTCCACCGAGTGCTGCGCCCGGGCGGCACCTTCGTCTTCGACATCCTCTCCCGACACATGATCACCGAGCACGCCGGGCGGCAGGTCTGGGCGGAGGACCAGGACGACTTCGCCTTCGTCTGGGAGTTCACCAACCCCACCGACGAGTACAGCGACGCCTACTACACCCAGTTCCTGCGCCAGGGCGGCCCCGGGTCCGACACCTACGTGCGCACCCGGGAGAGACACCGTCTGTACGTGCTCGACCCGGACGTGGTGCGCCGCAGCGCACGGCGGGCGGGCCTCACCCACACGGGCACGTTGGACAACTACACCAACGCGCCCGCGCACGAACGGACTCTGTACGAGACGTGGGCCTTCCTCCGCGACTGACCGGACACCAGGGGAGTTATGTGATGCAGGGACAACCGCAACTGGACCTTCCGGAGCCGTACGCGGCGACGGCCGACGTGTACGACCGTCTCGTCGACTACGCCATCACGCAGTGGGGCGAGTCACCCCGGCAGCAGATGGCCGACTTCGTCGAGGACGTGTGGGTCGAACGCGCGCAGAGGGTCCGCCGCGTGCTGGAGCTGTGCTGCGGCACGGGTCTCATGACACGGCAGCTCGTCGAGCGCGGCTACGAGGTGACCGCCGTGGACCGGTCCGAGACCATGCTGGCCCTGGCCAGGGAGCGCCTGGGCGACCGGGCCGACTTCCGGCGGATCGAACTGCCGGACGCGCTGCCCGAGGGGGCCGACGCGGTGGTGTGCACCGCCGCGGCCTTCAACTACCAGCCCGACCCGGAGACCCTCGGCGCGACCTTCCGCGCCGTGGCGGCGGTGCTGCCGCCCGGCGGGGTCTTCGTCTTCGACATCGAGACCGCCGCCCTCCTCAAGGGGCACTGGGGCAACCGCATGTGGGCCGGGGACCAGGGTGACCTGGCGTTCATCTGGGACTTCACCAGCGAGCCCGACACCACCTACTGCGATCTGCACTACACGCAGTTCACCCGGGAGGGCGACGGCACCTACACGGGGACCCGTGAGGTGCACCGGCTCTACGCGATCGAGGACGACGACATCCGCGCCCAGGCCCACGCCGCCGGGTTCCCCGACGCCCGGGTCTACGAGAACTACTCGCCCCGACCGGTCAGCGAGTCCACCCGCTACGCGACCTGGGTGCTCACCCGCGCGGGAGAGGAGTGATCCGATGCTCGTCTGCGGACTGAAACTCACCCACGACGGCGGTCTGGCGCTGATCGAGGACGGCAGGCTCGTCACGTCGGTGGAGGCCGAGAAGCTGGACAACAACCGGCGCTTCCAGCCCCTGGACCGGCTGGAGACGGTGGCGGACGTCCTCGCCGCGGAGGGCGTGGCCGTCACGGACGTCGACCGGTTCGTCGTGGACGGCTGGTTCGCCCCCCTCGGCCAGGACCAGGACTCCCCCGTCCTGGAGCACGTGACCGACCACGGCCGCGCCCTGCGACTGCCCGTCGCCCCCTACATCGAGGGTCCCGACACGCACGTGCTCGACGTCCACCGGTTCCGGGGCCTGCCCCTGGGCGGACGCGAGCACGACTACACCAGCTACCACCACTCGGCGCAGCACCTCATGGGCGCCTACGCCGCGAGCCCCTTCCCCGGCCGGGGGGAGGACTCCCTGGTGCTGGTCTGGGACGGCGGTATGACCCCGGTGCTCTACCACGTGGAGCCCGATCCCCTGCGCGTCACCCGCCTGGGCGAGCTGTTCCCGCTCTACGGTTCCGCGTTCGCGGACTTCTGCGCCGCCCTGCCGCCGTTCCACTCGCCCGACGACCGCACCGACGCGGCACGGCACGCCATGCCCCGCAACCTGGACGTGGCCGGGAAGGCCATGGCCTACGCCGCCCTCGGCACCGACGAACCCGGGTACGACGCCGTGCTGGACCGGATCCTCGGCGGACTCGACCTGTCCTTCACCAACGGGGACGACCTGGCCCGAGCCCTCACACGGGAGGGCGGCGCGCGCTGGAACGGCGCGAGCGACGCCGACCTGATCGCCACCTTCCAGGGCTACCTCGGGCGTCGGCTCCGCGGGGCGCTCACCGCCCGGATGGACGGGGCCTCCCTGCCGCCGCGCCTCGTCCTGGCCGGGGGGTGCGCGCTGAACATCAAGTGGAACAGCCTGTTGCGCTCCTGCGGCCTGTTCGAGCACGTGTGGGTCCCACCCTTCCCCAACGACTCCGGCGCGGCCCTGGGGGCCGCGAGCGTGGAGTGGGCGCTGCACAGCGGCCGCCCGGCCCTGGAGTGGGGCGTCTACCAGGGGCCACGTGTGCGACCTGCGGAGGCCGACCCCCCGGGATACGTCTCCCGCCCCTGCGACGTCGACGAGCTCGCCCGGATCCTGCACGAACACGGTGACCCGGTGATCGTGCTCAGCGGACGGGCCGAGCTGGGCCCCCGGGCCCTGGGGCACCGCAGCATCCTCGCCCCCGCCACGGACGCGTCGATGAAGAAGGTGCTCAACCGGATCAAGGACCGTGAGGACTACCGACCCGTCGCCCCCGTCTGCCTGGAGCACCGGGCGCCGGAGGTGTTCTCGCCCGGGACACCGGACCCGTACATGATCTTCGACCACGGCACCCGCCCCGGCTGGGCGGACAAGGTCCCCGCGATCGTGCACCTGGACGGCACCGCCCGCCTTCAGACCGTCAACGAGCGGCAGTCTCCGCTGGTGCACCGGTTGCTGACCGCGTACGAGCGCCTGTCGGGCATCCCCCTGCTCTGCAACACCAGCGCCAACCACAAGGGGCGGGGCTTCTTCCCCGACGTGGCCTCGGCGGCCGCGTGGGGCGGTGTCGGGGCGATCTGGTCCGACGGCCGCCTCTACCAACCGGCGTGAGCGACGACGGCACCGGGACCCGGCGGCGACGCCGAAGCCAGTACGTGGCGGGGCGTGCGGCTCCGTCACGGATTCCGACCACGTGATCGGGTGCGGCCTCCGGAGGAACCGGAGCCGCACCCCGGCTGGAGAGATCCCCAACCATGACCACCGTCAGTGAGAGCGCGCGGCGTGCCCTGGAGGCCTGGGTGCTCCGGGACCGCCCGCCCGCGTCGTACGAGTTCCCCCACCGGGCCGTCGTCGGGGCGGTCCGCGCACACGGGATCAACCGACTCCCCCACGCACTGAACGACCTGCTGGTCCACACCTGGGAGCAGGCGCGCAAGAGGGACCCCGAGCCGGGTGGCGCGGAGTGGGTGACCACCCTGTGGCTGGAGTGCCTGACCAGCCGGGCACGCGGGGCACCCTCCTACGGCACCTACACGATGACGACCCTGCTCGAGCGGTGGTGCCGTCTGGGCGACCTTCCCGACCGCCTGACCAGGATCTCCGCGTTGCTGGCCGCGGACATGATCCGTCACGAACTGCGGCGCGGCCTGCGCGAGGGCGACGACGGCCGACGGCGTTCGCTCCTGGTCGCCGCGACGAGGTTCGCGCGGGGGCTCACCCCGGCCCCCGGCTGGACCGGTGCCCGCGACGACGTGTCCCCGGAGTCGCCCCCGGAGGCCGTGCGGCGGTGCAACCGGTTGTTGTCCGGCGACGGTGCGGGCCTGCCGCCCACGCTCGCCCTCCTGGTGGAGGGGACCGTTCCGGTGGCGACCCTGGAGCCGGACGAGCCGCTGTTCCTCCGCTCGGTCCAGGTCATGGAGCTGCTCGCCGTCCTGGCTGCCGAGTACGCCGCAGCGGCCCACGAGGCGGCGCTGGCGAGCGAGCCGGATCCTCACGCCCTGGAGGCATCGCTCGCGGGAATCACCGACGCCCTCGCCCACGCCCGTCGCTGCTTCCGCCTGGTCGCGCTGATCGACCCCGGCCAGTTCGCGGCCATCCGCGCGGCCACCGCCGGTACCGGCGCGTTGCAGTCGGAGGGGTTCGCCCGCCTGGAGCGCCGTTGCCGGGGCACGGCCGGAGTGCGCGCGGAGACCGTCGGTGCGGTCGGTCTGGACGCGGTCCCGGCACCCGCGCCCTCCCTGGGGGACACGCTCCGCGCGGCCCCGCCCGACGAACGGAGGCGACGCGGCGTCGAGGCCGTCAACGAGCAGTGGGCCAGGTGGAAGCACACCCACTACGGAGTCGCGAAGAGGATCATCGGTGACGTGCCCGGTACGGGAGGCACCGACGGGGTGCGCTACCTCGCCCGCCATCTCAAGGAGCCGCTGCTGTGAACGACACCCACATGAGCCCGCAGGAGTTCCGGGAGCACGGGTACCGGACGATCGACTGGATCGCCGACTACTGGGAGAGCCTGGAGAGCCGTCCCGTCGCCGGTCCGGTGGAGCCGGGTTCCGTGCGCGCGCGGCTTCCCCAGGACCCACCGGAGTCCGGCGAGCCCTTCGAACGTCTCCTCCAGGACATGGAGGACGTGGTCGCCCCGGCGCTCCTGCACTGGCAGCACCCGCGCTTCTTCGGCTACTTCCCGGCCAACGCCTCCGGCCCCGCCGTCCTGGGGGACCTCCTCGCCTCGGGGCTCGGTGTCCAGGGCATGAACTGGAACACCAGCCCGGCGTGCACCGAGGTCGAGCAGCAGATGCTGGAGTGGACGCGGCGGGCCCTCGGACTGCCGGAACGGTTCCGCGACGGCGGCGTCATCCAGGACACCGCCTCCAGCGCCGTCCTGGTGGCGGTCCTGGCCGCGTTGCAGAGGGCCACCGAGGGGCGCAGCCGCGAGACCGGGACCGGCGGTCGGCGCTACGCGGTGTACCTCACCAGCGAGACCCACTCCGCCGCCACGAAGGCCGCCGTCATCGCGGGACTGGGCCTGGGGTCGGTCCGCACCGTCGCCACCGGGTCGGACGGCTCCATGCTCCCGGAGGAGCTGCGCGCCCGGATCGAGGCGGACCGGGGCGACGGCGTCACGCCACTGATGGTCGTGGCCACACGCGGGACGACCTCCGCCCTGGCCTTCGACCCGCTGGAGGAGGTCGGAGCCGTCTGCCGGAGCCACGGCGTGTGGCTGCACGTCGACGCCGCGTACGCCGGTGTGGCCGCAGTGTGCGAGGAACTGCGCTGGGTCAACGACGGGGTCGGGTACGCGGACTCGTACTGTACGAACCCGCACAAGTGGCTGCTGACCAACTTCGACTGCGACCTGTTCTGGGTGGCCGACCGCGAGGCCCTCACGGGAGCGCTGAGCGTGCTGCCCGAGTACCTGCGCAACAGCGCGTCCGACTCCGGGAGGGTGACCGACTTCCGGCACTGGCAGATCCCGCTGGGGCGGCGCTTCCGCGCCCTGAAGCTGTGGTCGGTCCTGCGCTGGTACGGCGTCGCGGGCCTGCGCGACCACGTGCGCGTCGGCGTCGAGCACGCCCGGCTGTTCGCGGACCTGGTCCGCGCCGACGACCGGTTCGAGCTGACCCGGGATCCGTGCCTGGGGCTCGTGTGCTTCCGTCTGACGGCGGACGGCGGGACCAGCGAGGCGCAGCACCGGCTCATGGAGACCGTCAACGCCGAGGGGACGACGTTCCTGACCCACTCCGAAGCGGACGGGCGCGTGTTCCTCCGGTTCGCGACGGGAGGGACGTTCACCCGCGACCACCACGTGGTCGAGGCGTGGAAGGCCCTCCAGGGAGCGGTCACGGAGGGGTGACCGCAGGGCCGCGGGTGCCCGGTTCCGTCCCCCTGGCCCCGCGGCCCCCGGAGGTTCCGACGCGCACCGCGCCCCCCGCACCGGCGAACACGCCCCTGGAGACCGCGTCCTCCTTTACTGCTCGGGCGACGTGAGTGGTGTCCGAGGGTCGCCGCCGTGTCGATCGCCCGAGACCCGGAGTGCGGTGGATGCACCCCTCGGCGTCCGCGCGCACCAGGTAGCCGGAGTGGAACCACCCGTCCCGGAAGGCCCCCGCGGTCTTCTCGGGCTTGTCCCAGTACCCGAGGCACAGCCGCGGCGACCGGTAGTCCACCTCGCCGAGCTCCCCCGGCGCGACCTGCGCTCCGTGCTCGGCCACCACACGCAACTCCACGAACAGGGTGGAGCGACCGGGCCAGGCGGACCTCCCGGGAGGGGACGTCCTACAGGTGCGGTTCGATCAGGGCGACCACGCGGTTCCTGTCGGCGGGGCCGATCCAGGTGCCGACGATCTGTCCGCCCTTGAAGACGTGCAGGGTGGGAATGGCGGTGATGCCGTACTTGGGTGGCGTCTCGGGGCTCTGGTCGATGTCGAGCCGGGCGATCGTCGCCCGGCCCTCGTACTCGCGGGCGACATCGGTGAGGATCGGATCGAGAGCGCGGCAGGGGGCGCTCCATTCGGCCCGGAAGACCGCGAGCACGGGACCGGTTACCTGGACGACCTTGCTTTCGAAGTCCGCGTCGGTGACGTCGACGACGGTACCGCTCATGAGGGCGCTCCTTTTTCATGACGCTGACGGAGGAATCGCAGGATTCGGGGAAAAGGAAACGGTTCCACCCAAGGGGGAATCATCCCATCATGACACTTGTCGCGAATCATGAGAAGGGGTTGATCCGAACAATGCAAGGGAGAATACCCGGAACAAAAGTGCTTTTCATTGCAAACCATTCCGAACTCCTCCCGAACCCGAGTGGTGATCGGCCCGGCCAGACGCCCGACCCGGGTGCGTGGGCCCGGGGCGGTGGGGCCCGGGCGAAACCCCAAAGGGCATCACCGTCAAACCCTACAGGACGCCGACCAACAGCTGGGGGGGGCCGTGCCAGGCCCG
>NZ_JBHYOW010000021.1:28903-69987 GCF_042745575.1 Nocardiopsis sp. NPDC058789
ATTACAAAACATCCCCCAACCCCCCCACACCGTGTGGGGTCCCCGCCCCGCCCCCCCCCCCCCCGGGGGGGGGGGCCCCCCCCCCTTGGGGGGGGGGCCCCCGCACCTCAGGCGAACACGGTCATGCCGTAGAGCACGAAGACCATGAGGTGCGCGGCACCGTGCAGGGCCGTCACGCGCTTCCCCGAGAAGGTCGTCACGGTCAGCAGCAGCGTGACGCCGAGCAGCACCAGGTTGGTCGGGTCCTCCGCGAGGACGACGGTCTGCCCGGTGAGGAGCCCGATCGTGAGGACCGCGGGGATCGTGAGTCCGACGGTGGACACGAGCGCCCCGTGGCAGAGGTTGCTCACGCGCTGGACCTCGCCGCCGAGCGCGGCGCGGATCGCGGTCAGGGTCTCGGGCAGGAACACGATCATCGCGATGAGGATGCCGGAGAGCGCGATCGGGGCGCCCGCGCGGTCGAGGCCGTCGTCAAGGAGGCTGGCCATGTCGTGGGACAGCAACACGATCGGGATCACGGTCAGCACGAGCACGAGCGCGCGGGCGACCACCTCGGCCCGGTGTTCCGAGATGACGGCGAGGACCGAGGTGCGCTCCGGCTCCACTTCCCGGGTTCCCGTCTCCCCGGCCAGCGGGGCGCCCGTCACGGAGACGACTTCCTTGAAGTCGTCGCGCTGGGCCCCCATCTGCCGCGCGAGGAAGGCGACGTAGAGGATCACCGTGAGGATGATGATCGGGATCTCCTGCCCGGCCGTGTAGGCGCCGCCCTCACCGATGAGGCCGGGCAGCGCGAACGCGACGGTGCCGAGCACCACGAGCAGCGACAGGTAGGTGGAGACTCCGGTGCTGTTGGCGCGGACGTCCCTGTGGCGCAGCCCGCCGAGGAGCAGGGACACCCCGACGACGAGGTTGAGGATGATCATCGACACGGCCATCACGGAGTCACGGGCGATCGTGGTGTGCTCACCGGGACCGAGCATGACGGCGGAGATGAGGATGACCTCGATCAGCACGATCGAGAGGGTGAGGACGAGTGTGCCGTAGGGGTCGCCGAGCCGGTGGGCCAGGTGCTCGGCCTCGACGACGACGCCGAAGGCGCACACCACGATGACGGCGACGATGGCGCCCAGGACCGCGACCAGCGCCGGGGTCGGCAGGTGCGCGGCCAGGTACGGCTGGGCGACGAGGGTCACGAGGAACGCGCCCCAGCCCAGGACCAGTCGGATGATCGCCGCGGGCGTCAGGACGCCGCGGAGCATGTGCTGAGTTCGCACGGGTGGGTACCCGATTCTGCTGGGCCGTCCCTGCTCGTGTGCTCGTCCGGCGGGCCGTCCCGTCGGGATCCTTCCTCCCGCACTTTACCGTTCCGCATGAGCGGTTCGCCGGGGGGAGGCACCAGTGCGACGGGACTCACCCGGGCCTTCGACGGTGGCGACACGGAGCAGCGCGACGGCGGGGTGCGGGTGTCGGATCGGTGTCTGGACGCGGGGTCACCGTGGAGCGGCCGGACCGTCGGCGCCGGGTTCCGCCCCCCTCCCGGTTTCGAGGAAGGTCGGCGCCGCCGTGACGCTCGTCGGGCACCGGGAACGGTCGGTCGCTTCAGTCATGCCACCGACTATTCCACGTCCCCCGTCCGGGGTCCCGCTTCGCGCGACGGCCCGGCGCGCTGGGGCCCGAAACGCGCGAGCACCGTGCGCGCCGTCTCCGGCCTGACCTCCCCGGCCTGGGCGAAGAGCGCGAAGTCCGCGGGATGTTCCTCGATCAACGCCTTCTTCTCCGCCGCGTCCGCGTCGCGCCAGACCTCCCGGCGAGGCGTCCTCCTTTCAGGCCACGTCGGCCGTCACCACCACGACATTCTTTGAAATAGCGGCCCGAATTGGTCAATGGCCGATAACACATGATGCAGAACTACCTAGCGGCATTCGATGGCGGCGCGGACGCCGACGAGCATCGAGAGGTGTATCCGGCGCCCTCCCGATGCCGGGTCCTCCCCCCCATGCACCCGGGCGACACACCGACCCCCGTCCACGGGCGGGGGTCCCCGCCTTCCTTCGACATCATGAACGGGCCGACCCTCACGGAGAGTGCCGAGGCGGACACCGAACCTCCGATCCGACGACCGAAGGAAGCACGCACATGAACCTGACCCTGAACAACGGCGTGGAGATGCCCGCGCTGGGCTTCGGTGTCTACCAGAACCCGCCCGAGGAGACCGCCGACTCCGTCGCCGAGGCCCTCCAGGTCGGGTACCGGCTCATCGACACCGCGGCCGCGTACTTCAACGAGCGCGAAGTCGGTGAGGGCATCCGCCGCTCGGGGCTGGACCGGTCCGAGGTGTTCGTCGAGACGAAGGTCTGGATCAGTGACTACGGCTACGACCAGACTCTGCACGCCTTCGACAAGAGCGCGGGCAAGCTCGGTGTGGAGCGGATCGACCTCCTCCTGCTCCACCAGCCCGTCCCGTCGCGGTTCGACCTGACCGTCGAGGCCTACAGGGCGCTGGAGACCCTCCTCGACGACGGGCGCGTCCGGGCGGTCGGCGTCAGCAACTTCACGCCCGAGACCCTGGCCGACCTGCTGGAACGGACCGACATCGTCCCCGCGGTGAACCAGATCGAGGTGCACCCCTACTTCACCCAGCCCGCCGCCCAGAGGGCCAACACCGACCAGGGCGTCCTGACGCAGGCCTGGTCACCGATCGGCGGCATCACCAGCTACCGGGGCCATGGTGAGCGGTCCACCTTCGACGACCCCCTGATCCGGGAGATCGCGGCGGCCCACGAGCGCACACCCGCCCAGGTCATGCTCCGCTGGCACCTGCAGGAGGGCCGGTCCGCCATCCCGAAGTCGGTCAGGGCCGAACGGATCGCCGCGAACTTCGACGTGTTCGACTTCGAGCTCACGACCGACCAGCTCACCGCGATCGACGCCCTCGACACCGGTGTCCGGCGAGGCCCCGACCCCGGTTCGATCACGCCCGAGGCCTTCGGACGCGACATCCCCGAGGCCTGAACCCGGACGGCCGCGGTGCCGGTGACACGACCCTCGCCGTGGTCGCGCCCCCGGCACCGGGAGCCGACGGCCCGTCGCCGAGGAGACTCCCGGCCGGGCCCTCGGCTTTAGGGAAACAGATGTTACCTTTATTCCATGCGTGGTTCCCGCCTCCCTCCCCCGTGGCTCCTCCCCCTGGTGCTGTCCGCGTTCGCGGTCCAGACGGACGACTTCGTGATCATCGGCGTGCTCCCGGCGATCGCCTCCGCCATGTCGGTGTCGGAGGCGGCCGCCGGTCAGCTCGTGACCGTGTACTCCCTCGTCTACGCGCTCGCCGCCCCCCTGTGGGCGGTCCTGTTCGCCCGGGTCCCCCAGCGGAGGGCCCTGCTCTGCGCCCTGGCGGTGTTCGCCGCCGCCAACGTCGCCGCTCCCCTGGCCGACGGTTACCTGACGCTGACGGCCCTGCGGGTGCTGGCCGCGCTCGCGGCGGCGGTGGTCCTGCCCACCGCCCTGGCGCTCGCGAGCACCCTCGCCCCGCCGGAGCGCCGGGGCCGCCACCTGGCGGCCGTCATGACCGGCCTGACCGGCGCCGTGCTGCTCGGCGTCCCCCTCGGGACGTGGATCGGTTCCCTGTGGGGCTGGCCGGCGACCTTCGCGTTCTGCGGGGTGCTGGGCCTGGTCGCACTGGCCCTGGCCGCCCGCACCCTGCCCGGCGGCCTCGTCGAAGAGGAGCACCGCACCCTGTCCGACCTGGTGCGGCCCCTGGTGGACCGGACCGTGGCGGCCGTCCTCGTCATCACCGTCCTGACCGTGGCCGGGAACCTCGCCTTCCAGACCTACGTCGCGGTGGTCCTGGCCGGGCTCTCCGGCGTCACCCCCGTCGTCCTGGGCGTGCTGCTCGTGTGCTCCGGGATCGGCGGGCTGCTGGGAGCACAGGCCTCCGGTCACCTCGTGGACCGCTTCGGGCCGCTGCGCACCCTCCGGGGCTCCGTGACGCTCTTCTGCCTGACGATGTCCGCGCTGGCCCTGCTGTGGTCGACCGCTCCGGTTCCGCTGTGGGCGGTGGTTCCCCTGCTGGTGGTCTGGTCGGCCGCCGCGTGGGCCGTACCACCAAGCCTCCAGACACTCATGCTCGACCGCGCGGGCACGCGCGCGGCTTCGCGGGCTGTGGCGGTGCACAGCGCTTCGGTGTACGTCGGGGCCGCGCTGGGCGGCGTCCTCGGCGGTGCGGCGGTCGCCGCGTCCCCCGGACTCGTCCCGGTGGTGGCGGCGGTGCTCGCCGGGCTCGGGCTCCTGTTCGTCCCGGGACGGCGGCGGTCCCCCACCCGGGATCGTCCTCGTGCCGGTGGGGCGGGAGGCGGGCGACCGCCTCACCCGCGCCGAGCGCGCCGTCCCGGAACTGGTCGTCACCGCGACGGAGATCGGTGAGCGCAGTCCCCCGACACGTGCACGCGGCGGTGTCGCTCAGGGAAACCGGCCATCAGACTGGCGGCCCCCGACCGCTCCCCTCCATGGCGCGGTCACCAAGACCCGAACCGAACGCGCGCGAGAAGCCCCCCGACCTTGCCAGCCCCCTCCCGGAGCCGTACGTTTTGCGA
Source organism: Nocardiopsis sp. NPDC058789 (assembly GCF_042745575.1). Taxonomy (NCBI): domain Bacteria; kingdom Bacillati; phylum Actinomycetota; class Actinomycetes; order Streptosporangiales; family Nocardiopsidaceae; genus Nocardiopsis; species Nocardiopsis sp. NPDC058789. Next base: position 33,493 of record NZ_JBHYOW010000021.1, read on the forward strand.
TGATCACGAACTATCGGGTGGGAGAGGCATGAAAATCCTTGTCGTGGGTGCGGGAGCGGTCGGCGGCTACTTCGGTGGGAGGCTCGTCCAGGCCGGTCGCGACGTCGACTTCCTGGTCCGGCCCGCCCGCGCCGCGCTCCTGGCGGAGCACGGTCTGAACATCACCTCCGTGGAGGGGCACACCGAGAACACCACCGTCCGTCCGGTCACGAAGGACCAGCTCACCGACGCCTACGACCTGATCCTGCTCTCGGTCAAGTCCTACGGCCTCGAGGACGCGGTCGAGGACCTGGCCCCGGCGGTGGGCCCCGGGACGGTGGTGGTCCCCTTCCTCAACGGCATGCGCCACCTGGACGTCCTGGTGGAGCGGTTCGGCGAGGACCACGTGTACGGCGGGGTGTGCATGGTGATGACCCGCCTGGACGAGGCGGGCGGCATCGTGGAGGTCGGGAAGATGGGCGAGCTGGTCTACGGCCCGCTCTCCGACTCCCCCGTGGTGGACCTGGACCGGGTCCACGGCGCCCTCGAGGAGGCCGGGTTCACCGCCCGCCCCACCAAGGAGATCCGCCAGGAGATGTGGGACAAGTGGGTCTTCCTGGCCAGTCTGGGCGCGGTCACCTGCCTGATGCGCGCCCCCATCGGCAGGGTGAACCGCGCCCCGGGCGGTTCCGAGTTCAGCGCGGGGATGTTCGCCGAGGCGATCGCCGTGGCCACCGCCGCCGGGTACCCGCCCAGCGACCGGATCCGGGGATTCGCCGACAGGGTCATCTCCGACACCGAACGCGACACCTCCACGTCCATGTACTGGGACCTGACCCACGACAACCCGGTGGAGGGCGACCACATCGTCGGGGACCTGGTCGCCCGGGGCCGCGAGCTCGGCGTGCCCACCCCGCTGTTCTCCCTGGCCCACACGCACCTGAGCGTCTACTCGGCCGCACGGGGCTGAGGGGGTGGCCGCCGGGGGCGTGCCCCGGCGGCCACGGGGTCACCCCTTGAGGGCACCCGCCATGAGGCCGCGCATGAAGTACCGCCCCAACACCAGGTAGATCAGGAGCGTCGGCAGCGAGGCCAGCACCGCCGCCGCCATCTGCTGGTTGTAGGGCACCACCATGGACCCGGCCACGTTGTTCAGCTGCACCGTCACCGGCCAGCTGTTGGGCCCGGTCAGGAACACCGCGAAGAGGAAGTCGTTCCACGCGGAGGTGAACTGCCAGATCAGCGTGACCGCGAACGCGGGCGCCGACACCGGCAGCACCACGTGGGCGTACGTGCGGAGCAGACCGGCGCCGTCCACCCGCGCCGCCTCGATGAGGGAGCCCGGGATGCTGGCGTAGTAGTTGCGGAAGATGAGCGTGCAGATCGGGATCCCGTACACCGTGTGCGCCAGGATGAGCGGGAACAGCCCGCCCATGAGACCGCCGTTCACCAGCATCTGCTGGAGGGGGATCATGACCGCCTGGTAGGGGATGAACATCCCGAACAGGAACAGCGTGAACACCGTGTCCGCCCCGGGGAAGCGCCACCGCGCCAGCACGTAGCCGTTCATGGAGCCGAGCACGGCGGAGATGACCGCGCTCGGCACGGCCATGCGCACGCTGTTCCACAGTCCGGGGGCCAGCGCCGACCAGGCCGTGGACCACCCCTCCAGACTCCACTCGCGCGGGAGCAGCCACGCCCGGGCCGCGGTGGCCTCCGAGAAGGGTTTGAACCCGGTCACCGCCAGCACGTACATCGGCAGCAGGAACAGCGCCGCCAGGACCAGCAGGACGGTGAACCGGACCGCCCGCCCGCGCGGGCTGCTTCCGGCGCCCACGCCCGAGGGGGCGTTCACCCGTCCGGGTGCGCTCTGGGTCATCGGCCCTCGCTCCGTTCCTTGCGCACGGTCCAGACCAGGTAGGGGATCACGAACACCGCCACGGCGAGCAGCAGGTAGGACGCGATGGTGGCCCCCTTGGCCGGGTCGCGGACCTCGAAGACCATCGCCCACATGTACACGGCGGGGACGTCCGCGACGATCTGCTGCCCCGCCACCGCGATGATCAGGTCGAACACCTTCAGCGACATGTGGCCCAGGATGATGACGGCGCTCAGGGTGACCGGGCGCAGCTGCGGCATGACCACCCGCCAGTACACGCCCCACTCCGAGCACCCGTCCACCCGGGCCGCCTCGCGCAGTTCCTCGGGCACCCCGCGGAACCCGGCCAGGAACAGCGCCATGACGTACCCGGCCAGCTGCCAGACGGCGGGCAGCGCCATCGCCGCCATGCCGAGGTCGGGCGCGGTCCACCAGTCGTTGACCAGGAAGTCCAGGTTGAGGTGGACGAACAGGGCGTTGAGCCCGGTGGCGCGCTCGGCTGGCGCCGGGTTCATCAGCCACCGCCACACGACGCCGGTGGCGATGAAGGACACGGCCATCGGGGCGAGGAAGAGGGTCCGGAACACCGCCTCGCCCCGGATGCCCTTGTCCAGCAGCAGGCCCAGGAGCCAGCCGAGGAACAGCGCGCCGCCGACGAACACCACGGTGAACACCACCGCGTTGGTCACGGCGGCGGGCCATCGGGCCTCCTGCCACAGCTGGACGAAGTTGGTCAGCCCCACGAAGGAGCCGTCCTGGATCGGGGCGTGCTTGTCGCTCAGGGCCAGCTGGGTGTTCCAGCCGATCATGCCGTAGACGAACACGCCGATGAGCAGGATCGACGGGGAGACCAGCAGCAGGCCGGGGAGCCACGTGCGGGCCCTGGTCGCCGCCCGGCGGAACCGACCCGGGCGCGCGCGGGGTCCCGTGACGGGACGTTTCGGGTGGCCGGGGCCGCCGTGAGCGGCGGCCCCGGAATCGGTGGACGCGCTCATTCGGACTGCGCGGCCTCGTGCAGGGCCGCGTTGAGCGCTTCCAGGTCCTCGTTCTGGAGGTAGAGGCCGACGGCGGTGTCGATGTCGTTCTTCCACCGGTTGCCCACGGTCACGCCGTGCCAGAACGACCCCGCCAGCTCCGGCCCCGCCTGCCACTCGGCCAGGGCGGACTCCAGGTAGGGACTGTCCGCGTACCGGGCCGGGTCCGCGTCGGAACGCGCCGGGATGGAGCCCTTGAGGGGGTTGAACAGGTCCTGGCCCTCCTGGCTGGCGACCAGTGCGAGCCAGGCGCGGGCGTTCTCCTCGTTGGGGGCGCCCGCCGGGAGGGTGAAGCTGTCCGACAGCCACATGTAGGTGCCGTCCGTCCCAGGAGAGGGCGCCCAGTCGTAGTCCTCCTGGGGGAGCGCTCCCAGTTCGTCGAAGTACCCGGCGGCCCAGTCACCCATGATGTTGAAGGCGGCCTCGCCCTCGGAGACCCGGCGTGAGGCCTCCTGCCAGTCCTCTGCGGCCGACTCCTCCTGCGTGTGGGACATGATCGTCTCGAAGGTCCCGAGCGCCTCGGCGACCTCCGGTGTGTCCCAGTCGGCCCCCGGCTCCCACAGGGCGTTGTAGGCGTCGGTGCCGAGAGACCCCAGCAGCACCGACTCCAGCAGGTGGTCGACGGTCCACTGGGCGCCCACCGCCATGGGGATCGCGTCGGTCTCGGCGTCCACGGCCTCCAACGCCTCGACCAGCTCGTCCAGGGTCTCCGGGGGCCCGTCCACCCCGGCCTCCTCCAACAGCCCGGGGTTGAACCACATCACGTTGGACCGGTGGATGTTCACCGGGACCGAGTAGACGCTGTCCTCGTAGGAGATCTGTTCGACCAGCTGGTCGGGGTAGGCCTCGCGCAGCCCCTGCTCGTCGAAGAAGTCGTCCAGCGGAGCCAGGTAACCCGCCTCCACGTAGTCCTGGAGGGAGGCCCCCGCGTGTCCCTGGAAGGAGTCCGGCGGGTCCTGGCTCTGGAGCCGACCCTCCAGCACGGCCTGGGCGTTGGTACCCGACCCCCCGGCCACGGCGGCGTTGACGAACTCGATCCCCTCGTTCTGCTCCTCGAAGCGTTCGATGAGGGCGTTCAGTCCGGCCTCCTCGCCGCCGCCGGTCCACCAGGAGAACACCTCGACCTGGTCTCCGGCGCCGCCTCCGCCGCCCCCGCACGCCGTGGCCGTGAGCGTCAGCCCCAGTCCCGCGGCCGCGATCGACCACCGCCGTGAACGCATACGCATACCTCTCCGGGCGGCCGACCCGTCCCGCGGCGACGAACCGCCCCATGTGTCACATGTCACCGAAAACCGACGTCGCCATCCTTCGCAACCCCGGCGACGTAGGTCAAGGGCGGGACGTGTCACGAATCGGAGACGCACCCGGGCCGACGAGACACGCCGAAGCGGCACCGTGCTCGGGATTTCCGGTGCGCCCGACGTGACCTGTGGTGATCTCGTCCACCCCGCGCCGGACCGCGTGGCACGCCCCACGGCACGCGACAGAGGTTGGCACAATCGCGGCATGTCAGTCCTCGACCGAGCCGCCCTCCGACACCTGGCGCTCCTCCCCCCGGCCTGTCTGCTCCTGTCGGCCTGCGCGCCCGACGGCGGGGCGGTGGGCGCCGTCGCCACCGGACACTTCTCCGCGCGCCACCAGTTCCCCGTCGTGCTGGTGTCCTGGTGCGGTGACAGCCCGCCCGCCCGGATCGACCTGACCTCGGAGGAGCACGGGTGGCGGCTGAACGCCAACCGTGAGTTCGAGGGCGACCAGGTCGAGGTGGACCTGGCCGCGCCCGGCGAGGACTGGACCATCACCGACACGGACGGCGCCCCGGCCTACCGGGTGGTGCCCGCCTCCTCGGAGACCGTGTACACCCTGGGGGTGACCTCCGCCGCCGGGTTGGAGGAGGACGCCGAGCACGACATCGCCACGCTGGCGTTCGAGACCGAGCTCCTCGCCGCCGACGACGGCCTGTACCTGGGCACGCACACCAGCGGCGAGGCAGCCCTGGTGGGCACCGACGAGTTCCCGCCGGAGTGCTGAGGGGTCAGCGCGCGGGCAGGTGGCGTCGCCAGGACAGGGTGACGGCCAGGACGCACAGCAGCGCGAGGCCCGTGCCGACCGCGAACATGGTCGGGTAGCCGAACCAGCCGGTCAGCGCCGCCAGCGCGGCGGGGACGAAGAACCCCAGGTAGGCCAGCGAGTAGTAGACGGCGGTCAGCCCGGCCAGACGGTCGGGTCCCGCGATGCGCTGGACCTCCTGGAGGCCGGACACCAGCAACAGGCCGTAGGCGGCGCCCAGCACGGCGGCCGCCACCAGCGCGGCCGGGATCGTGAGGACGGCCGAGGCCCACACCGCCAGGGCCATGCCGACGGCCGCCGTGGCCAGCGCCGCCGCGACCGCGCGTGAGGAGTGCGGACTGTCGACGCGCTTGGCCACCTGCTGGCTGAGGACGCCGCTGGCCAGCGCCACCATGCACAGCAGCCCCGAGAAGCCGACCTCGTAGCCGGGGACCCGGGGGGCGAGCAGGTTGGGCAGGATCGCGTAGGCGCTGGCGGACGTTCCGAAGATCCACGGTGCCATGGGGACGACCACCAGCAGGAACCGGCGGTGCAGCGCGGCCGGGACCCGCAGGTCGTCCAGGAGCCTGCCGGGTACCGTCCCCCGCCCGTGGGTCTCCGGAGCCCGGAGCAGGGCAGCCGCGAGCAGCACCGTGATCACGATGTTCACGGCGTAGGGCAGGACGGCGGACATCGGCGCGAACTGGGCGATGGCGGCCGCGACCACGGCGCCGAGGAGGAAGCCGAGGGTGAGCGCGAGCGAGGCGCGCGCCGCCCCGGCCCCGGCCGTGGCACGGAGGTCGTGGGGCGGCTGGGACAGCTCCTTGACCCAGCTGGTGCCCACCGCCATCACGAGGCCGAGCGCCATTCCGGAGAAGACGCGCCCGGCGAACAGCAGGGCGACCGAGTCGGACCCCAGGGCCAGCAGACCGCTGCCGATCACGCACAGGACCGGTGCGGGGAACATCAGGGGGCGGCGCCCGTGGCGGTCGGAGAGCGGGCCGCCCACGAGGAGGGCGGGCACGATGCCCAGCACGTAGGCGCCGAGCAGGATGTTGACGATCTGCACGCTCATACCGCTGTCCAGGCGGTACATGACCAGCAGCGGGGTGAACTCGTTGCCGCCCCACGCGACGGCGAAGAGGGTGCCGCACACGGCGAGCCACCCGGGCAGGGTCCGGCGGCGCCCGCTCCTGGACGGTGCGTCCGCGCGTGGTCTGTGGGCCTCGATCGTGGCCATGGGTCGGGCTTCCTTCTCAGGTTCGGGGTCAGGGAAGGGGGGCGCGGGGGGCGGGTGGTGTGGGGGTCAGACGGTGAAGCCGTGGACGTCGTTGAGGTGCTCGGCGGTGGCTCGGGCGAAGCCCTCGGGGTCTCCCTCCTCGATGAGGCGGGCCAGCCCGGCGTGCTGGTCGAGCACGAGCTCGGCCCGGGTGGTGTCGTCGCTGATCGACTGCGTGGTCATGCGACGGTGGCGGTCCTGGAGGAGCTGGTGGAAGCCCTGGAGGATCGAGTTGCCGCCCGCGGCGACCACCTCCCGGTGGAACTCGACGTCGGCCCGGGTGAAGGCGGCGAGGTCGTCCTCCTCCCAGGCTCGACGCTGGTCCTCGGTCACCTCGCGCAGGCGCCGCACCAGCCGCTCGGAGCCGCCACGGGAGGCGCACACGGTGCGGACCGCCGCGGACTCGATGATCTGGCGGGCCTGGAGGACCTCGCGGAACTCGTGCGGCGGAACCGGGCGCACCATGGCCCCGCGCTTGGGGTAGAGGCGCATCCACCCCTCGGCCTGGAGCTGGAGGAAGGCCTCGCGCACCGGGGTGCGGCTCATGCCCAGTTCGGTGGCGATCCGGCCCTCGCTGAGCATGCTGCCGCCCTCGAACTCACCGTCGAGGATCCGGTTCCGCACGACGGTGTAGGCGCGTCCCGCCGCCGACTCCGGCTCCGTGGCGGCCGGGACCACCGGTTCCCGCCCGCCGACGCCACTCGCGCTCACTGGACCCCCCAAGTTGGATACGACATAGATACTAGTTGTACACCAGCCCCTCCACGGCCGGAATCCCCTGTCCGGAGCATCACACGGGGACCAGGCACACAGGAGGGGGCGTCCACGCGGGTGGACGCCCCCTCTCTGGTGACCGTTGGAGGGTCAGCCCTGCCAGCTGTGCCAGAGCCGCGCGTAGCGGCCGCCGTCCGCGACGAGCTGGTCGTGGGTGCCCTCCTCCACGATCCGGCCCTGGTCCATGACGACGACGCGGTCGGCGGTCTGGGCCTGGGTGAGGCGGTGCGCGACCACCAGGGTGGTCCGGCCCTTCGTGGCGGCGACCGCCGCGCTCTCCAGACGGCGCGCGCCCGAGCTGCCCGCCTCGGCGGTGGCCTCGTCGAGCACCGCCAGGTCCGGGTCGGCCAGGACCAGGCGGGCCAGGGCCAGGTGCTGGGCCTGCTCGGCGGTGAGCGCGTGCCCGCCCTCACCGACGACCGTCTCCAGGCCCTCCGGGAGCGCGCGCACCCAGTCGAGGGCGCCCACGGTCTCCAGCGCGCTCTCCACTTCGCCGGGGTCGGCCCCCGCGCGAGCCAGGCGAAGGTCGTCCAGGAGGGTCCCCGCGAACACGTGGGTCTCCTGGCTGACCAGGAAGACGTGCTCGCGCACGCGCGCCTCCCCGAGTTCGTCCAGCGGCACCCCGCCCAGGAGCACCGTTCCGGAGGTGGGGGCCCGCAGTCCGCTGACCACGGCGGCCAGGGTGGTCTTGCCCGCCCCGCTGGCGCCCACGAGCGCGACCCGCTCCCCCGCCGCGACACCGAGGGTCACCCCGTCCAGCGCCCTGGGCGCTCCCGGCGCGTAGGCGTGGCTGACCGCCTCCACGCGCAGGGAGGAACCGGCCGGGCCCTCCTCCGCGCGCGGGTCGGCGGCCACGGGCAGGTCGATGACCCCGGCCAGCCGGGCCAGGCTCGCCCCGGCCTGTTGGACGTCGTTGAAGTTCATCACCAGGAACCCGATCGGGCCGAAGAGCCGGTGGAAGAACAGGGCGGCGGCGGTGACCATGCCGACGGTGGCGAGGTCGCCGCGCACCAGGAAGAAGCCCACGACCAGGACGGCGCCCAGCCCGACGAACTCCGAACCGTTCATGCGCGCGCCGAGCCTCGTGAAGAGGTAGAACACGTCGATGGTGAGTCGCATCGCCGTGCGGGAGCGGTCCGCGATGACCTGTTCGTGCTCCTCCTCCAGGCGGTAGGCGCGGACGGTGCCCCGGCCGCGCAGGGCACCCATGAGCGCGTGCGAGCGCTCTCCCATGGCGACACGTTCGCGCGCGTAGTAGGGGCCCGAGCGGGGCATGTACCAGCGCACCGCCCACACGTAGAAGGGCAGCGCCGCGAGTCCGGCCAGGCCGAGACGCCAGTCCAGGGCGGCCATCCCCACCGTGGTGAGTACGACCATGGCCAGGGCGGTGACGACCTCCGGGCCGTTGCGCGCGATGGCGTTGGTGACCACGGCGACGTCGTCACCGACCCGGGAGAGCAGGTCACCGATGCGGACCCGCTCCAGCCGGGCGGCGGGCATGTGCAGGACCCGTTCCATCACGCGTTCGCGCAGCCGGGCGAGGACGGTCTCCCCGACCCGGCTGACCTGCCAGGCGCCGAGCCCGGCCAGGAGTCCCCCGACCACGGCCGCGCCGGCGATGAGCCCGGCCGAGCGCAGGATCGCGTCCAGGCCCGCTCCCGCCGAGATGTCGTCGACCATCGACCCGAGCACCCACGGGGCGACGAGTCCGGCGGTACTGCCCCCGAGGACGGTGAGCAGGGCCAGGGCGGTGGCCCCGGGAACGGACCTGAGGCCGTCACCGAGGACGGCCCAGGTGCGCCGTGCGTTGGCGGTGGGCAGGAGTTCGGGTCCGGGCGCGACCGGGGCGGCCTGGGGTTCGGCCTCCGGGGGCTCGGGCCTGGTGATGGGTTCCGTGCTCAACGCAGCACCGCCTCACGGTAGTGGGGGTCGTCCTCGGCCAGTCGTGCGTGGGTGCCCTCGGCGTGCACCCGGCCCTCCCGCAGGACCACCACGCGGTCGGCGCGGGCCAGCAGCGCGGGGCTGCTGGCGATGACCAGGGTGGCGCCTCCGGGTGACCTCCGGGCGCGCAGGTCGGCGGTGCCCTGGGCGATGGCCGCCTCCGTGACGGCGTCGACCGCCGTGGTGGGGTCGTGCAGGACCAGCACGGGCGGGTCCGCGACCAGTGCGCGGGCCAAGGCGACGCGCTGGCGCTGGCCGCCCGAGAGGTTGGCGGCGCGGTCGGTGACGGATCGGTCGAGTCCGTCGGGGTGGCCGGTCACCAGGTCCTCGGCGGCGGCCGCCGTCAGCGCGGCGGACAGGGCGTGGTCGTCGGCCCGGCCGACGGTGAGGTTGGAGCGGAGCGTGCCCTCGAACAGGACGCTGCCGTGCTCCTCCACCAGGACGGTGCGGCGCAGCGACGTGAGGTCGAGTTCGGTGACCGGAACGCCTCCCACGAGGGTGGTCCCCGCGGCACCCTCGGCCCGTCCGGCGAGGAGGTCCACGAGGGCCTCGGCGTCGCGGGGGTCGGTGGTGAGCACGGCGACCAGCTCGCCCTGGGCCAGGGTCAGGTCGACCCCGTCGAGCGTGCGGTGGGTGACGCCCCGGAGCTCCACCGCGTGGGGGACCTCGGGGAGCGTGTCCGGCAGGATCCGGTCGCCGGGGCTGACGGCGTCGGGCGCGTTGAGGAGGCGGACCACGCGCTGGGCGGAGGCACGGGCGATCGCGAACATCTGACCGACCAGGCCGAGCGCCTGGACGGGTTCGGCGAGGAACTGGGCGAGGCCGACCACGATGACGAGTTCGCCGATGGTCAGGTGCCCCTGGAGCGCCATCCACCCGGCGGTTCCCGCGACGCAGGCCAGGAACACCGCCCCGGTGGCGGTGACCAGGCCCTTGTAGAGGCCGTTGGTGGCCGCGGCGCCCACGGAGGCGGTCAGGGCGGTGTCGCTGACCCGGTGGTAGCGCAGCGCGGCGTTGTGCCGGGCGCCGATGCCCATGAGCACGCGCAGGCCGCCGACGAGGTCGGTGGCCATCGCGGTGGCGCGGGCGGCGGTGGCCTGTTTGGCCTCGGTCCGGCGGGTGATGCGGGCGGCGGGGATCCGCAGCAGGAGGAGCATCACCGGGACGCCGACGAGCACGCCGAGGCCGAGGGGGAGGTTGATGGTGAGCAGGACCACGGTGGTGACGGCGATCGCGGTGACCTGGGCGATGCCCATGGCCCACGCGCGTACGTAGGAGGCGGCCTGTTCGGCGTCGGAGGTGGCCACGGCCAGGACCTCACCGGAGCGCAGGCCGCTCCGCTCGCCCCGGGGGCGCAGGACCCGGCGGGCGGACTCCAGGCGCAGCAGGTGGGCCTCGCGCTCGACGGAGCTCAGGGTGAGACGGGCACCGGAGCGGTAGGCCAGGGCCAGGCAGGTGAAGAGCAGGGCCAGGCCTCCCACGCACCACAGCAGCGCGGTGAGGTCACCGGTGGAGACGGCGAGGTCGATGGTGAGGCCGATGGCGACCGGGACGAGGACTTCGCAGACCTGGTGGAGGGAGAGCAGGAGGACGCCGAGGGTCACCCTTCCCCGGTGGCGGCGCAGGGTGCGTGAGCGCAGTTCCTTCGCGGTGGCGGGGACCGGTTCGGCGGCGGCCGGGGTGGCGTTGGCTGGGGCCGCGGTCACGGGGCGACTCCGTTCGGGCTGAGGGACGTGGAGGTGAGAGGGGACCGAGGGTCGTCTCGACTGGCCCAGCGTAGTCATCGCGCACACGCCCTCCGACCATCGGATGCCCCCTTCGTCGCTGATGTGGGCATTGCCGTGCGGCCATGATATTGGTTAGCCTAACCTCACAACCCGCCCACTCTCCTCCGCGAAGGGTCACCCGCTTGCGTATCCAGCCCCCGCGTCACCGCCAGATGATCCGCGCCCGGGTCGTACGCGCCGAGCGGACCACCGACCACTTCGTCACCGTGACCGTCAGCGGTCCCGAGCTGGCCCGGTTCGAGTTCCTCGGCCGGGACCAGTGCGTACGGGTCTTCCTCCGCCGCCCCGGACAGGAGCGGCTGGTCCTGCCGGACGCCGAGGACGACGGCTGGTACCCGCAGTACCGCGAGATGGGCGACGACGAGCGCCCCTACGTCCGCAACTACACCATGCGCCGGTTCGACCCCGAGGCCCTGGAACTGGACATCGAGTTCGTGGCGCACGGCGACGGCGGCCCCGCCTCGACCTGGGCGATCTCGGCCAGTGAGGGCGACGAGGTGGGCCTGTTCCCCGAGGGCATCTACTACCTACCCCCGGCCGAGGCCGACTGGCACCTGCTGGTCGGTGACGAGAGCGCGGTGCCCGCCCTGCTGTCGATCGTCGAACAGGCCCCGCGCGACCTGCGCGCCCAGGTCTACCTGGAGGTCCCCTCCCCCCGGGACGTCCGGCCGCTGAACGCCCCGCCCGGAGTGGAGGTGCACTGGCTGCCGCGCGAGGACGCCCACGCCACCCCCGGCCGTCTCGCCCTGGAGACGGTGAGCGCGGCGGACCTGCCCGAGGGCCGCCCCTACTGCTGGGTCGCGGGAGAGAACGCGCTGCCCACCGGCCTGCGTCGAGCCCTGGTACGCGACCGCGCCGTGTCCAAGGACGACATCACCTTCGTGGGCTACTGGCGCGCGGGCGTGGCCGGGGTCGACTGAGCACACCCGGACCACGCGTCCCGCGCCTCTCCACCCCACTGGTCACACCCGAACCACACGTCCCGCGCCTCTCCACCCCACTGGTCAGACCCCGGCCACGCGTGCCGCACCTCTCCACCCCACCCCCACTGATCACACCAGCCCCAAGCCGCGCTAACCTGGAGAAATCCGGCTTAGGCAAGGCTAAGCTCATCTTCGCCAGCGAGGTCCCATGAACCCCGGTCCGTCCGCCCGTCTCGGCCTGGTCGCCGTCGGCGCCGCGTCCGCCGTCCTGCTCTCCGCCTGCGGTGGCCCCGGCACCTCCTCCGAGCCCTCGGGCGAGGCCGCCGAGGGCTACCCCGTCACCGTCGAGACGCTCTTCGGCGACGTGGAGATCGCGGACCGCCCCCAGAACGTGGCCGCGCTCGGCTGGTCCGACGCCGAGACCGCGCTCGCCCTGGGCGTGCAACCGGTGGGGGTCGCCGACTGGCAGGGCTACGGCGGCGCCGGTGTGGGCCCCTGGGCCGCCGACCTGCTCGACTCCGAGCCCACCCAGCTGGGCACCATGGAGCCCAACATCGAGGCGATCGCCTCCCTGGAGCCCGACGTCATCCTGGACACGCGCTCCGACAACTCCCAGGAGCGCCACGACCTCCTCTCCCCGGTCGCGCCCGTCGTGGGCCCGCCGCCGGAGGTCGAGGTCACCTACGGCACGACGTGGCAGCAGCAGACCCGCCAGGTCGCCCAGGTGGTGGGCGAGGAGGAGCGCGGCGAGGAGCTGGTCACCGAGCTGGAGGGCCGCTTCGAGGAGTTGCGCGCGGAGAACGCCGGGTTCGCCGACCTCACCATCGCCGTGGGCGCCTACTTCGACGGCCAGTACGGGGCCTACGTGCCCGGTGACACGCGTGTGGACGTCCTCACGGAACTGGGCTTCGAGTACAAGCCCGAGCTGGTCGAGATGGCCGACGGAGCCTTCTACACGGACCTGAGCTCCGAGCTCGTGGAGGAGCTGGACGCCGACCTCACCCTGGTCTTCCCGATCGGTGACGCCGATACCGCCGCCTTCCTCGACGAGGACCCGGTCCTCCAGGGCATCCCCTCGGCCGAGGCCGGGCGCCTGCTCGTCCTCGACGACCCGGAGCTGGTCAACGCCTTCTCCAGCGGCTCCACCCTGGGCATCCACCACGCCCTGGACGAGATCGTCCCACTCATCCAGGACACCCTGGAGGACTGACCACGGTTCCGGGGGCCCAGCGGCTACGGTGGCCGTCTCTCCCTCGTCGGGCACGGAGTCCGGCGGAAAGGCGGTCACCATGGACCTCCCCCGCATCTTCACCATCCGCGAGAGCGGCCACCGCATCCACAACCCGCTGACGCCCCACAAGTTCGCCGTGCTGGGCGAGGCGCTCCGCCTGCCTCCCGGGACGCGGGTGCTCGACCTGGCCAGCGGGTCGGGCGAGATGCTGTGCACCTGGGCGCGCGACCTCGGGTTCACGGGGACGGGCGTGGACGTCAGCTCGGTCTTCACCGCACAGGCCCGGGACCGCGCCGTCGAACTCGGCGTCACTGACCGGGTCGAGTTCGTCCACGGCGACGCCACCGGGTACGTCACGGACCCACCGGTCGACGTCGCCGCCTGCGTGGGCGCCACCTGGATCGGGGACGGCGTGGCCGGGACGGCCGAGCTGCTCGGCCGGAGCCTGCGCCCCGGAGGTCTGATGCTCATCGGTGAGCCCTACTGGCGCCGGACCCCGCCGGACCAGGAGACGGCCGAGGGGTGCCACGCCACCGGGCCGTCCGACTTCCTGCTGCTGCACGAACTGATCGAGCAGTTCGGCGACCTCGGCTACGACGTCGTGGAGATGGTGCTGGCCGACCAGGACAGCTGGGACCGGTACTGCGCGGCCCAGTGGCTCAACCTCCGCCGCTGGCTCGACCGGAACCCGCGGGACGAGATGGCTCCCGAGGTGCGGGCCGAGCTCTCGACCGAGCCCGCGCGCTACGCGCGCTACATGCGTGAGTACCTCGGCTGGGGGGTCTTCGCCCTGATGCGACGCTGACCTCACGGCCCGCCCGATCCCACTGACCCCTCCCACCGCCCCCTCCCCCGAAGTCATGTCCTCGGTTGCCTAAAGGGCTTAGGCAGACATAGAGTGCTTTTCGGAAACGAGGAGGACCTTGATGGCACGAGCGGGACTGACCCCGGAACGCCTCACCCGGGAGGGCGCGGAGCTGGCCGACGAGATCGGCTTCGACCAGGTGACGGCCTCGGCGCTGGCACGGCGCTGCGACGTGCGGGTCGCGAGCCTCTACTCACACGTGCGCAACTCCCGGGACCTCCGGACCAGGATCGCTCTGCTCGCACTGGAGGAGATGGCCGACCGGGCGGCCGACGCCCTCGCGGGCCGGTCCGGGAAGGACGCCCTGGTCGCCCTCGCCAACGTGTACCGCGACTACGCCCGCGAACACCCCGGCCGCTACGCCGCCGCCCAGCTCCGGCTCGACCCGGAGACGGCGGCGGCCAGCGCCGGGGTACGGCACGCACGGATGACGCGGGCGCTCCTGCGCGGCTACGACCTCGACGAACCCGACCAGACGCACGCGGTGCGCCTCCTGGGCAGCGTCTTCCACGGCTACGTCGCGACAGAGCTGGGCGGCGGCTTCGACCACAGCGAGCCCGACTCCCAGGAGAGCTGGTCACGGACGCTGGACGCGCTCGACCACCTGTTGCGGACCTGGCCCGCCCCGAACGAGACGAACCACGGGTAGACCCATGAACACCGAGAACCACTGGATCACGACCCCCCTCACCCCGGACCTCCTGCTCGGAGCGATCGAGTGGGAGCGCACGGAGCGGGGCCTGCTGCCGCACCGGCTGCCCGCGCGGGCCCGCGCCCAGAACCCCGAGCCCCTGCTGGCGCTGGCCGAGGTCCAGCCCTCGGGCGTACGGCTGCTGCTGCGCACCCGGGCCACCGCGATCGAGCTGGACACCCTGCCCACCAAGCGGGTCTACCCGGGGATCTCCGCCCGCCCGGACGGGGTCTACGACCTGCTCGTGGACGGCCGACTCCACGCGAGCACCACCGTGCCCGGCGGCGACACCCTGACCCTCGACATGGCCACCGGAGCCCTGGAGCACGCGGACGGACCGGTCGGCACCGCCCGCTTCACCGGGCTGCCCGACCGGGTCAAGGACGTGGAGATCTGGCTGCCGCACGACGAGGCCACCCGGCTCGTGGCCCTGCGCGCCGACGCCCCGGTGGAGCCGGTCACCGACCGGAGACGGCGGGTGTGGCTGCACCACGGGAGCTCCGTCAGCCACGGTTCGGACGCCACCAGCCCCACCTCGATCTGGCCCGCGGTGGCCGCCGCCCACGAGCCGGTGGACCTGGTCAACCTGGGCCTGAGCGGCAACGCGCTGCTGGACCCGTTCACCGCCCGAGCGATGCGGGACACCCCGGCCGACCTGATCAGCGTGAAGATCGGCATCAACCTGGTCAACGCGGACCTGATGCGCGCACGCGCCCTGGGCCCGGCGGTGCACGGCTTCCTGGACACGATCCGCGAGGGCCACCCCGACACTCCGCTGCTGGTCGTCTCCCCGACCCTGTGCCCCATCCACGAGGACACCCCCGGCCCCACCGAGTTCGACCCGGAAGCCCTGCGCGCCGGACGCAAGGTGTTCCGCGCCACCGGGGACCCCGCCGAGCGCGCGTCCGGGAAGCTCACCCTGGTCTCCGTCCGCGAGACGTTGTCCCGGATCGTACGGGAGCGCGCGGCCGAGGACCCGCACCTGTCCTACCTGGACGGCTGTGAGCTCTACGGGGAAGCGGACCACGCGGAGCTGCCGCTGCCCGACCGCCTCCACCCGGACACCGCCGCGCACCGGCGGATCGGGACGCGTTTCGCGGCGCTGGCCTTCGGCCCCGGCGGCGCGTTCGCCCCGGCCCCCGGCACCTCCTCCCACTGAGCGTCCGACCCGGCACGACACGTCTCCGGCGACCGACCGCACCAGGCCGATCCGTCCGGCCCGCCGCGCCGACACGCGACCGCCCGGGTTCACCGGAACCCCGCCGACCCCGGCGGGCTATGCTCGCTGGGCCCGGCGGACACACGGTCGTCCGACCCGTCTCCGAGAGACCCGCCCGCGCGGTCCGGGCGGCGCGGCCGCACACACCAGGAGTCGCCACGTGACCTCACCCCCCGACATCGACGTGATCTTCTTCGACGTCCTCGGAACCATGGTCGACGAACCCGGCGGGATCGGGCGCGGCATCCGGGCGCTGCTGCCCGGCGCCGACGACGCCCGGGTGACGGAACTCCTCCGAACGTGGTCGGGGCACGTCGAGGAGCGCCAGCGCGCGATCCTCGCCGGTGGCCTCCCCTACGCCAGCAGCACCGAGCTCGATCACGAGGCGGCGGCACGCGTGGCGGCCGAGGCCGGGATCGACGACGAGGAGGCGGTCCTCGAACTGGCGGAGGCCGCACGGCGCCTGGAGCCGTGGCCCGACTCCGTGCGGGCGCTGGACCGGATCGCCTCCCGTTACCCGGTGGTCGGGCTGTCCAACGCCAGTGGCCCCGCTCTCACCCTCATCAGCGCGCACGCCGGACTGCGCTGGCACCAGGCACTCTCCGCCGAGGACGCGCGGGCGTACAAACCCCACCCGGACGTCTACCGGCTCGCACTCACCCACGCGGGCCTCCCGCCGGAGCGCCTGCTGATGGTCGCCGCGCACGCCTGGGACCTGCGCGGCGCACAGGCCCTCGGGATGCGGACCGCCTACGTGGAGCGTCCCGTGGGGGACCCGCCCGGCTCGACGGACTCCTTCGACCTCACCGCGAGGAGCCTCGACGCCCTGGCGATCCAGCTCAACGCCGTCTGACCCCTCTTCCAGGGCTGCCCCGGCCCGTCGGTGGCTCCGTGCTCGCACGGACCGCCGGCGGGCTTCTTCGTGCGCCCGGCGCCGCCCCTTCCCCGAAAGTGGACACGAGGGGCCGCGTCTGCGTTTAGAATGAAAACCGTTTTCATATCCACTCGTATCCCTCGCCCTCACAGGAAGGGAGGCCGGATGCGGCACGCCCCCGCTCCCCCCGCTCCCCTCACCACTCCCTCCCCCGGCCCCGAAGCCGCGCCACGGGTCCGCTGGCTGACCACACCGGCGGGAACCGCGACCGCAGCCCTGGCCCTGACCCTGGTCCTGGTCGTCTCCACGGTCCTGGCGATCGGCCTGGGCTCGGCGGTCGTCCCCCCTCAGGAGACCGTCCGCTACCTGTGGGCGGCGCTCAGCGGCGGCGTCATCCAGGCCGACGAGGTCACCCGCTACCAGGTCATCTGGGAGATCCGCACCCCGCGCGTCCTGCTCGCCGCCGTCGTGGGCGCCGGGCTCGGCACGGTCGGCGTGGCCGTCCAGGCGATGGTGCGCAACCCCCTCGCGGACCCCTACATCCTCGGCGTCTCCTCCGGGGCCTCCGTGGGCGCGGTCCTGGTCGGCGTCCTGGGCGTCTCCGCCCTCGGAGTCCACGCGGTCTCGGCCGGGGCCTTCGCCGGGGCCCTCGCGGCGACCGTACTGGTCTACGCCGTCTCCTACTCGCGCATGGGTGTGACCCCGCTGCGCCTGGTCCTGACCGGGGTGGCCCTGTCCTTCGGCTTCCAGGCGGTCATGAGCGTGATCGTCTACCTCGCCCCCAGCAACGAGGCCACCAGCACCGTCCTGTTCTGGACCATGGGCAGCTTCGGCGCCGCCACCTGGGCCTCGCTCCCCGTGGTCGCGGCCGCCGTGGTCCTCGGCGCGCTCCTGCTGCGCTCACGGGCCCGCTCCCTCGACGTGACGGCGCTGGGCGACGAGACCGCCGCCAGCCTGGGGGTGGACGCGGACCGCCTGCGCCGCTGGCTGTTCGTCCTGACCGCCGTGATGACCGGCGCGATGGTGGCGGTCAGCGGCGCGATCGGGTTCGTCGGTCTGGTGGTGCCGCACATCGTACGCATCCTCGTGGGCGCCGACCACCGCCGGGTGCTCACCGTCGCGCCCCTGGCGGGCGCGGTGCTCATGGTCTGGGTGGACCTGGTCTCCCGGGTGGTCGTGGCCCCGCGCGAACTCCCCCTCGGAGTGATCACGGCGCTGATCGGCGTCCCGGTGTTCATCATGCTGATGCGCCGTCGCGGCTACCTGTTCGGAGGACGCTGATGGACCTGCGACTCGACGAGCTCTCGGTGGACCTGGGCGGCGCGCGGATCGTCCGCCAGCTCACCCTGGACGTCTCGGACGGGCAGGTGGTGGGGCTGGTCGGCCCCAACGGCTCCGGCAAGTCCACGGCCCTGCGCTGCGTGTACCGGGCCCTGGGTCCGACTGCGGGCCGGGTGCTGCTGGACGGCGATGACCTGACCTCCCTGAGCCCGCGCGCCAGCGCCCAGCGCGTGGCGGCCCTCACGCAGGAGAACGGGAGCGACCTCGACTTCACGGTCGAGGAGCTGGTCGCGCTGGGACGCACCCCCCACCTGCGCGGGAACCAGCCGCTCAGTGCCCGGGAACGCGCCCTGTGCCGGAGTTCGATGGAACTGCTGGACGTGGCGCACCTGGCCGGGCGCGGCGTGCTCGAGCTCTCCGGAGGCGAGCGCCAGCGCGTCCTGGTGGCCCGCGCCCTGGTCCAGGAGCCGCGCGTGCTGGTGCTGGACGAGCCCACCAACCACCTGGACGTCCGCCACCAGCTCGACCTGCTCTCCCTGCTGCGCGACGTGGGCGTGACCGTGCTGGTGGTCCTGCACGACCTCAACCTGGCCGCCTCGGCCTGCGACGTGGTCGGTGTGCTCTCCGAGGGCGCGCTGGTCGACGCGGGCAGCCCCGAGAAGGTGCTCACGCCCGCCCTGCTCCGGGAGGTCTTCGGCGTGGAGGCCACCGTCGTCCCCCACCCCCTCACCGGCGGCCCCCAGCTGCTGTACCGGCTCCCACCCTCAAGGAAGGACCCCCGATGAATCCCCGAATCCCGCTCCGCCCGCTCGCCCTGGTCCCCCTCGTGACCGTCTCCGTCCTGCTCGCCGGCTGCGGCGCCCGGGTCGAGGGGACCTCCGAGGCCGGGGCCGGACCGGTCACCGTCCAGCGCTGTGGCGAGGAGGTGGAGTACACCACGCCGCAGCGGGTGGTCGCCTACGAGGGCGGCAGCGCGGACAAGCTGTTCGCACTCGGGCTGGTCGACCACGTGCACGGCTACGTGATGCCCCCGGCCAACCCGCCCGTCGAGGAGTCGCCGTGGGCCGAGGACTACGCGGCCGTCGAGTTCCTCAGCGACGACCTGCTCAACCGGGAGCTGGTGGTGGACGCGGAGGCGGACCTGGTGGTCGCGGGCTGGAACTCGGGCTTCAGTGACCAACGGGGCATCACCCCCGAGATCCTCGACGGCATCGGCGTCCAGAGCTTCATGCACGCCGAGTCCTGCTTCAACTACCCCGGCCACCCCGAGCGGGTGACGCCGTTCGAGGGGCTCTACACCGACCTGGAGCGGATGGGACGGATCTTCGGAGTGGAGGAGCGCGCCACCGAGCTGGTCGCGGGCTACCGGGAGCGGGTGGCGGCGGTCGAGGAGCAGGTGCCCGAGGGCGACCCGACCCGCGTCTTCCTCTACGACTCCGGCACCGACCAGCCCTTCACCGCGGGCAACCAGGTCCCGCCCCACGACATCATCGAGCACGCCGGGGGCAGCAACATCTTCGGTGACCTGGAGCAGCGGTGGACCCAGGTGGGCTGGGAGCCCGTGGTGGAGGCGGAGCCGAAGGTGATCATCATCCTGGACTACGGCGACCAGCCCGCCCAGGAGAAGATCGACTTCCTGACGTCGTCCCCCGCCATGGCCGAGGTCCCGGCCGTGCGGGAGGAGAACTTCTTCGTGCTGGACTACAACGAGGGCATCTCGGGCCCGCGCAACATCGACGGCCTGGAGAAGTTCGCGGAGTACCTGCGCGAGCTCCAGGGGTGAGCGATCGGCGGGCCGCCCCGAGAGGAGTCCCGGCGCGGCCCGCCCCGGTCTCGGAGGGAAGTGACGCCCCGAGGTCGGCGGGCCTTCCCCAGGAGCCAGCGGTGCGGAAGCAGCGGTGCCCGTGGCCACTTCCGTTCCCCCGGGCTGACCGGCCTGCTCATCAGCACCACGAACTCCGAGCGCTGGGAGCAGGCGGCTGACAACGTTGGTGATCCGCTGTCCGACCACCGACTCAGGAAACTCTGTGAACTCCTCGATCCCGCTCCCGAACGACCTCACTGATCAGTGGCACCAGGCTGTCACGTTCCTCGGAGCCTCAGCACCTTCGGAGGTCGCTCTCCGTTCCGGGCTCGGAGGGAGGACCCTGAGCGGACCAGTGGTGGCCGCGAACGGAGTTGAGGCGTGGCTGCGAGTGATGGCCGCGCCGCGCCCGGAGGGCAAGCTCTGGGAAGGGGCGGCACTTGCTGAGAGGTATTTGAGCGCGACGATTCCACGACCGGACCTGCTCGCGGACCACTCGTGGTCGTCTGACGGAGCTGCGTTCCAGGCTCACCTGTGGGCGCTTCTTCGAGGCAAGGAACTCTCAGAGACGCCCGACCTTTCAGCACCCGCTGATGTGACTGATCAGTGGTGGTCGGCGCTGCATGGGGCGGTTGATGAAGTCGGTCGAACCCCCATGCCTGTAGGCCGAGAGGTGATAACACAGGCGTTCATCCACAGGATTCCCCGCTTCATTCCCGCGCTGGAAGGTGTTGATCTGACCGTCAAGGACTGGCGGACTGCTCACGGTGACCTCCACTGGGCGAACGTCACCAAGGAGCCCCTGGAACTCATCGATTGGGAAGGGTGGGGTGGGGCTCCAGCAGGCTACGACGCTGCGGTTCTGCTCGCGTACAGTCTCCCGGCCCCCGCAACGGCTTCGAAGGTTCGTGATGTGTTCGGGAGCTTGCTCCGGACGGAGACCGGCCGACTCGCGCAGCTGGTGATCTGCGCGGAGATTATCCAAGCTTCCGAACGAGACGACATCCACGCGCGGCTGAGGCCCTACGCGGAAGGCCTGGTCACCGAACTGCTCGCTCCGCAGTAGTCGCAGGAGGCTCTGCCCGCCTTCGATGATCAGGCCCGGTGTCCCGCAGGAGGGGCACCGGGTTCGTCGTGTGGTGGCCAGCCCGAGCGCGCGCCGTGCGGCACTGGTGGCGCATCGGAACGCCTGTGCCTGCTCCAGGGTTCCGAGCGCGGTGGGCTGTCGATCAGGCTTTCGCACGCCTCCACGACTCCGTTCAGGATGCGCACGGAAAAGCGACTGATGACGGCGCTCCACTCAGCGAACGTGTCCATGATGGTTGCCGAGATGTCCACCAGGTCTTCCCGCACGTGCCAGGACGGACCGAACACCCTGGTCTGTGTGGGCGTCTGTGACGGGGGCTCACCGGTCGCGGGGAGCAGCGGGTGGACCCGTGCCGCACGATCAGCAGCGCGGGTCCATCCCCGCGTGCGCGGGGAGCAGGAGGAAATCGGCGTAAACGCCGCATAGTAGACGGATCCATCCCCGCGTGCGCGGGGAGCAGGCAGCAGCGAACTTCTCCGCCCACTCCTCAGGGGGTCCATCCCCGCGTGCGCGGGGAGCAGTGCCGGATCTCCAGGTCGCGGACACGCTCGACGGGTCCATCCCCGCGTGCGCGGGGAGCAGAAACTTCTCAAAAGTTGGACACAGAAGACAAAAACCCACATACGCCGCATGATTCATCGCCTCCCTGATCGAATTCTAAGGAGAAGACAGCAGGCAGCACCACGAGCCGGTTCGGGCCGAAGAGGACAGCCAACGTCCGACGGCGGCAGCACCGGCAAGGACCGGCACCAACGACGACTTCCAATATGAGCACACCGTGACCCCGAATCCGAAACTAGAGAGTTCTCGGAGTACCTGCGCGAGCTCCAGGGATGAGCGACCGGCGGGTCGCCCCGGGAGGTCCCGGAGCGGCCCGCACCGGCCTCGGAGGGAAACGGTGGCGTGAGAGGACGGTCCGAGGTCAGAGGGTCGCGGTGCCGTCCTCACGGAACCTTCGGCCCAGCTCGAAGAGGCGGACCAGGTGACCGGCGAACCGCACGGTGTTGAAGGCCTCCGCCATGTCCTCGCCGAGGGTGATCTCGACGTTCGCCAGACGGTCGGGGCTCAGCCGCACCTGCATTCCCAGTTCCTCGTCGTCGATCACCAGGAACTCCGGGGTCTCCCGGTCGAAGTCCTGAACTGACAGGCCAGCGGCGCGCAACAGGTCCCGGATGGTGGCGCAGTAGCGAGCGTACTGCTCGGAGGACAGGATCTGAGGCTCCTCGTTGTCCACGGAGGTGTCGATCTTGTCCCACTCCTGGGCAACAATGGGGGTGGGGATGTGGACATCGTTCATCGGCGTTCCCTCCTTGAAGGCCGCCCGAGGTGGGGCGAAGAGGCTGCAATCTCGCTACCCCACCCCGGGCGGCTGTCTTTGTGTCAGCAGGCGGCCCACATCCGGCGCGATCGCACCGAGTGATACCTGCCTCACTTAAAGTGTGACTGAGGCAGGTACAATCACAAGTCAAGTTGTAGGTACAATTTTCCTAGACATCTTCAAGGAGGCACACATGCCGAAGCGAAGGCCGACGCTGCGGGCGCAGTGGCTGGGAAAGATGCTGAAGGAGCTGCGCGAGCAGAACGGGCTCAAACTCACCGACACCGCCGAGTACCTGCAACGCAGCTTCTCGGCCATCAGCAAGTTCGAGTCGGGCGCACTGCCGGTCCGTGAACCCGAGGTTCTCGCCCTGATGGACCTCTACGGGGTGGAGGGCGAGCAGCAGCGCGCCTCGTTGCTCCGGCTCTCCAAGGAGATCAGCAGGACCGGATGGTGGGAGAAGTACTCCTCCGAGATCGCTGACTGGTTCATCGACTACATGTGGTTGGAGAGCCGCGCTGATCGCATCCGCACGTTCGACATCACGCCCGTCAACGGGCTCGTGCAGACGGCGGCGTACGCGGAGGCATTGTTCCGTGCTGCCAACCCGCATGATTCATCCGCTCAGATCGAACGAGGCGTCGAACTCAGGATGTCACGGCAGGCCATCCTCGAAGGTGAGAACGCCGTACAACTCGACATCGTCATGGAGGAGGCCGCCCTTCAGAGGATGGTCGGCGGTCGCGAGGTCATGAAGGACCAGATCCGGCACCTTCTGGCCTGTTCGGAACGGCCTAACATCGGGATCAGAGTCGTCCCCTTCGAGGCTGGCGCTCTGGTGAGCCCCGACGGGGGCTTTCGCCTCATCGATATGGAGGACCCCTTCCCTCTGATCGCCTATTCCGTGAGCCCGGCAGGCGGTTTCTACCTGGAATCCGAAGAAGCCGGGCATCTGGCGGCCTTGTACGATCGCTTGCAGGGGATGAGCTTGAGCCCTGAGGACTCGGTCGCGTTCATCGCAGCCTTGGAGAGGAACCTGTAATGAACCGGGACACGTCGGCCGTTATTGGTTGGCGCACAAGCAGCTACAGCTCTGACACTGGTGGACAGTGCGTCGAGGTCGGCTGGCACATCAGCAGCCATAGTCCTGATGGCGGCCGCAGCTGCGTCGAAGCGGGCCCCTTCCTGGACGAACCCCAACGCTTCGCGGTGCGCGACTCCACCCAACGCGACCTGGGCTACCTCTCCTTCCCCTCCTCTGAATGGTCCGCGCTGTTGCGCGTCTCCTCCTTCTGAGCCCCCTCCCGCCTCAGAGTCCGAGCCCTCCCCCGGGCGACCCACTCGATCAGGCCCGGAGAGTGGCGGGCGCGACGCGACGGGCCGCCCGGGATCGGCGCGAGCCGAAGCTCTCCTCACCATGGGACGAACCGAAGCGGGGACACATGACCGGCGTCGTCAAGCAGAGCGCTCGCGCCCTCCTCTTCGACAGCGAGCGGCGCCTCGTGCTCATCAAGCGCACCAGACCCGGCCGGGAGCCCTATTGGGTTTCCGTCGGAGGCGGTCGTGAAGCGGACGACGTCAGCGTCGAAGCGGCCCTGCGCCGTGAGGTCCTGGAGGAACTCGGCGGCCGGATCGACCGGGTCCGCCAGGTCCTCGTCATCACCGACGACCTCCCCGGCGGCACGGGTGTCCAGCACGTCTTCGTCGCCCGCTTGACCTCCATGAACCTCGCCGACCGGACCGGAGCCGAGTTCACCGAACCCGGGCGCGGCACCTACGAGGTGGTCCGTCTCCCCGCCTCACGGGAGGCCCTCGCGGGCATCCGCCTCCTGCCGCCCCAGCTCTCCGCGTTCCTGCGGGCGAACATCGACGGCCTCCTCGCACTGGTGGAGGAGGAGGGCTGAGCCGGACACACGGGGGAAACGCTCGGACCCCGGGACGAAACCCGATGTCCGAGATCTCGGACGCTTTCTGCTCTCAGGCCCGGGTGTCCCGCGTCACTTTCTGCTTCGATTCCGGGAATACTCCCATTTCAGAGGCAGGAGGAGCCCCCCCGTGAGCGACAACGCGACCGCTTCGAAGGCGGCCGGGACGTGGCGCCTGGTCGTCTACAGCGGTATCGGCATCTTCATGTTCTTCGTTCCCGTGACCTTCGGGGACCGGAACGCCATCCCCCTCGACCATCTGGTCACCCTCCTCCAGGCCGGGCTCGGACCCGCCCTTCCCTACGTGATCTGGCTGGTCATCGCGGCCGGGACCGTGGTCCCCTTCGTCACGGGAACGTGGCGGCACAGCGGTGTGAAGCTCGTGTTCGCCCTGCTCAACATCGTGGGCCTGGTCGTGGCCTCCATGGTGATCCTGGACGTGGGTCCCGCGTGGTTCATGGGCGACGACCTCGCCCCCTTCCTGTTCAACGCCGTGGCCGTGAACGTCGGCCTCCTCGTGCCGGTCGGCGCGGTCTTCCTCGCGATGCTGGTCGGATACGGGCTCATGGAGTTCGTCGGCGTGCTGCTGCAACGCGTGATGCGGCCCGTGTGGCGCGTCCCCGGACGCTCGGCCGTGGACGCCGCCGCCTCGTTCGTGGGCAGCTACTCGCTGGGCCTGCTCATCACCGACCGCGTCTACCAGTCCGGGCGGTACACCGGCCGGGAGGCGGCGATCATCGCGATCGGGTTCTCCACGGTCTCGGTCACGTTCATGGTGGTCATCGCCAACACCCTCGACCTGATGGGGATCTGGCTGACCTACTTCTTCCTGACGTTCCTCGTCACCTACGCGGTCACCGCGATCCTCGTGCGCGTCCCGCCGCTGAGCCGTATCCCGGACGACCACTTCCCCGGGGCGACGCCGCAGCCCGAGGAGGAGGTCACCGGCAACCGCGTCGGGCACGCGTGGCGCGAGGCGAGGAAGGCCCTGGTCGCGGCGCCCTCCCTGCCGCGCAACGTGTGGGTGAACTTCGTGGACGGGGTCCGGATGAGCATGTCCATCCTCCCGTCGATCATGTCCGTGGGCACCATCGGACTGGTCGTGGCGCACTCCACCCCGGTCTTCGATCTGCTGGCCTACGTTTTCGTCCCCTTCACCTGGGTGGTGGGGCTCTCCGACCCCATGCTGGCCGCCAAGGCGCTCTCGGTGGGGATCGCCGAGGTGTTCCTGCCCGCCACCGTGGCCGCCGGGTCCGAGGACCTCGTGCTCCGTCTGGTGGTCGGGGTCGTGTCGGTGTCCTCGATCGTCTTCTTCTCCGCGCTCGTCCCCTGCGTCCTGGCCACCCGCATCCCGCTGACGGTGGGGCAGCTCGTGGTGATCTGGTTCCAGCGGGTCATCCTCAGCACCCTCATCGCGGGCCCGCTGGCCTACCTGCTGGTCGGTCTCTGACCCCGGTCCGAGGAGGGCCGGGTCGCGGCCCGGCCCTCCTCGGGTCGGTCACTCCCGGTGGACCGCCCGTTCCGGGGCGGGCTGGCGCCCCCAGGCCATCCGGCACCAGGGCGGCGACAGCTCCTTGAGGTCACCGACCTCCCGGGGAGCGAGGTCGGTGACGTCAGCGGCCTCCTCGTGTCGCGCGAAGACCGTGTCCACGTACCGGTGTCCGGTGTCGGGGGCCACGAACACCACCCGCCGGTCCGGGGCGGCCGCCGCCTCCCAGCGCGCCACCAGGTAGGCGGCTCCCGTGGAGAGCCCAGCGAAGACCGCGTGGCGGCGGAGCAGGTCCGTGCTCCCGGCCAGGGCCGCGTCGAAACCGGTCCAGTGCAGGGTGTCGTACAGGGTGTGGTCGACGTTGCCGAAGGGGATGGAGCTGCCGATGCCCGCGATGATGATCTGCGGGTCCGTGACGTGGTCGCTGCCGAAGGTGACGCTGCCGAACGGCTGGACCCCCACGAGCGGGGTGTCCGGGGCGCTCTCCCTCAGGTAGCGGGCGAGCGCCCCGGTGGAGGCGCCCGATCCGACCCCGCCCACCAGGGTGAGCGGGCCGTCTCCGGTCTCCTTGCGGATCTGGTCGGCCACCGCCCGGTAGCCGAGGCCGTGGACGACGTCGTGGTACTGCCGCATCCAGTGGTAGTCGGGGTGTTCACGGAGCACTTCCCCGACCCGTCGCACCCGGCGGTCCTGGTCCAGCCGGAGGTCGTCCGAGGGCGGCATCTGCTCCAGGGTGGCGCCCAGGATCGCCAGTTGGAGGCGGAGGGGCTGGTCGATGGTGGTGGAACCGATGATGTGGCAGCGCAGGCCGTACCGGTGGGCGGCCAGGGCCAGCCCGTAGGCGTAGATGCCGCTGGAGCTGTCCATGAGGGTGTCACCGGGGCGGACCACCCCGGTGTCGAGCAGGTGGCGTACGGCCGCGAGTGCGGAGGCCACCTTCATGGACTCGAAGCGCAGGCACAACAGGCCCCCGCCGAGGTCGATCAGGTCGGGTCTGGCGATGGCTTCCGAAACGTGCTCGTCCAAGGTGGCTCCGCGGTGGTCGAGGGTGGTGGGGCCGGGGTGGGTGGGGTCGAGGCGACCCCGGTGAGGACGGGCCGTGCGAAGGGGGGCGGCGAGGCACCGAACCGTGTGGACGTGGAGAACACGCGGTGGGGGGTGAGCCCCGCCGCGTCGAGGCGGTCGGCGGCGGCCGCGAGGCGTTCCCCGAGATCGGGGGCGGCCGCGTCGAAGAGCACACCGGCCACGTTGCCGCTGTGCGCCACCTGGATGCCCACCGCACCGCACTCGCGGGCGACCTCCCTCAGCGTGCCCAGCTCGTCCTTGGGCAGCACACGCTGGTTGAGGATGGCACTCTCGGTGCTGACGCGCCCGACCCCGGCCACGTCCTCCTCGGTGATCGCGGTACGCAGCGCGGCACGCAACCTCTCGTAGACGGCGATGTCCCCCCGTCGTGCGTTCCCCTTCAAGGAGAGGGTGTCGACCGGTTGGCCACTTCCGGTCAGACAGCCCACGACCGCCATCTCCGGCAGCACGGGGCCCAACTCCTCCAGGACACGGCCCTCACGCTGGGCGAACAGCAGGGGGCGCTCCCCGAACATGACCGGGTCGCTGGCGCCCTCCGCCGCGACAGCGACCCGGGCCACGGACTCCGGGGACAGCTCCACGCCGAGCCCGGCCGCGACCGCGCGCACCGATGCCGTCACGTCGCTGGTGGACGAACCCATGCCGAGCCCGGGCCGGGCCCCGCCCCGGACGCTGAGGTAGCCGCCCACCAGCGGTGTCCCGGCCACGCGCGCGCACTCCGCCACGGCGAGTTCGGCGGCGCGTGCCGCCTTGGCACGGTCGAGGGGGTCGACGACGACGTGCCGGGGCGCCTTCACGGAGAACGGGGTGAACAGCGCGCGGGTCCGGGGCTCGGACATCGGCAGGGTGACCAGACCACGGGTGGGGCGTCCCCGCTCGTCCAGGAACACGCCCTGGAGGATCTCACCGTGGTGGCAGGTCGCCTGTCCAGTTCCTACGGTCACTCTCGGGTTCCTTCTCGGTAGCGGTAGAGGTGGGTCGGTTCTGCGCTGAACTGCGAGAACGGGAAGGGTTCGGCGGAGACCGCCGTGACGCCCGAGCCGAGGAAGGCCCGGGCGACCGCGCTGCCGCTCTGCGCGTACAGGACCAACGGAAGGTCGCGTTCGCGGCAGCGTTCCAGGAGGCGGTCGAAGCTGCCGTTGCCCAGGGTCATGCCGGTGGCCACGACCGCGTCGGCCTCGGCCAGGACCTCCTCCATGTCGGGGCTGACGGGGTCTCCCCACTGGGTGCGGCGGAGGTTGAGGTCGCAGGGCAGGCACTGGCCGCCCCGCTCCCGGATCGCGGCCACGAGGGGGTTGACCACGCCGATCAGGGCGATCCGCCTGCCGTCGGGGTCGGGGAGGAGACCGGCGATCGCGCGGTCGCGAGCGACGGCGCGCTCCTCGGGGGTGCCGTACGGGAGGGTGACCCGTTCGGCGCGGGGGTCCTCGGAGTGGGGGTGGGCCTGGCCCAGGTAGGCGTCCAACGCGGCGAGCCGTACCGGGGCCGGGCCTCTCAGGAGGTCGGCCAGGGGTCTGCCGGACAGGTCCGCGCACACGTCGGGGTCCAGCTGGCCCGGTTCGAAGGAGCACGCGCCGAAGGCCCGGCCGATCCGGACCAGGACGTACTGGTTGAGGTAGGTGACGTCGCCCCCGGCCAGGCGGGTGCCGTGGTGAACCCAGAACACGCTGGTGGCGACGGGGAGGTCGGGGGTGTCGAGCACCGACTGGAGAAGGGTGTCGAGGGTCTGGGGGTGGCTCACTTGACGTTCTCCCGGGTGAGGCGGAACAGGTAGGTCAGGACTCCGTCGTTCCAGTCGTGCAGGTGGTGGACGTGGGCCGTGAAGCCCTCCTCGACGGCGTGGCCGATGATCCCCCGCAGGTCCGCGGTGTTGGAGGCGACGAAGTAGACCTGGCCACCGGGGGCCAGGAGGTCGCGTTCGGCGAGCTGGGTGAAGAACGCGTCGGTGACGGGTCGGCCCGCGCAGACGTTGCGGACGATGTCGGGGTCGTCGCTCACGGGCTGGCTGACCGCCGGCGGATTGAAGGTGACCACGTCGAGTCGCGGTTCGGGCGGGAAGGCGGCGAACAGGTCGGAGACCAGCGGGACGAACGCGGTCCCCTCCCCCGCGCCGACGACGCGCCGGTAGTTGTGCTCGGTGGCCGCCACGCTGGCCGGGTGGACGTCGGCGGCGAGGATCCGGGCCGCGCCGCGGAGCCCGGCCACGGCCGCCTCGACCCCGAGTCCGACTCCCATGGCGGCGTAGACGCGTCCGCGCACGTCGATGTCGTCGTCGAGGACGCGCTGGTGGATCATCCGGCTGGTGGCGCCGGGGAGGAACACCTCGGGCGGGACGTCGAACTCCCACCCGTTCCACGAGTAGGAGCGGAGGGTGTGCAGGTCGACCCTGGGCTGGTTGAGGCCGATGATCCGTTCGGCGGGCAGCGGTGGGGGCAGCTGGGCGATCTGTGCGGGGTCCACGCGTGGCCTTTCGGGGCAGGGGGCGTCGGTCGGTACGCCCTGGGGGCGCCGGTTCCGACGACCATAGCGAAAACGATTATCGTTGTCACGAGGAGCTCCTCGCTCCACGAGGTCGCTGCCCCCTTCACGCGAGCGCCAACCCCCACGGAAGCGGACATCCACCCCACCGCAGGCCAACCGCCCGCGCCGTGGGATCCAGTTTCGCCAACAGAGTCGCAACTGATAATCGTTTTCACTAGAGTGAGACCCTACACACCCCGAACCGAGATGAGTACTCCTCGTGTCCACGACGCCGAACACGACCCGTCCCCGGGAGCGCCGTGGCGCACCGCTGCTCCGGCCGACCTTCGTCCGCCTGTGGTGCGCGACCACCGCGTCGGGCCTGGCCACCTGGGCCATGCCGTTCATCCTGGGCCTCGCGGTCCTGCACGGAACGCTGAGCGCGGTGGGGCTCGGGCTCGTCCTGGCCGCCCGCACCGCCGGGTTCCTGGTCGCGGTCCCCCTGGGCGGCCTGTACGCCGATCGCCACTCGCGCCGGGCCGTGGTCCTGTGGTCCGGGCTGGCGGCGGCCGTCGCCAGCCCGGTCCTCGCCGCCGGGCTGGGCGGCGGCTCGGTCGCCCTGATGACCGCTGCCGCCGCCGTCGTGGGTGTCGGCCAGGGCGCCTGCCGCCCCGCCTTCCAGGCGCTCACCGCCGAGGTGGTGCCCGCCGAGGACCGCCAACAGGCCAACGCGGCGCTGACCTTCTCGGTGCGCGGGGTGACCTTCCTGGCCCCCGGCCTGACCGCCCTGCTGGCCACGGTGACCGGCCCCCAGGTGCTCCTGCTGGTCACGGCGGCCCTCTGGCTGGCCGCGGCCCTGCTGCCCCGAGGCGGAGACGCCGCCCCCGTCGAGCGCCCCGCGCGGGCGCCCTTCCACGTGGAGTTCGCCGAGGGGCTCACCGAGGCGCGCCGCCACACCTGGTTCCTCGCCGGGCTGGGCGCCCTGACCGTGGTGATCGCCCTGGGCTACTCCGCGACCAACGTCCTGCTCCCCCTGGCCAGCCGCGACCACTACGGGACCGAGGCCGTGCTGGCCGGCGCGCTGACGGCGTACACCGCCGGGGCCCTGGTCGGAGCGGTGCTGGTCTCCCGCTGGAAGCCGCGCGCCCAGGGCTGGTGGGCCCTGTTCGGGCTGGGTCTGTACGCCCTCGCCCCGCTGAGCCTGGTGTTCCCCGTCGGCGGACTCTGGGTGTTCGCCGCCTACGCCGTGGTGGGCCTCGGCGTGGAGCTGTTCAACGTCCCGTGGTTCACCGCCGCCCAGCGCGAAGTGGCCCCGGACAAGCTGGCCCGGGTGTCGTCGCTGGACTTCCTGTTCGCCTACGGGTTCGCCCCGGTCGGGCTGGCGCTGATCGCCCCCGCCGCCCAGGTCTTCGGTGCGCAGACCGTGCTGCTCGCCTGCGCCGCCCTGTGCGTCCTGGCCCCGGCCCTGGCGGCCCTGGCCCCGGGCTCCCGCGACTTCCGCACCCGCCGCCCCTGACCCCGCGCCCGAGACGGGGTGGGGCCCCGGGGCCCCGGGGCCCCGGGGCCACTTCGGGGCCGTCCTCACCGTGACCGGGGGCGCCGGTCACGGTGGGGGTCAGACGGTGGGGTCCAGACGCGCCACCTCGTCGGATACGCTCTGGGGGCTCACGATCTCCAGGCTGACACCGACCTCCTGTATGGCCCGCGCGGACGACTCGGCCAGACGGTCGTCGGTGATCACCGTCGAGAAGCTCTCCAACGCGGCGACCTTGAAGGTGCCGAACGCGCCGTACTTGTCGGCCCCGGCGACCAGCACCGACGACGACGCGGCCGCCATCGCGGCGCGCTTGACGGCGACCTTGGACCGCGAGGGCGTGGTCGAACCGCGCCCGATGTCCCACGAACTGGTCGACATGAAGGCGACGTCGATGTTGAACTCCGCCACGGTCGCGGCGGCCATGTCGCCCACCGCCGAGCGGTTCTCACGGTCGATCTGCCCACCGACGAAGTACAGGGACAGGTCGGGGTGGTCGGACAGCGAGGCCGCCGTGGTGAGGTCGTTGGTGATGACCGTGAGTCCGGTGACTCCCCACAGCGACGGCACCAGGTGACCCAGGGTCGTCCCGGCGTCCAGGTAGACGGTGTGACCGTCCTCGACCAGGGCGGCCGCCGCCTGGGCCATGGCGCGCTTCTCGTCCAGGTCCAGACGGGACTTGTCCAGGTAGGAGGGCTCGGTGCGGACCTGGGAGGCGAGTTCCACGCCGCCGGGGACCGATCGGACCCGCCCCTCCTCCTCCAGGTTCATGATGTCGCGGCGGACCGTCATGTGCGAGACACCGAGGATGTCGCAGAGCTCCTTCACGCTCAGCACACCCGTGCCGCGCAGTTCTCTCAGGAGCAGTTCGCGCCGTTGCGCCGGGATCATCGTCCTCCTTCGAGTGCGTTCACAGGACCATGGTAGCGAGTGTTACCAGATGATACGAGGCGTGATAATTGTTGACTCGCATGTTCCTCTCCTGTTAAACAGGGCGTGTTGCCGTTACGGATGAGGACAGCGTGTCCACCGTGACGTGAGAGAAGGAGAACCATGCAAGCCACCAGCACCACGGGTCCGCCCCCGCCGACCGTGCGCTACGCGATCACCGGAGCACGGGGCGGCTTCGCCCGCACACTGCTCGCCCAGACGCCGCGCATGGAACGCCTGCGTCCCTCGGTCCTGTGCGACCTGGACACCGAGGGGACCGTCGCCCTGTGCGTCGAACTCGGGTACCCGGCCGCCGCGTTGAGGGCGTGTTCCACCCCCGGCGACCTGGCCGCGCTGTCCGGTGACGAGATCGCCGTGATCGACGACGCCGCCCTGCTCGAACACGCCGACTACGACGTGCTCGTCGAGGCCACCGGCAGCCCCGCGGCGGGCACCGACGCCGCGCGGCTGGCCATCGGGACCGGTCGCCACGTGGTGATGGTCTCCAAGGAGGTCGACTCCGTCTCCGGCGTCGCCCTGGCCGCCCTGGCCGCCGAGCGGGGCGTGGTCTACACGCCCGGTATCGGGGACCAGCCCGCCAACCTCATCGAGTGGTACGAGCGCACGCGCCTGCTCGGGCTCGACGTCGTCGCCATCGGCAAGTCCGGTGAGTACGACCTCGTCTTCGACCCCGCCACCGGCCGCGTGCGCCAGCTCGACCAGGAGGTCCACGCTCCCGAGATGGCCTCCCTGCTCACCCTGGGCGAGGACGTGCCCGCCACGCTCGCCTCCCGGGCCCTGGCCGTCTCCGACATCACGCGTTCGGCCGCCGCCGACTACTGCGAGATGGGCGTGGTCGCCAACTTCACCGGCCTGGTACCCGACGTGGAGTCCCTGCACTACCCCGTCGCGCGCACAGCCGAGCTGGCCGACGTCTACGCACTCGCGGAGGACGGCGGCATCCTGACCCGTTCGGGCGTCGTGGACGTCTTCAGCGTGCTGCGCCTGCCGGACGAGGCCTCCTTCGCCGGCGGCGTCTTCGCCGTCGTCCGCACCGGTGACGACGTCTCCTGGTCACTCCTCGCGCAGAAGGGCCACGTGGTCTCGCGTTCGGGACGCTACGCCTGCCTGTACCTGCCGTACCACCTCATGGGTGTGGAGACACCGCTGAGCGTGCTGGCCGCCGCCGACCACCACCGGGCCGCGGGCTCGCGTCCGCCCGCCCCGCACGCTGTCCTGGCCGGACGGGCCCGCACCGCGCTTCCCGCCGGGACCAGGCTCGACATGGGCGGCCACCACCACGACGTGACCGGTGTGGCGCCCGTCCTGCTGGACTCCGCCGACGCCCCCGCCGACGTCGCGCCCCTCTACCTGGCGGCGCACACCACCCTGGCCCGCGACGTGGCCGCCGGGGAGCTGCTGCTCCTGGGCGACCTGGCCGACCCCGAGGACACGCTCCTCGACACCTGGAACCAGGCGCGCACACGCTCGCCCCTGAACACCGGAGAGCAGTGACATGTCGGACGTCCTCACACTGTTGGCGTTCCTTGGCGCCATCGCCGTGCTCGTGCTCTTCATCGCACGGTTCAAGGTCCACCCCGTGGCCACGCTGTTCATCGTCGTCGTGGCACTCGGGCTCGTCCTGGGCATGGGCGGCACCGGAACCGTCGAGCTGGTCAAGGAGGGTTTCGGGAGCACACTGGCCAACGTCGGCCTCCTGATCATCTTCGGCTGCGTCCTGGGCAAGATGCTCGAACTGAGCGGCGCGGCCATGAAGATCACCGAGACGGCCCTGCGGCTGTTCTCCGAGAACAAGGTGCCCTGGGCGATCGCCCTGGCCTCCACCGTCCTCGGCATCCCGCTCATCGCGGACACCGCCGTCGTCATGCTCATCCCCATCG
This sequence comes from Nocardiopsis sp. NPDC058789, assembly GCF_042745575.1. Lineage (NCBI taxonomy): Bacteria > Bacillati > Actinomycetota > Actinomycetes > Streptosporangiales > Nocardiopsidaceae > Nocardiopsis > Nocardiopsis sp. NPDC058789. The sequence goes on from NZ_JBHYOW010000021.1 coordinate 66,830, forward strand.
TCTCCGCCCTGGCCTACCGCACGGGCATCTCGATGATGAAGCTCGGCCCGATCCTCTACATCGGCGCCTACGTCATGACCTCGGTCATCCCGCCCGGTCCGGGCCCGCTCGCGTCCGCCTCGCTCCTGGACGTCAGCATGGGCGAGGCCATCATCTACGGACTGGCCGTGGGCGTCCCCGGCATCCTGGCCGCCACGATCTACCTGTCGCGGACCAAGACGCACGTGCCGCCCAAGCCCGAGTTCGTCGAGCACCTGGCCAACGCCGGGGGTGGTTCCTCCGGGGCCTCCGGGTCGGCCGGCGCCTCCTCAGACGCCGTCACCGGCGGGGACGAGGCGCCCCGGGTCGGGCTCTTCGGCTCCCTGCTCCCGATCCTGGCGCCCATCGTCTTCATCGTGGTCGCGTCCCTGACCGCCCCGATCCTGCCCGAGGGTTCGTGGTTCACCGCGACCGTGCTGTTCGTCGGTGAGCCGACGATGGCGCTGTTCCTCGCCTGCCTCCTCGCCCTGCCCCTCTTCCGGGGGCGCTGGCGGGACAAGGCCACCCTCAACGACCTGTTCGAGTCCGGACTGCGCATCGCGGCCATGCCCCTCGCGCTGACCGGTGTCGGCGGCGCGCTGGCCACCATCATCCGGGAGACCGGAGTGGCCGAGAACGTCGCGGGAACGATCGAGAGCACCGGGCTGTCCCCGGTCATCATCCCGTTCCTCATCGCCGCCGCCGTGTGCACCATCACCGGCTCCAACATCCTGGGCGTCATGACCTCGGCCGCGATCATGCAGCCGCTCCTGCCCGCCCTCGACCTCTCGCCGCTGGTGGTGTACCTGGCCTGCGCGACCGGCGCGCAGATCATGAAGCACGCGAACTCCTCCGGCTTCTGGGTCACCACGACGCTGTCGAACATGACCGTCGGGCAGGGCATCCGCTCCATCGGGGTGGCCTCGGTCATCTCCGGTATCACCGGGTTCGCCGTCCTGAACGTCATGATCGCGACCGGTCTCGTCTAGGGGGTGTTCCGTGGGGTCCCCCTCCACGGAACACCCCTCCACGCCGTCGCCCCTCCCCCCGTCCGTCCACCACCATCGATCCACAGGAGAACCCATGGCGACCCTCGGCGCGATCGCCGACGATCTCACCGGAGCCACCGACCTCGCCATCACGCTCACGTCCGCGGGCTTCCGCACCACCGTCGTCCTGGGAGCGGACGCGGACGGCGAGCGGCACACGCTCGACGCCGCGAACGGTGCCGACGCCGTGGTCGTGGCCCTGAAGTCGCGCACGATGCCCGTCGACGAGGCGGTCGCGGTGTCGCTGGACGCGCTGGCGTGGCTGCGCCGGGCCGGGTGTGAACGGTTCTACGTCAAGTACTGCTCCACCTTCGACTCCACTCCGGAGGGCAACATCGGCCCGGTCTCCGAGGCGGTCCTGGAGGCCCTGGACGAGGAGGTCACGGTGATCGCCCCGGCCTTCCCCGCGAACGGGCGCACCGTCTACCGGGGCCACCTGTTCGTCGGCGACGAGCCGCTGGACGAGTCGCCCATGCGCCACCACCCGCTCACCCCCATGACCGACTCGAACCTGCTCCGGCTGCTCGAACCACAGGTCAGCCGGGGCGCGGACGACACGGCCCTGGTGCCGTGGCCGGTGGTGTCCCGGGGCGCCGACGCGGTGCGCGACGCCATCGGCGCCGCCCGGGAGGCCGGAGCTCGGTTCGTGGTCGTGGACGCCCTGCGTGACGCCGACCTCCGGACCCTGGCCGCCGCGACGGACGACCTGCGTCTGCTGACCGGCGGCAGCGCGCTCGCCCAGGGGCTCTGCGGCCCCCGGTCCGACGAGCGCTCGGAGTTCACGCTGCCCGGCGGTCCGCGCGTGGTGCTGTCGGGCAGCGCCTCCCGGGCCACTCAGGGGCAGGTGCGGCACGCTCTCTCGTCGGGCTCCGGTCTCCGGATCCGCGCCGCAGCGCTCCGGGAGGACTTCGAGGCCGTGGTGTCGAGCGCCGTCACGGAGGCGCGGGCCAGCGAGGCGGCCCCGTTCGTCGTCTACGCGACCGCGTCGCCGGAGGACGTCGTGGACACGGCGGACGCGCCGGTGATCGAGCGGGCCCTGGCCGAGATCGCGGAACGTCTGGTTGCCGCGGGGACACGTGCGCTCCTGGTGGCGGGTGGTGAGACCAGCGGAGCGGTGGTGCGTCGGCTCGGTGTCGGCTCGCTCACCCTGGGCCCGGAGGTCGATCCCGGAGTGGCCTGGATGCTCGGTCACCGCGACGGTGAGGACATCCACCTGATGCTCAAATCCGGGAACTTCGGCGCCGAGGACCTGTTCGTGCGGGCGTGGGAGGAGGGCGCGTGAACGAGCAGACACGACGCGCCGCCGAGGAGCTGTGCGCGGCGGGACGCCGCGCCGTGGACCTGGGACTGAGCCCGGGATCCTCGGGCAACGTCTCGGTCAGGGTCGGGGGCGCCGTCCTGATGAGCCCGACCGGGGTCTCCCTGGGGGATCTCGAACCCGAGGGCCTGTCCGTGCTGGACGACGCGGGGACGCACACCGGCGGTCCCGCCCCGTCGAAGGAGTTCCCGCTCCACCTGGAGATGTACCGCAGGTCCGGGTCGGCGCGCGCCGTCGTCCACCTGCACTCGCCGCACTCCACGGCGGCCTCCTGCCTGCCCGCGTGGTCGGCCACGTCGGCGCTGCCGCCCGTCACGCCCTACCTCGTCATGCGTGTGGGCCAGGCTCCCCTGGTCCCCTACGCGGCGCCCGGCAGCCACCGGCTGGCCGAGAACCTCGCGAAGCTGCCGGGGAGGTTCGACGCGGCGCTGCTCGCCAACCACGGTTCCCTGGTGGCGGGCGCGGACCCGGGGACCGCCCTGGCCGGAGCGATCGAGCTGGAGGAGGCCGCGCGCGTCGTCGTCGCCCTCCGGGGGAGCACCTTCTCGGTGCTCTCCCCCGAGGAGGTCCGGGAGCTCACCGACCGGTACGGGACCACCTGGGACGTGTGACCTCCCTGCCCGGTCCGCGTCCTCCGGACGGGAACGACAGCGGTCGGGGGGGGGGGGGGGGGCCCCCCCCCCCCCCCCCGCCCCGCCCCCCCCCCCCCCCCCCCGCCGGGGGGGGGGGGGGGGGGGGGATAAAAAACAGACCCCGGCCCCCACCAGGATCGT
>NZ_JBHYOW010000022.1:0-65580 GCF_042745575.1 Nocardiopsis sp. NPDC058789
TTGTTTTTTATACCCTTCTGGGGGTGGCCCGGGTGTGCCCACTGGACGGGGGCGGGGGGGGGGCGCCCCCCGGCCCCCACGCCCCTTCTTCTCATCCCTGTCTCTGAGCGCCTACTCCTGTTCGCGCATCACCCGGGCCATCGCCCGGTCGAACTCACCGCGGGCCAGATCCGTCCAGTCGTCCCGCTCGGCGAGGAACTCGTAGAACGCCCCGTGCACCTGGAACCCGTGCAGGTCGGCCAACTGTTGGGGATCCTCGGTGTACACCCGCTCTCCGGCGCTCTCGTTCGCGCTCTGGAGCCTCCGCATCGCCTCCGACTCATCCCGGCGGGAGATGTAGACCCGCGTGCCGTCAGAGCTGCGCAGGGCTCCGTCAGGCCCCACCGAGAAGTGGGCACCGTCCTGCTCCATCGCGGACCGCGCCAGTTTGTAGGCCTCGACGATCTGACCGTCCAGCGTGCCGTCCAGGGCGCCCGCGTGCACACGCTCCGGGTCCGAGGAGAAGTTGACCAGCATGTCGCGGCTGACCATCCTGCCCGCGTAGCGCTTCGTTCGGAAGTCGTCCATCCGTGACTGCTGGACGTCGACGAGCCGCTGGAGGGCCTCGTCGAACTCCCAGTCCATGTCGTCCAGGTCGAAGTCGTCCTGGAGGTCCTCCGGGTTGACCTCCTCGGTCGCGCCCATGCCCCGTTCCTCGGCGTACTCCTCACCGCGGGCGGCGTCCACCAGCTCCATGACCTCGTTGGCGTAGGTGTCCGGGTCCAACCGCGAGACGTCCACCGGGGACAGCCCGTGTGCCTTCTGGTACTTCTCCCGGCAGACCACGGCCAGCTCGGCCTGCTGCATGCGCTTGGCCAGCATCGCCTCGAAGTCGGGCTGGTTCATCCGCACGTCGAAGTCCAGCGCGCTGGACAGCGTGGGGATGGTCTGGAGCGTGTAGTCGTGGCCGGGGTGCACGATCGTGTCCTTGAAGAGCCGCCAGCTCATCGGCAGGATCATCTCGTTGCGGTTCCACACCGGTGAGTCACCCGCACGGAACACGATCGAGTTGCGCTCGGAGATGAAGGCCAGGTCGTTGTAGGAGATGACCGGCTCCTCCTTGGTCGCCATCGTGTAGGAGACCTTGCCCTCCACGCTCATCGACTTCACGAGGTGCCCCTTGTCCTGGGTCACCGTCTTGGAGTCCATGTAGGTGGTGTGGCGCTTGCCGGACATCTTCTCCAGCGTCTCGAGCATGGAGTCGTCGGTGCTCTTGAGGAAGACGATGTTGGAGGTGTTGCCCTGCACGATCTTGTCCACGCTCTCGCCGTAGACCTCACGCAGCTGCTGGAGGGTCTGGAGGATGAGGGTGAACTGCTGGTCCTGGCCCAGACCGATGGACAGCATCGTCTCGAACCCGGAGATGCCGTGCCCCTCGGACTGCAGGTTGCCCAGCTCGTCCAGCATGAACCGGGTCTTGTACAGCGGCTTCTGGCTCTCCTTGGTCATGTACGACTTGTCGAAGTTGAGGTCGACGAGCTGCTTGATCAGGATCAGGATCAGCTTGGCGTACTTCATCAGGTGCGGCGGAGTCACCAGGAAGACGGCCTTGGGCTGCTCCGAGTAACGCACCATCGTGTTGATGATGGCGTTGGCCTGAGCCATCTCCTTCTCGGGCAGGTCCCCGGTGATGTTCGTCAGCCGCATCTGCGGATACGTGGTGTGCTCCGGAACGAACCTGCCGTCAGCGTCCTTCTTCAGCTCCAACAGGATGCCGTTGCGCACGATCTTCTGGTCGGTCACCGGGTCGGTCACGAAGAACCGGCCGTTGAGCGAGGTCTGGTAGTCCTTCGTGTACCGGAAGTAGAAGGTGCGGATCAGCATGCCGCTCTGCGGGTTCAGCAGCCGGAGACGGACGTAGGCGACGTCTCGGGGGAACTTGCCCTGGAAGTAGAACCGGGCCCAGCCCTCACGGGAGACGATGTCGTCGTGCTCGAAGTCCTGCCCCAGCGGCTCCGTGAACCCCGCGTCCGCGTAGGCGTCCCACCTGGCCTGGGCGCCGATCAGGTGGTCGCGTTTGAGGTAGTTGCTCGCGAACCGCACGCCCATGCGCCGGGGGAAGCTCAGCCCGCCCAGGTCCGTGTTCTGGCTGGGGGTGCCCGAGGTGAGCGTGGAGATCGTGGGGTCGGTGAAGAAGCTCATCGCGGTGATCGCGATGCCGTACACGGACGCGAGCATCTTCTCGGCGGCGCCCATGGCCCGCAGGGCGTTGTCGGCGTTGCCGACCAGGGTCCGCATCGAGTTCGGCGGGAGCCCGTTGGTGGCGTTGAAGAACAGGGTGAGCATGTCCAGCTCCTCCTTGCCCTCCCACAGGAACTCCCGGCGCTGGGCCTCCTCCATCTCGGAGACGGCCTCCTCCTCGCGGAACGTGCCGTCGTCCGGGCTGCCGTAGTCGCCCTTCTGCGCCTTCTCCTCGACGGCGGTGACCGGGTTCTTCACCTTCTTCGCTGAGAGCTGCACGAACAGCTGGTAGCAGTTGTAGAGCGTGACCTTGCCCCACCGCTCGTCGAGCTTGGTCTCCAGGACCTTGGGGTCCATGTTCACCCGGGCGGCGTAGTCGCGGAGCTCGCGCTCCTCCTCCAGGTAGTAGTCGATGAGACCGTAGGCGGCGCGCTTGAAGGCGTTGTTGGCGGCGTTGGGCCACACCGGGTCCTCGCCGCCGTCCAGCGGGAAGAAGACGTCGGCGATGTTCTCGATGTACATCGCGCACTTGGTGGAGTCGCCCTCACGAGCGGCCTCCGCCGCCATGCCGAGCGGATTGTAGATGTCCGTCTTCATGGCGTTGATGAGGTTGAACTGCACCACCTGGAAGCCACGCATGGTGGCCCGTACGTAGTGCTTGACCAGCAGTTCGCCCTTGGGGTCGTTGATCACCATGTTGTTGGGGCGCTTCTCCCGCAACCACATGTCGACCATCGGCTCGATGTAGGTCTGGCCCTTGCCGGCCCGGGTGATGGCCAGCACCATCGTGTTGACCGGGGCGGTGTCCACGATGTAGGCGCCGGCCGGACGCTGCACCTCGTACTCGGGGAAGGTCCAGTCGTCGTTGATCATGTCCGCGACGGTCTTGTACTTCCCGAGCTTCTCCCGGTCCTTGCCGTCGGGGTTGTAGGGGATCCCGGTGGTGTCGAAGCGTTTGCGGAGCGACTTGTCCTTCGGCAGGCCCGAGGCCTCGAAGAGGTCGTCACCGAACCTCTCGTCGATGAGCGGCTTCTTCCGGGTGATCGCCCGGTCGTCGTCATCGCGGAGGATCTCGCCCTTGAGGTACTCGATGTCGCCGTCGGAGTCGAGGACGTCCTCCGTGGCGCGCTGGGCGACCGGGACCTGCTTGAGGCCCTTGTTGGTCATCATGACGTGACTGATCATCGAGTTCGGCTGCACGGCCGAGTGCGCGCCGGCGTCGGGGAACCAGTCGAACTTGCGCACGATCTCCTGCGGCAGGGCGATGTGCTGGTCACCGTGGTACTGGTTGATGTCGCTGGTGTCGTGCAGCAGGTTCTGGGAGTCCCTGTTGCGCATGAGCAGCATGAAGGCCAGGGCGAACGTGACCAGGCCCCCGCCGAGGCTGACGCCCGTCTTGGCGCCGGTCGGGTGAAGCAGCCAACCCGCGAAGGAGTCGGGTTGGCCCGCGCGCGCCGCGTCGATCTCCGCCTGCTGGGCGTCCATGTCGTCGAGCACCCACTGGGGTGTCTCCTCCAGGGCCTCCGCCTCCGTGTCGTGGCACGGTTGGTCGGCCATCGGGGTGCCGGTCTCGTCCAGGACCCTGAAGCAGTACCGTGTGGGCGAGACCCGCTCACGCTCGGTGAAGGCAGGGACCTCGGGTTCGCTGAACGAGGCGGCCACGGTGGTCACCGCCTGCTGTCCGAACGACCACGCGGACCACACCAGCCCGGCGACGAGGACGCCCGCGACGACGGCCAGGACGGTGCGGGTGGTGCGGGTCCGCCGCCGCTGGATCCTGGTGCGGTCGAGTTGCTGGGACTCGTAGACGTTGCGGTTGGCGAGCGTGTCCTCGGTCTTGCGAGAGGAGAGTTTGTCCCAGGCCCCCGCTTTGGGGCTAGAGCTCCTCCTGGCCATGGTGCGCCTTTCCTTGATGCGAGAGGTCTACTGGTCGAACCAGACCGGAAGGACCATCGCGCTGCTGCTGAGCGTGTTGTAGCTGATCCACCAGCCGACGATGATGCCCACGCCTATGGCCGCCAGGGCGAAGACGGCCATCAGCACGAAGAGGATCTTGTTGGCGCGCCGCTGCACCTGGTTGGCGCGGTCCAGTTCCTCGATGCTCGCCTGGTTGGCGCGGTTCACCGCCATCAGCTGGTTGGCGTACTCCTGGTGCATGGTGTCCGTGAGACCGCGGGTGCGCTCCGCCAGGCCGGAGTACATCTGGTTGTTCGTCTCGGCCTTGTGCTGCCACTCGCGTTCGCGTTCGCGCATCCGTGCCTCCGCGTGCTCGCGGGTGCGCTCCAGTTCGGCGGTCACCGCGCTCAGCTCACCGTTGAGTCTGCGGGTCTGCGCCTCGTGCTCGGCCTTGAGTTCCGCCGTGCGCTGGGCGTTCACGGCCTGGATCTTCTCGATGCTGTTGTCCAGTTGCAGCTGCGCGGCGAGTGCCTCCGCGCGGGCGATGTCCTGCTTGCGGTTGTCATCGATGTAACGCGTGAGCCTGGTGTTCCACTGGGTGAGCAGTTCCGTCTCGGCTTCCTGCTGAGCGGCCTCACGCTCGGACAGCAGCTGGAAGGCGCGCGTGGCGCCCAGCTGCATCCGTGTGTGCGCGTCCCTGCGGCGCATCTCCAGTACCAGCTGCCGCTGGTGGACGTGGCGTTCCTCGTTGCGGTGTTCGATCTCCAGAGCGACGTCGGCGATCCTGCGCTCGAACTCCGGACGGAAGCGGTCCCAGAAGACCTGCCTGGCCTGGGCGGCTGCGAGCTCGGCCCGGCTCGCGGCGTCCTCCTCGTAGCGTCGGGTGATCTCGGTGCGCTGGTGGCTGATCTCTTCGGGGGCCTTGGTCCTGAGCTCCCTGTACTCCTGTTCGGAGGCGGCCGCGAGCCTCTGGTAGACGGACCCCTCACGCTCCTCGTCGACCTCGCGCATGACCGACTCCGCGTGCAGGCTCATCATCTCGACGAAGAGCTTGCGGAGTTCTCCGCGGTGCTTGCGGTGAAGCTTGGCCAGTTCGGCGTTGCCCTGCCTGGCCAGTTGGTGGACCTGCTCCCCGAGCCAGTCGGTGGGCTTCCCGGCGGACTGGTCATCCAGTTCCAGGAGGACCGCCGGGGCCTTGGCGTCGAAGGTGGCCTCGAACTCGTCGAGGGCGACGGAGAGGTCCAGGTCTCCGGTGAGGAAGCGGCGCGCGATGGTCTCCCGCACCTCGTCCTCGGTGAACTCCCGGTCCCGGTGCTGTTCGGTGTACTCCTCCCAGGTGGCGGTGTCCTCGTCCTCCTCGGTCTCCCCGTCCTCCACGTAGTCCTCGAACTCGCTCAGGTCGTCGTCGAGCAGGTCCTCGGGGTCCAGGAACTGGTTCCCGCCGGTTCCCTCGTCAAGGAGGTCGTCGGACTCCTCCCCGAACATCAGCGGGCCCTCGCCGTCTCCGGAGAGGTCCTCGTGGGGCTCGTCGTGTCCGGCGCCGACCTCAGGGGGCAGGGCTCCGGGGAAGGGACTCGGATCCGTGGGGGCGGGTCCGCCGAAACCGCCGCCCACGGCGGGGGCGGGGGTGGACTGCGGCGTCTGGGCGGTCTGCGTGGGCGCGTACGCGGCGGGCGGACCGGGATCGTACGTGGCGGGTCCGTCCCCGGTGTTCATGGAGGCTCCTGGGCCGGTGGAGGAGGCTGCCGGGGGGTCCGCGGGGGTGTCGATGGCCTGGGTCCAGGCCCACACGTGCGGCAGGTACTCGGACATGCTGCGGCCGCCCTGAGCGACGGCCACCGCGTCGGCGTAGGTGACCGGCTTGTCGTTGAGGGGGTTGACCACGAACTCCTGCCCGTCGTGGCTCGGGCTCAGCACCATCCAGTAGTAGGTGGCGTTGGTGAGCAGCGCGTACTCCTCCATCCGCTCCAGGCTCTGCCGGGTGGGGATGATGCCGAGGATCTCCTCGTCGAGGAGGGACCGCGTGGTGATGGTCTGGATGAGGTCGTGATTGATGAGCTCGATGAGCGAGCCCTTGGTCTCGTCCCTCTGCTGCTTCTTGCTCAACCCGCCGATGTTGGCCACCGGCAGGGCCAGGGCCACCCAGGAGCCGTTACCGGGCAGGGCGAAGCGCTCGTTCTGACGGAGCAGGTCGACGGCGGCGTTGACGGTGCTCTCCCGCACCACGCTGGCAAGCATCTCCTCGGGCTTCCTGCGCTTGCGGCGCTTCTTGCCGTCACCGCTCGGCGGGGCCGCGGGGGCCTCCGCACCCTCAGAGGACGTGCCGTTGTCCGCCCCCTGCTGCCGCATGTTGTCCATGAATCCCATCGGCACATCCTCTCCCGTTCGTGTGACGAATTACCGAGTCGGCTTCGTCGGTCAGTCGGTGTCTCTGTTCCAGGAGGACTTCCGAATCCTCCCGCGCGGCCGCCTTCTCCCGCTCCGGGGATACGGTTCGGAATCCTCTGAACGTCTTTTCGCGTCTTCCTACCTGGCCGCGGTCACCTCGACATAGGAATCGCTCTTGCGCAGGCCCTTGTTCTCACTGCGCATCACTCCGCGGACATCGACCCGCAGGACCCGTTCTCCGGGGTGGGCGTTGATGAATGCCGCCAGGGAAACGGTGACCTCGTCGGTCATCTTCGCGATCGCCGCGCGCGCACCACCCGCGTTGGAGTCGGTGTCGGCGTGGTCGTCGATCAGGTACTGGAGCACCCGCTCGGCGATCTCGACCCGGACGCCGTGCTTGACCATGATCTCGCGGCGCATCTGGCGGAGCTTGTTCTTGACGATCCTGCGCTGGGTCTCACGCGAGAGCGGCTGGAAGGGCACGATCGCGTCGATACGACCCAGCAGTTCCGGTGGGAACTTGTTGTCACCCTGAGTGGTGGCGATCGAGCGCCGGATCTCCTTCATCTTCTCCACCAGTTCCTTTCCCGAACCGGTGTCGTCCTCGTTGTACTGGGCGATGGTCTCGTAGATCTCCGAGCCCGCGTTGGTGGTGAGCACGATGTAGGTGTTGAGGAAGGACACCTGGCGTCCGTTGTCGTTCGAGAGGCGGCCGTCGTCGAGCACCTGGAGCAGCACTCGGGTGATCGCGGACGCGGCCTTCTCGATCTCGTCGAAGAGCAGGACGGCGTGCCCCATGTCCCACACGCGCTTGGTCAGTTCCGAACGGAACAGGTCCAGCGACTCCTCGCGCGCGAACTCGGACATGTCGAAACGGATGAGGTGGCGCTGGTCGTCGCCGAACAACAGTTTCGCCAGCTGCTTGGTGAGTTCGGTCTTTCCGGTACCGGTGGAACCGGTGAGCAGGAACGAGGACATCGGTTTGGTCTTGTCGTTCAGGTCGGCGACACACAGCTGCAGCCTCTTGGCGACCACGCTGGTGGCGAAGTCCTGGGAGAACACCGCACCGTCCAGCTGCTGCTTGATGCGGACCGCGTCGACGTTGAAGGCCACGTTGACGTTGGTCGACTCCTTCAGGACGTCGGCCAGCAGGACCCGGTCCATCGGACGGCCGGTGTGACGGTGCCAGCCGACCATCGAGTCGAGTACCAGGATCGACTTGCGCGGCTGGGTCGAGGCCGGCACGTACCGGTTCGTGTACTCGTAGATCAGCTCGAAGAGGTGGTCGTCGTAGAACTGGTTCTCCACCCCGTACCGGCGCGCCATCCCCTTGAGGATCTTGACCGTGGTGTCCTGGTCGGGCGGGCTCACGTTGATGCGCTGGAGGCGTTCCATGAGCGGCTGGTTCGGCGCCACGTACTTGTGGAACTCGTCGAACGTCGTGGCCGCGATGACCCGGATCCCGCGCGCGCCGGAGGCCGCCAGCACCGGCTTGAGCGCCTCGACCGAGGCGGCACTGAGCTGCACCACCTGGTGGAACTCGTCGATGAACAGCACCAGCTCGACCTGCTCCTCGGTACTGAACATCTCGGCCTCGTCGAACAGGCCCTTGAGGAGCGCGGCCATTTCGTCGGGGGTGCTCAGCCCGGCGATCATCCGTGCCAGGTCGACTTCCAGATAGAGCCGCTTGGTGTCCGCGGACATGGCCGCCTGGACCAGGGCGGTCTTTCCCGAACCGGGGGGTGCCAGCAAAAGCGCGTTGCACAATTCGGGGCGCGACATCGCGGCCATGAGCTGGGAGATCTCGTGTTCGCGACCGACGATCTCACGCTCGGCGGGCTTGAGGGGGTCACTGAACTTGGCCAGCTTCGGATAGAGCTCGTTGAGCCCTTCAGCGAGGGAACCGTCGGACCGGGTGAACAACCAACACCACCTTCAGTGGGCGAGAAGGTTACGACTTCGTCTCGATACCACTTAATTCATGCTCATAAATCATCACGATTCTAGCATGCAGGCCCCCAAGTAGGACCAACCGGAAGTCTTGTTTGATGACGTCCATAATTGTCACCGAGACCGCCTTCCAAACGGTCGGAAGACGGCCCACCCGGAGCGAAAAGCGCGGCGAGAAAACAGGGCCCCACGATCGTGTTCACCGCGTCGGGCACCGGATTTTCGACTGGTTCGGTCCGCCTCCGCACGCTTCGCACGAAGACGGATCGCTGTCTCCCCGTGCCCTGGCCCTAGGGCATGTTCCGCGGATCATTCCGGGCTCGCGACCACCAGGCTGCCTCTCGCCGCGCCGATGAAGCTCGGACAGCCAAACCCGGGCTGACCTTCGCTCATCGTCTTGCGAGAGATTGCCTGGACGGCCGCTCGCATCGACCGGCGCGAGCGCCGAGTCAACCGAAAGCATCCACGGAACACGCCCTAGTCCAGGTCGAGGAAGTCACCGGCGTCGGTGTCTCCCCCGTTCGCGGATTCGGCGCCTCGACCGCCCGACCCGGACCCCCGAGCCGCCGCGTCCGACAGCGCCGCCGCGACACCCGGCTGGATCCTCGACCGGAGCAGTCCCTCGGGAGTGTCCTCGGCGTAGTCCACCCCGGGCCGCATGGTGGACTCCGCCGCACGGCGCTCTGTCTCCACCCCCTGCAACACACGGTCGAACACACCCTGGGGCACCTCTTCCCTCGCACCACCGACCGAGACCGGCACGCGGGCGGAGGGACCTCCGTGACCGCGGTGGACCGCGTCGAACTCCTCGTCGGCGAACAGGTCCTCGATCTGGTCCGAGCGCTGGGACACCGCGGGCCGCCGGTCGTCCGCCACTGGTACCGAGTCCTCCACCGAGTAGTCGGGAAAGTACTCGGCCAGGGTGTAACCGCTGTTCCCCTCGTCGAACTCGGTGTTGTTCTGGTTGCGCACGCCCACAAAGGCAAGCGGCGGCTGTTGCATGCGCTCTGGCGCCACCAGAAGGAAGTCGACCTCGGCGGGCAGCTCCCACACCAGTCCGGTCATCGACTCCGGGACCTGGAACCGGGAGCCGAAGTAGCCCTTGCGGACGAGCTCGAGCAGTTGCTCGGTGTCGAACTCGTAGAAGGCGTCGAAGGTCGGTTCCGACCCGGAGCGGAACGGCAGCGCCGTGATGCCGTAGGGCAGTGCGACATCAGGCTGGATCTGCACGATCTGTCCGCTCAGGTGCAGGTAGGGGCGGTGGTTCTGGTCGATGCCGTGGTGGAGGACCGACACCGTCTCCATACGCACGGAGATCTCACAGGGCACGGCGCTGAGGGTCTCCGTGTCGGCCTCGCCGTCTCGGGCCAGACGGTGGAGCCACGGGTCCGTGAGCTTCAGGGGTGCGATTTTCACGCGGATCGCCTTTCTTCGGTACGAGGGGTCACCGACCGTCTTCCTCTCCCAGCAGGGAGCGCCGGGCCTTCTCACCCAGGCGGCGCTGGGCACGCCAGAGCCAGCGGGCCACGACCACCACCAGGACGAAGATCAGACCGTTGAGGAACAGGGCCGGCGTCAGCCAGTACGTCACCTGCATCTCCAGGGGCGAGGACGGGCCGATACCGCTCCCGCCCGAGACCATGAGGAAGACGTTCGGGACCACGGTCACCGCGGCGAACATCGCCACCACGTAGATGATGGCGCCGGTTCCGAGCATCAGTCCGGCCCGCGCGAACACCAGCAGGGAGCCCGCGCCAGACTGTCCGAGACGGGCACGGATCCGAGCGCCCAGAGGTCGTCCCGGGCCGTCCCCCTGGGACCGTTCGGCCTCGGCGGCCCCCTGTGCGGGGTCCTCCCCGCTTTGATGCCTCTTCTCTCGCTTGGCCGGTACGGCCGCAGCGGACTTCGTCTTCTTCCTTGACGACGATGGAGCGGGACTCATGGGTGGTTCTCCTGGCAGAGGCGGAGTGGCGGGGATGGGGAGTGTGAGCGGATCAGGACTGCTGGGGCGCCTCGTCGGTCCACTGGACGTCGAAGTGGGTCACCATACCCGCGTAGTCGGTCGTCCAGGCCACGGACAGCGTCGCGACGGCGGGTACCGGTTCCTCCTCGTCGTCCCCGTCCTCGGGGACGTCCTCCGCGTCGAAGACCTCCACATAGGCGAAGTAGGAGTAGTCGGCCCTTCGGCTCTCGACCACGACCGGGGAGAACTCCCCCAGGCTGGCCCGCGCGTCCGGCCCCAGACCGGGAACCCCCTGGTCGGCCAGCTCCTGGGCCGGAAGCAGTGACTCCTCCTCGACCGGCACCCTCGGCTCGACCGAGACGTCGCCCTCCGCTTCCACGACCTCCAGCAGCAGCTCACGCATCCACTCGCTGTCGGTCTCCACGCGTTCGACGCGCACGGACGAGGAACTCTCCAGCGCCTCGATCCAGCCGGCGCGGAACTCGGCCTGGGCCTGTGCGTCCTCCTCCTGGAGTTCCTCCACCAGCGTCGCGACCTGGGCCCGGTCCTCGTCGTGGCCCGAGGAGGCCGACCACACGGCCACCCCGCCGACCACCAGCAGAAGCACGGCCACGGCCAGGGGTGTCCAGGAGAGGACGAGCCGGATCCGCTTGCGGCGGAGCTCCCGCTCACGCTCGTAGGCCTCGATCTCGGCCAGACTCATCCCTGGTCACCCCCGCCCTCGTTCTCGTCCCCCGACTCGCCCTCGGCCACGTCCTCACCGGAGTCCGCGCCGGGACTCCCCGGCTCGGAGACCTCCTCGTCGGTGCCGACGGCGACCGTCCCCAGCACCATCCGGTCGAACTTCTTGACCACCGGGTCGTAGGTCCCGTGCATCCAGGCGACCAGTTGTCCGGTCTCCTCGTGGGTCAGGGTCCAGACCATCGGAATACTCCCGTCCCGTTCGAAGACCTTCGCCTCATGAACGGTCCAGGAGTAGTCGGCCGCGAAGGCCCCCTCCTCCAGCTCGTCCAGCGCCGCGACCCCGGAGTGCCACTGGGCCACCGCGTTGAAGCCGTCGTCATCGCGCACGTGCGCGGCGAAGTGCGGGGTCAGGTGCCGGTCGAGCCCACCGATCTCCGCCTCACGCAACGCCTGGGCACAGGTGGTGAGCTCCTCGTTGGAGTACTCGCGCGGGGACGTGGGCCTCTCGTCGAGGTAGGTGACGCACTCGTCCCGTTCGCCCAACCCGGGTGTCCTCTCGGGCAACCCGTCCAGGGACAACGGCCCGGCCTGTTCCAGGTAGGTGTTCTGCACCTCGGCCACGGTCGCGCCCACGCTGGTGGCCTGACTCAGCCAGCGCCCGGCCTCCTCCTCGCTGGGCAGGTCCTCGAGCCCCTGTTCGGCGACGCTGATGTTCCGCTGGGCGTCGAACCCGTCCTGGGCCTGATCCGCCAGCTGGCTCTGGTGGTGGGAGTTGATCGCGGCGGCGACCACCAGCAGTGTCAGCCCGCCCACGACCCCCAGCCCGGTCCCCGACCAGTAGGCGACGCGGAGCAGCACCGTCTTCCAGCCACCCCCTGCGTGCTTGGCGGAGGGGTCCTCGTCCCGCTCTGTGGCGGAGGAGCCACCCGACCGTCGGTTCGGATCACCGGTCGATTTCCCGGGGAACGGCGGAGAGGTCGAGGGATTCTCGGACCCGAGTCCTTCATCTGCCACGTCGGCCTCCCCTCTTATGCGACCACAACGTAGTACTTCCTCGTAAAACGGAACGGTTATCGAGACACACACTAGTGATGAACGACGTGCCCTCCGCAACGGCGATACACGAAGGCGGGACGCCCGGTCAGTCCGGTCCGGAGGAGCGCACCCGGGAGGTGGTGGCGTACCCCTCGAGGTCGGCGACCCCGCCTTCGCCGTCGGTGGTCAGCAGCACCGTCGCGGTGCTGAGTGCGCTGGCCTGACCATCGTCGGAGGTGGTCCGCACGTCGACCACCACCAGATAGGCGTACTCGGTTCCCTGAATCGATATCAGGTCGGTTTGGAAACTGTTCACCCGGGAGTCGAGTCCGAGAAGGTCGATGAGCGCGTGTTCCTCGCCCCCGCTTTCGACGTTCATCGGCGCGGTGGGTAGGAACTCGGTCATGAAAGCCGAGTCCTCGGGAACGTCGTGGACGTTCATCATGGTGGTGCGGGCCGCCTCGTACTCGGCGTGGCTCTCCCATGTCAGGGCGGTGCCCAGCACGTCCCTGATGAGTTCCTCGTCGTCGGCCAACCGGTGGGCGTTCGTACCCACCACGTCGTCTGCGGCGAGACGCCCGCGATCCTCCTGTTCAGCCACCAGCTCGGCCCTGCGGTCGTCGAGTTCGACGATCTCCTGCTCCTGCTCGGCCAGGACGTCCTCCTGCGCTCCCCGGGTGAGCGCGAAGGAGATGGTCGAGACGGCCATGATTCCGGCCGCGACCAACGGAAAGGCGTTGCGCTGCAGCAGTCCCATCAGTCCTCCTCGTCCGGTCGGCCCGCCGGGCGTTCACCGATCGTCGTCTCGCCCACGTAGAGGCTGTGGAACGTCCCCGCGTCGGAACTGTAGGTGGCTCGGGCCCAGGCGAGCAGGTCACCGCTGGTCGCGTCACGGTTGAGCCAGGCCACGTTGACCGTGCGGGAGGATCCGACCCGGGGTGTGACGGCCACGAGCTCCCAGGAGTTCGCCGACGGGTCCGCGTAGTCCCCGCGACTCTCGTCGGAGTACCGGGTGTACCACGGGGCGAGGACGTCGATCTCCCCGGGGCCGTAGAACACGTCGGCTCCGGGGTAGTAGACGTCCTCGTCCTCGATGATCCGAGCGGACTCCGCGAAGAAGTCGATGAGCTCCGCACGGTGATCACCCACCGGGGCGTAGACCTCGCTCGCGTCTCCGTCCCCGGAGAGCTCCTCGTCGTCGATGTCCGCGAAGATCTCCTGGTAGGTGTTCTGCGCCTCGGCCACCTGCGCGCCCATGTCCCAGGCCTCGGACACGGCCTGGTCCAGCTGCTCCTGGAAGGCGACGACGTCCTCCTCGTCCCAGGTCTCGTTCTCCAGCGCGCGGATGTCTCCCCTGAGCATGGCGATGGACTGCTCGTTGGTCTGCGCCCGGGCCTCGGTGGTGTCGCTGCTGGAGGCGGCCAGGGACCCGAAACCCATCGCCCCGACCAACAGCGCCCCACCCAGGCTCAACCGCACCGTCCTGCCGACGTCGCGCGGGGGCCGGGGGGAGGCGGCGCGTAGCTCCTTGCGTTCCTGCCGGCGCTGCTGACGCTCGGCGCGTCGCTCGCGCAGCATCTCCTGCACGTCGTCGCCGGTCATTCTCCGGCGGTTGGCCCGCTGTTTGGCCTCGAAGTGGTCGAGTCGTTCCATCACCTCCTCACGGCTCAACTCACGCCAGGGCTTCCTCTCGGGCGTCCCCCGCTCCTCCGACGCGGCACCGTCACCCGACGGGCCCTCGTCACTGTTGGTACGTTCCTCGTGTTCTTCGTCGGACACCGTCGCGCTCCCTTCTGGATCCTGTGTCTGTGTGCCTGCGAGTCAGTCCCACGGGGAGCTACTTGAACGGGTCCGGTCCCACGCTGATGTGGACGTGGTCGACGTGGTTCTGGGTGTTGCTTCCCCGACCACCCGCGTACCGGGTGTTCTCGTCATTCCATTCTCCGACCGGGTCGTTCCCCGCCGCCCACTTGCGTTCGTTCCACAGGATCCCGCTGATGTTGAATTCCTCGGCATTCGCGATCACGAAGTTGACGACCGTGGTCCCGGATTCGCGCATCTTGTCGGAGGGAACCTCGTTGAGCGGGGCCATCATGTAGTCGATGGCCTGGCCGTTGTGGTGGTTACTGCTGGGTTCGTTGCGCTGACCGCCAGCGGTCAGGAAGAACCCGCCGAACTCGTCCTGGAGGGCCTTGTGCATGTCGCAGGCGTCCGGGTGCATGCGCCCCAGGGAGTCGCAGGGCACCGTCTCCCCGGCCTGAACGACGCTCCCACCGCCCGTGCTGGCGGTCCGGCACTCCTGGATGGCGGTCTCACGGCGATTCTGGTTGGCCTGGACCACCGTGACCTCTGCCTGCTCCAGGATGGAATCGGCCAGGTCCTCGTCGGCCTCCCAGCCATCCATCTTCGCGAACCACACATCTGCGTAGCCCTCGCGCTGAGCGAGTTCGGCCGCATCGATCGTGGCCGGGATTTCCCACTTCTCCAGCCAGGTACGGGTGGCCCCGCCGACTGAGGGCGAGTCGTCGTCGATGAGCTCCTGCACGACGTTGGTGTAGGTGGACGCGTCACCGGATATCAGGAAGGACATCTGGGTCTCGATCTCGTGCCACTTGCCGCCGGTTCCGTCGGCGTACTCCAACAGGTTGGTGTTACGGCCGTTGCTCCACTGCCCCAAACCGATTCCCAACAGGTCCACCCCGTGTTGGATGTGGTCGTACTCCCCGTTTTCGAGCTCGGAGAACTTGAATCCCTTCTCTTCGGCGTTCCGCTTGACATCGTCGATGGTGAAACCCTTGCCGCCAACCAGCTCAACCATCGTCGGATCCATTCTCGATTCCTTTTCGAAGTTCCCGAGAATGCCCGCGATATTCTCGTCCGGCATGCCACTGACAGACAGAACGGAGTACACCTGTTGGGCCACCTCCTCCTTCTGCTGGCTGTCTTCACCGGCATCGGCGTTGTCGTCGATCTCACGCACGACCGCCTCGGTCTCGGCACGGCAGTCGTCCAACGGTGCCTCGTGCTGGGCGGCGGTGGTACCCGAGGTGGCGGCCCCCACCGCGACCACGGCGACCGTGGCGATCGCCACGAACGCCGCCCCGATGCCGATGATGGCCCCGGCGATCACGCCCCCACCCAGGAAGGCGAACAGGCCGCCCATCACCAGGGCGAACCCGAGCGCGAACTTGGCGAGCATGATGAAGAACTGCAGGAGCATCTGCAACAGGTTCAACAGCGCTGCCAGCACCGCGGCCAACATCTGCTTGAGCCACTTGAGGAACATCATCAGGACCATGAGCTGGGCCCCGACTCCGACAGCGGGGACGGCTGCCGCCACCCCGGCGCCCTTCCGGGCGCCAGCCATAGCGTCCTTGGGCCCCTCCTGGGGAGCGAGGGACGTCCCGGCGGCCCCCAGCGCAGGACCTCCGGCTCTGCCCGGCCCTCCAGACCCGCCAGGCCCACCGGCTCCGCCCGACCCTCCAGACCCGCCAGGCCCACCGGCCGCACCCGGGCCGCCCGCTCCGCCCGGGCCCCCCTTGGCCCCTTCCTCGCCTCCAGCTCCGCCTGGCCCGCCCGCTCCGGGCCCACCTAAGCCCGGGACACCCTTGCCGACGTCACTGGGGTCCGGGATCCCCTTCTTGGCGTCCTCCCCACCCGGGACGGCACCACTCGCACCAGCGCCAGGAAGCTTGCCCGATCCGCCCGGCTCCGGGGGTTTCGGCCCCCCGGCTCCACCGCCGACTCCAGCCATGAAGACCCTCTCCTTTTCCCTTCAGGAACGTCTGGTTTCCGGGGCCCACCCGTGCCGTTGACCGGCGTCAGTAGGTGAGCAGGACCTCTTCATCCGCGTTGACCGACCCGGACGAGTCCACGCCGCGCAGCATCACTTCCAGTTCCAGGAGACTGCCGTGGGAATCGACCTGGTAGGAGCTCTTGAGTCGCTGGTAGTCCTGGTAGGCCTGCGTCGTGTTGTTCATGATGTCGCGCAGGGGCTTCATCAACTGATCCGAGCTTCCGTAATCCTTCAGGTTGTTACCGTCAGTCAGAATCCATTCCAGATCGTTCGCGGAGATCATGGAACTGACGTCCTCCTCCGGCCGTGCCTTGTCACCGAGAAAGGTGACGTAGGAGGTTTCACCGGGGGGCATGATGGAGTCCAGATAGCCGTCGTGGACGGAGCCCGAACGCCAGTCGAAATCGAACCCGCGCGGGTCCACCCACTCGGTCTCAAGGTCGAGGGTCGCCTCCGTGTCACCCTCGGCCGCCTCACCCGTGACGCTGTCACCAGCGATCTGCACCGGAACCTCGGGCGGCTCGATGAACACGCCGTCCACGTTGATCCGACTCATCTCACCGTCGTATTCGTCGATGCGGCTGAGGAGGGCACGCATCTGCAGGAGTTGCTGGTCCATTTCCTCACGGATTTCCTGCTCCTGCTCCGCCACCACCAGTTCGTAGTAGATGGCCACCGGATCGACTCGGCCGCCGTCCAGCGAGGACACCTCCTCGGTACCCGTTGCTCCCGGATTGATGAACAACCGCCACTGGTCGAACTCGGCGAAACTGCCGTCGTCGCGCAGATCCTCACGCAACTCCCGGCTCGACTCCTCCGCGTACACCAGCTCGCTGTTGGCACGAAGGGTGAGATTCATGATCTGTTGGGCGAACGGCGCGTCGGAATCGAGAACGACCCCGAGATAACCGGTGGATCCGAAAAGGATGATGGATCCGGTGATGTTCGTCCTGAGTGTCTCGGTGGCGAGTTGTTCGTTGGAGCCGGTCAGAAAGGCCTGGTAGTTCGCGGCGTCCGCGGAGAACGAGCCGGAGTTGGCGTCCCGGAACCTCATGAGGACCAGGGCGCGATCTCTCTCACTGTTGGTGTAGATTCCCTCGACACTGCCACTCAGATCGGTTCTGGATGTCGTGAACGAGGTGGTGTACAGCGCCGTCTCGCTTATCTTCGCCCGATTGTTGACAATGGCCGAAGTAATGGTTCCGGCCAGGAGCAGTGCGAACGCCACGGCGAAACAGGTGGTCATGATACCGAAACGCTCGATGGCGTGGTGAGGCCCCAGTTTCAACTTCTTCGCGTAGGTCGCGATGGTTTCCTTCGCACTCACGTGACGTGCTCCTGCCGTGTCGCTCAATCATGTTCTGCTGCGGAATGCGCAAAGGGTCGACGGCCTTTCGCGCCGCCGACCCCATGGGTACCTACCGATGCACGACCATGCTTCAGGACGATGGTGCGGTGGTTCCTCGCCTCGGTTCACCGAGTCCCGCAAGGATCACCCGCCGCCGCCCAGGTCCTCGATGGTGGTCTGGCCGCCCGCGGCGATCTGGGAGATCAAGCTGAAACCGCCAACCATGAGGGCGCCCCCGAGCAGGATCAGCGCGAGGATCTTGACCCAACTGGTCTGATCCTGCTGCGAGGCCATGAGCTTCTTGATCAGCAGAACGCCGCCCCAGACGACACCGGCCGTCCCCATGAGCGCGAGGAGGGAGCCACCCGCTCCCTGCACGTAACTGGTGGCGTTGTCAAGAAACGAGAGAAGATCCCACGATGCGTAAGGGAGGTCACTCAGGTTCATTGTCGCTTTTCCTTGTCCTCTGGTCCTGGCCTGGTTCGACTTATGGGGGGTCTGAGGGCAGAAAGATCAACAGGCCTGGGGACGGGTGAGGGTGCCAGTACCTGGGGTTTCCGCACAAGAGAATGCGGACTCTCCGAGGCTGATTCTAACTGCCGCGTCTTGGCGGCGGCAACTTTGTCCACCACATTGTTAACTGACGGAAGTGGGGAAACACGAGCGCGGAGCCATTGACTCCCCCGGGATGGTCGTGACGCAGCCAACCGCATTCACTTCCCCTTTCAAGCCAGTAGTCAAAGGTTTTTTCCCGTTACAACGATCACTATCGCTTCGGTCCCCTCCTCTGGTTACGGGCCTGCTTCGCCGCCTGGTCGGCGGAGTTGGCTCCACCCGAGTTGGGAGGCTTCTTCGGGGTCTTCTGCGGCTGCGGGGCCTTGCCCCCTCCTCCCGTGCTCCCCGCCATCCCGGCGACGTTGGACACGGTGCGACCGGCCTGCTCGGCCTGCTGGCCCTGCTGGATTCTTCGGTCGTGTCTGGCACTGGTCTGGGGGTTGTCCAGCGAGGACTTGCGCGCCCGTTCCGAGGCCTGACCCGCCCGTCCGGCGCTCGCCTGAGCCTGGCCGCCCTTCTCCACCGCCTTGCCCGCAGACTCCGCTGCCCCGGTGTAGTCCTGGGCCGCCGCTCTTCCGACGGCGACCCCGGCGTGCCCGACGGCACCGGCCGTGCCAGTCGCCGCCTTCAACCGCTCCTTGTCGGACTCCGCGTAGTCCGAGGCGGACTGCTGAACGGAGCCGACGAAGGCCTCTCCGGGATCATCGGACAGACCCTCCCTCTCGACACGCTTGCCGAGGTCGGCCTCCCCCGCGGCGTCCCGTTCCTGCGCGCTCGGGTCCAGGCCCGCACCGGCTCCGCCTCCCCCGGGCCCCTCCAACTGACCGTCGGTGTCGACGTCCCCGCTCACCTTGGTCTCGTTGCTGCTCGCCGATGTGGCGGCGGCTGCCCCCGCGGGGCCACCACCGCTGTTGGTCCCACCCGCGTTCGCGCCCCTGGGGCTCTTGCCACCCTTGGCCGCGCTCATCGCCTTGCTGCCCGCAGCGCCCGACATCAAGGAGCTCCCGCCGCCACCGGGCAGACCGGACTTCAGGCCGCCCCCGGACTGGACCTTGGCGTCGGTGAACTTCTCGATCATCTTGGTGACGGAGTCCTCCACCGCCTTGACCAGGGTCTTGCGGAGGCGCATCGCCATGACCGTGAAGACGATGACCACGATGATCGAGACCAAGGTGACCAACATGTGGAGCAGCCCCGATCGGACCAGGAACTCCACGACGGCCGATCGGTCCCCGGTCCCCTCGTCACCGGCGATGGCCGCGTTGAAGGGTGCGTTGATGAAGTCCGGAACGGCCAGCAGGAACGCCAGCACCATCTTGTACAGGAAGATGGTGACCAGGATCTCCATCAACATCGCGACCGTGTAGACGATGACCTTGGCGATCCCCTGGACCACACCCAGCATCGCGAACGGGATCGCCATGATCATCTGGAAGGTCCGCCGGATGTTGTTGACCACCATTCCGATGGCGTAGCCGATCCCGATGACGACGAACGCGCCCAGCAGCACGACCGCGTTGAACCAGTAGACGGAACTCATCATCCCGGTGCCCACGAGGTTCACCGAGTTGTGAATGGACCGGGTCGCCTCGCTGCTCGACTTGCCTGAGGAATAGGCCTTGTAGGAGGTCGACCCGAAGTCGGCGTTGAGGTAGTTGTACATCGCCAGCGGAGCGAGGTTGCACGCCGATGGGCTTCCTTCGTTGTCCTCCGTGATCGTGCCACGGCAGTTGATCTTGGTGCCCTCTGCACTGGTGAACCTGACCGGGCCGCCCTCTCCTTCCTCTGAAGCGGTCAGGCCCGTGTCCGACCTGACGAAGAGCAGCGGGTTCTCGTTGGCGGCCTCATCCTTGACGTCTTCAGGGTCGCCAATGAAGTCGTCGAACCATTCAGGGGCCTTGTCGATCTGTTCCCCCTCCAAGGTCGACTTGGCGTCGGACTCGAACGAGGAGGCGTTGACGTGCTGGGTACTCATGTACCGGTCCAACATGCGCGCGACATCGCCGTAGTTGGACTGGGTCAATCCCTCGTTGGCTCCCACAGCCATGGCATCGTTCCCCGTGGGGCTCCCGAGGGCGCCGGCAGAGATGCCCAGGACCTGCCTGTTGATCGCCAGCGCCGTGTCGCGCACCTCCGACTGGGACTTCCCCGTGGGTGCGTTATGTGTCTGGCTCCACCGGATGAAGGCGCCGTCGGGCACCGCCAGCTGGTTCTGCGTGGCCCAGCCCTCGAAGTCGACATAGGTGGAGAGCACCACCTGCGCGGCGGCCGAGTTCCCCCCTTCGGTGGCCTCCTTCATGGTGTTGAGTACCTGGCTGTACATGGATCCGAGCAGCGGGACGCCGATGACGATGAAGACGAAGCGGACGAGGATCTTCTTGATCGCCGAGCCCCGGTCCAGGTTCTTGAACATGAGAAGGCTGAAGACGAAGACACCGAGGAACAGAGGCAGCATCACCGTCCATGACAGGAGAGCCAGTTTCTCGAACGCGAAGTTCCCCAGTTCCACGATCGACGCCAACGGCTCCGGGAGCTCACCGCTGTCACCGAACCCGGTCGTGGCGCCCTCGCCCGCGGTCATACCGTCGGCGAACGTACTCCCGGACAGGGAGCTGACCGCGTCATAGATCATCCGGAACGGGTTGATCCAGATCAGCGCGTCGATGATGAAGGACCACAGCGAGTCCACGCCCGCCGCCGCCACGAACAGGATGAGGACGAACCCGCCCGACAACCAGGAGAAGAAGCCGAGGGTGAGCCCCGTGCTCGTGGAGTCCAGGCCCAGACCATTGAGCGTGGCACCGAAGTACGCGAAGTCACGTGCCCCGGTGTGGTCGGGGAACCCCGAGTCCTTCGTGCCGACCAGAGAGTCGTAACCGACCTCGTTGGAGGACTGGGCGTTACGTGAGTCGATCCATCCCCTGATCACGTTGTACTGCTCGTCGGGGTAGCCGAGCATCGACCCGGCGCTGCCCGGTTGGTGCAGGACCGACGGCCAGTGGTTCTCTGCGATATTGAATTCGTCGTTGCCCGGTTCCTGCGCGGTGGAGAACAGGGCCGTCATCGAGGAGGACAGCCGGTAGAACGACAGGCTGTCGAGATCGTCGTCGTCCTCCGAGTGAGCGGGATTCATCCCCCCGAGCAGCAGGGCCAAGGGGAACGCGAGGAGCAGCGCCCACACCGACAGACGTACCCACCTCCCGCTCCGGAACCCGCTGGAGAGCCGACTCTGCGGCCTACGGGACCGCACGTTCGGTTCCTCCTGTTGCTCCTGCTCCCGCACCTCCATCTATCGGCCCCGCTTCCCGCGAGTGCCCTCGTCCGACGGGCGCTTCGACTGGTCGGGGCGTGTCTGCGCCGGGGTCTGGACCTGCTTGATGCTCCGCTTCCCACGGCGCGGCTTCATGCGTTCGGAGAGTCCGGCGTCCAGCTGTGCCTCGGCTCCCTGCTCAGCCACACGTCGGGCCCGCTCCTCCGCCATGTCGCCGTGGGCCGCCGAGACCGCCGAGGTCTCGTCCGGGCTGACCCTGTCGTCGTGTTCCCGCTCGGCCGCGCCCAGGATCTGGGCCCGCCGCGCGGCACGGGCCGGGTTGACTCCCAGCGGCAGGTCCATGTGGAAGACGACGTTGGTGTGTCCCCGGCGCAGGTACGCGAGGTTCTCCCCGCGCGTGGTCACCAACCGCTCCAGGTCCGGCGGGATGTCCTGGTGCAGCTGGCGCTGGTACTTGGTGACGGTCGCGTCCCGCATCGTGCCCAGGATCGTCCAGTCGGCGGCGTCGAAACGGTTGAACTCCGAGTCGGCGAGCATCCTGTCGATGTCGTTGTACAGGTAGACCACCCGGCCGCCGCGCAGGAACAGGTGCGTGAACTGTTCGTTGAGGTACGCCTTGATCCGGTCGTCGATGCTCTCGGCGCCGTGCAGGATCACGGTGTCGCCCAGGGTCAGGTTGTCCACGGCGAACCCGATGACGTTGACCAGCTGGGCCATCGCCACCCCCTTGCCGCGCTTGAGCAGGCGGGAGAAGTCGTAGAGCACTCGGCGGGCGTCGGCCACCCCGTCGATCTCGTCGTTGGTGTGGGTGTTGAACAGGTCGCCGTTGTTGTCCAGCAGGTCCTTGAAGACCAGGCGCAGGATGTTGTAGGCGTGCAGCATCTCGTCGTCTCGGGCGCTGGAGTTGGAGAGCGCCCGGTACTGGGTGTCGAAGTAGGTGACGATGTCCTGGAGCCGCGGCACCTGCGTGTGCGGGATGCCGACCACGCGCAGCCGGTCCCGGTTGTGCTTGGCGTTGCGCGCCCACATGCCCTTGTCGATGTAGAACTGGGTGAGCGTCTCCTTGAGCGACCCGCGAATGATGGAGCGGTCGGAGTCGGTGGTCTCGTAGGCCTGTTCGGCCATGAGGACGACCTTCTCCAGGTGAGCCGGGAAGATCCCGAGCTCGTCCTCGGTCCTGCCGAACATCTCGAACATGTTGATGTCGCCCGAGTTCATGTCCAGGCGGGCGGTGAGCCTGTCCAGACGAGGGCCGAGGTCGTCCAGACGCGCACCGTTCAGGATGATGTGCACGACGCGGGCGTTGGACAACAGGGCCGACTGGGAGATCTTCGACCCCCACATGTCGGGGATGTGCGCCCGGTTCAACACCGGGTTGACGCCGTTGTCGGCCAGGACCACGTGGTGTTCGTAGTCGTTGACGTCGAAGAGCACCGCGGAGTTGTTGACGTCTCCGACCATGGACCCGACGTACTCGCCCGCCGGGTCGTTGAGGCCGTTGGTGACCAGGGAGTGCGATCCGGCGAACTCCACGCTGGTGAAGTGGAAGCCCTTCCCTCGTTTGCGGGCGTTCTTGCCGAAGAGGTTGCTCAGCTCCTGGCGCTGTTCACCGGGGTACGCGGCCACCTTGACGGTGCCGAAACGGTCGATGTAGAGCCTGCTGATCCGCTCGACCGCCTCGTCGAGGACCTCCAGGCTGGGGCCCCGGACCAGCAGACGGTTGTGCACGTGCAGGTAGCTGGAGCCGTCCTGGAGCTCACCGGCGACGATCTCCATGTCGTCGCTGATCTTCGCGGACTTGCGCCGCGAGGTCATGGTGCCGGACTGGGCCTGCTCACCCTCCTCCATACGGTCGAGCTTCTCGACCGTCTTGATCTTCTCCTCGATCCACTTCTCACCCATACGGCGGATCTGTTCGAGCACCACCACGGTGACCCCGTCGGGCAAGCCGCTGGGAATCCGGTTGATCCCCCAGAACGCGCCGAAGTCGTCACGAGCCCCGTCGTCATGGAAGAAGCCGAGCACACAGGCGTAGCGGTCGTCGACGTGGAAGTAGTCGCTCCGGAAGACGTAGCGTTCCCGGGGCTTGATCGCGAGCAGGTGGGGGTAGTCGTCGAAGGTGCCGGAGAGCTGCTCCACCTTCTTCCTGGCGGCACGGCGCTCCTTGGCGCTCAGGCCCTCGTCCTCACCGCCGCCGTCTCCGGAGGGGTCGCCGTCCTGACCACGGCCGGCCAGCTCGGGGAACAGTTCGCTGAAGGACGGCGCCTTCGCGCCCGCCGACTGGCCGTCCTGCTGTTCGGAGGCGGTCTGGTCGGACGCGCCACCGGTCGAGAGCGCACCGGGCAGATGCCCGTGCGAGGTCCCGGCGGCACTGCCTGGAAACTGTGCTCCGGTGCTCATGCGCGTCCTTCACTCTCTCCGCGTTCGTCAACCCGTACCCTGCGCAGCGTCATGTCCGGTCCCGCTTCACCGCTCGGCGGTGTAGATGGTGCGCAACATCTCGTAGAGCTCGTCGGCGCCCAGCATGGAGGCCTGCTTGATCATGAGGCTGGAGCCCTCCACCTCGGCCCGCACCAGGGTGTGCGCCCGACGCAGCGCCTCCAGGTTGTCGGCCTTGATGACCAGGTACTGGTGGATGGAGCTGAACTGCCCGCCCACGTAGTCCTTGAGGATCGAGTACCGCTCGTCGAGCAGCTCGAACAGTTCCGGATCACGGATCTCCAGGGCCTGGTTGAGGAGCTCCAGGTTGCCGAGCTGGCGGTAGACCCGCTGGGGTTCCTTGGTGGTGATCCAGATGTAGTCGACGTCGGTGTCGACCTTGCGCCAGAACGAGTCGACCCGGTGGAGGATGGCCTTCTTGTCCTCTTCGAAGACCAGCACCGAAGCGGAACCGACCACCAGGTAGGCCTGTCCGACGGTGCCGTCCCCCCATTCGATGTAGCCGGTCTCGTCGACCTTCCTGATGCCCGTCACCGAGGCGAAGGGGGTGGGGTCGGAGCCCCGCCGGGTGACGACGCGGCGTGAGGGGCGGGGCACGTACTCCAGAAGGGCGGGCAGGGACGAGAACCGCATCTCCTTGGTGTTGGAGTACTGGCCGAAGAAGGCGGTCGCGGCCAGCCACCAGACGACCACGAGGAAGATGAGCCCTCCGTTGGCGCTGGACACGAAGGTGGACGTGCAGACCCAGAACAGGAGCATGACGGAGACCAACCAGAACAGGATCACCTTGGTCGGCACGGGGCGCATCTGGAACCCGCCACCGGCCAGCGCGATCTCATGGTCCAGGAAGGACCGGTTCAGGCTGGTGGGGATCTTGAAAACGCTCTTCGCCACGACACACTCCGTTTCCGCTCGAAGCCGGGCATCACCTTGTCACTGCGGCGCCGGGTCCCCGCGGTTCCTCCGTCGGGGCGTTCGCACCCGTCTCACTCACGTGAGTGGCGCACTGTCCCGGATGCCCTCGGGGAACCGGGAGTGGTCCTCCGCGGACCGGCCGCAGGGGCGGCGGCCCGGGACCACGTGTCTCGTCGAGGAATGGCGTTCCGTTCTCCGGAGGCCGTCACCACCGGCTTCGGAACGAGGGCCTCGACACCTGCTCAGGGGCGTAAGCAGGAGCGAAGGAGCGGACTTCGGAAGGTGGGGCCTCGATCCCGCACGACAGGCGCATCGACGGGGTGTTCCCTCGGTCGAAGGCCGCGCGCGCCCGTGTCTCGACTCGCTCGCCGGTCGAAGCGGCCAGCACTGAGGGGGAGCTCTCGGCCGTTCACTCTGGGGGACAGGATCATGTTCGGGGGTGAGTCCCACTCCGCTTGTGGGGTGAACTCGAACTTCACGGGTCTGCTTCTCCGCTCTCGTGCCCACACGGCTGGATCGCCTTGCGTGGTGTGAGTTGCGCTGCGCGTATCCGCAGTTCTCATTTTGACAGGGTTAATCTCTCCTTGCGGATGTCTGTTCCACCCAAAAAGGGGGATCCGCGCACTGGCCCTGGGCATTTCCCAAGGTCACAGGCACAACGAGGGAGCGCAGGCGAAAGAGAGGAGCACATGACCGAAAGCGGCCATGTGGCGCACTTCACATGAAACCTCTATCGGTGGTAGTCAGAACCCTGTCAGTGGTGTGACGCGCCCCGCGGCGCTCCCTCTCCGGCTCACTCCCACACGGCCTTCTCCGGATCGATGCCATGGGATCGGGCGTTGGCGTCGATGGAGTCACGCAGCCACAGCGCCAGACCGGGTGCGAGCCCGTCGTAGTGCGCGCGGAAGCCCGCATCGGCCACGTTCGTCTGGCCGAGGATGACCTGCATGGAGTGCGTGCAGTCGAAGTAGACGCCCATCGATCCTCGATGCCGTTCGGCCAGGTCGTTCGCCTCCTCACTTCCCGGCTCGATCCCGGTCCGCACTGCCTCGACCAGATCGGCGTTGAGAGCCGTGACCTCCTTCGCGACCCGTCGCCAGTCCTCGGCGGTCCGCTCCGCCGCGCGTTCCGCGAACTGCGCCCACTGTCGGGTGTCACCCCAGCGCTCGCGGGCCTGGGCGGCCCAGGAGGGCCGCCAGTCAGCACCGAAGATGGCGACCTGTTCCTCTGCTGTCAGAAGGACCCCCTGCTGCCGGGCCCCGGCCATCCGGTCCAGGGCATCCGCCATCCGGCCCAGCTTCCTGATGCGCTCACGCAATCGGTCGCGCTGCTGGAGCAGGGCCTCCGTGGCCTTCTCGGCGTCCGCCTCCAACAGCTGAGCGGTCTCCTCCAGTGAGACCCCGAGCTCCCGGTAGACCAGCACCCGGTGGATGCGCGCGACGTCCGCGGTCGTGTAGAGCCGGTAGCCGGCGGCGCTCCGCTCGCTCGGTGCGGCCAACCCGATCTCGTCCCAGTGGTGCAGTGTGCGGACGGTGACTCCGACATGGGAGGCCACCGCTCCCACCGTCATGGCGTGTTCTCCCATGGCGCCCGCACTCATCGACTGGTCACCACACTTCGCCATGAATTCAGGTTATCCGGACCCTCAGCACGAAGGACCACAGTTCTGGTTCTTCACAGACAGAGGGCCATAGGGTGGCGTCCGCATCGGATCGCGAACTAGGAGAAATCCATGTCCCTGAACGGAGCCAACTCGCGCGGTCGGCGTTCGCTCAATCTGCGTCGTCTCGTCGGTGCGGTCCTCGCCGTGGTGATGCTGTGGGGTCTGTTCTGGCTGGTGTTCCAGTCCGGCCTGACCGACCCAGTGGTGGAAGTCGCGGGCCCCGTCTTCGACCGTCTGATCACGATGATCAACGAGCCTCTGGGGATCGACTGGGGAGGCCAGCTACTGGCCATTGCCGCGATCCTCGTCCCCCACCTGTTGTTGCTCCTCTTCATTTTCGACGGGAACTAGGCAGTTCCCTCCGCACGAAGGGGGTACGCGATCGGAACACCCTCGCGCACCCCCTTCACGGATTCCCACCTGCCTCAGCGGATTCCAGGTCGGGGGTCACCGAAGGCGGGTGTCACTTCTTCTGGTCCGGAAAACCGTCGGTCTCGGCGGACCGCTTCGCGTCCCAACCGATGCCACCGCCCCGAGCGATGCGCTCATCGGCCTGCTTCTGCAACTCAGCCCAGCGCTCGTCGTCCTCACCGGGCACGACGCCGAGCAGCCCCTTGAAGTTGAGCGCGTCCACCAGGGATTCCTTCTGTTCCTTCGGCTCTTCCATCTCTCCACCTTCCGTCGT
The DNA here is from genome assembly GCF_042745575.1 of Nocardiopsis sp. NPDC058789. Taxonomy (NCBI): domain Bacteria; kingdom Bacillati; phylum Actinomycetota; class Actinomycetes; order Streptosporangiales; family Nocardiopsidaceae; genus Nocardiopsis; species Nocardiopsis sp. NPDC058789. The sequence continues at coordinate 26,809 of NZ_JBHYOW010000022.1, forward strand.
CACTGTCCCCATGCGGAACCACACCGCCACCGGGGTGCGGTGTGCGGGGTCTCTACCGGGAGGGCCCATCGTCCCGGGGCGATTCCATCCCCGGTCCCTGTTGACCCGAGCCAGCCGACCAGGCCTGCGTACCCGTGGCGGCCAAGCCACGCAGGCGCTCGCTCCAGGCCTGCTGTGTCGCATCCGGTCGCCCGCCTCCCAGTTCCACGGCCTGGCGTCCCGGCACCTCCGAGCTCCGATCCAGGCCGCGCGGGTCCGCACCGCTTACAGGCTCCGCGTTGTCCGTCGGGCCGGGGTTCTCGGTGCTGTCCGCGAACGGCTCCGGAGAGTCGTCGCGTTCGTGCTCGTCCCGTGGCGCACGCTGCTCGGGCACCGGCACCTCGTTGACGGTCTCGGGCCGATCACGCGATTCAGGCACCGCGGCGGCCTCGTTGTCCAGCACCTGCTCCGAGGTGGCCTCCTGATCCGCCGAGGCCCGGGCCTGCTCGTCCTGCTGCCGCTCTCGTTCGCTCTCCGCCTTCTCACCGAAGTCCCGGTACTCCTCGATGAGTCGCTGGGTCTCCTGCTCCCACTCGGGCCCCAGACTCCGCCGCCACTCCGCCACCATCTCCGGGTGCGTGTTCTCGAGGGTCCTCGTGGCTTCGGAGAGCGCGCCCGCGTACACCAGCTTCTGGTCCTGGTCGCTGAGCCCGTCATCCCTCATGGAGGAGAACATCGCCCGGGAGCGGTTCATCCGGCTGTGGGCTTCGGGATCATCGGTCATCCCGACCATTTCCGGGTACTCACGAGCGGCGGACCCGATAACGTACTGCCTCATGGTCTCGCCGAACTCCTCCGGCGTCCTCGCGCTGGCGAGTTCGCCGTACATGGTCCTGGAGGCTTCGGACCAGTGCTCGTTGGCACTCATCGGCTCACGCAGTGCGAACGAACCGTCGAACGACTCGGAACCACCGTACGCGTCGACGTAGTCGCCGTTCCAGAGCTGCCTGGTCTGGGTGGTGCCCGGGACAACCACCGTCTGCGGAGCGGACTTGACGAGCCGACCGTGTCCCACTTCGGCGAAGACGGCCGCCTGCGCGGGGTCCCGCTCCATCAGCTCGCCGACGACGACGCGCATGTTGCGGTCCACCGCGGCACGGTCCAGCCCACTGGCGCTCACCCGTTCGTCGAGTGCGCTCAGGGCGTTCTGATAGTTCTCCCTGACCTTCTTCCGGTCGGCCCCGGGTCTGCGCATCTCGTCGTAGGCGTTCTGGGTGATCCCCACCCGTGCCAGCGCGGCGCTGTCCTCGGTGAACGGCTCGGGGGTGCGCTGTCCACGCCCCAGGGTCTCCCTCAGGAGGTTCTGGAACCGGCTGATCCTGCTTCCACGAGATTGGCCGGACCCCGTGGCTCCTCCCACCTCACCGCCCCCGTGCTGGCCGACCCCTGCGGTGTCCGTGCCCGCACGCCCCCGAGCGTTCCCCATGCCACGCTCGGCTTCACGACGCTCGTTCCCCGGCCCTTCGCCGGGGTTCACGGCCTGGTACTGCCCCTGTCCCCTGAGGTCCGCCTGGATGGCCTCGACCATCCGATCGGCGAAGTTGTCCACATGTGGCCGGAACTTCGGTGAGAGCAGCCACATCGCAGCGCGCATACCCATGATTCCGAGCATGTTCTTCGCGCTGACAACGCGACGGAACGGGGCCATGCACCGGCGCACCATCCTGCCCACGAACGTCTGGTGCTGGTTCCGGAGTTCCCTGCGCTGTTGGCTCGGATTCGTCCCCTCTGCCGCAATACCCGACGTGCGCAGGGATCGGACGAACCGCCGCCGTTCACGCTCCACCTCGAGCCTGAGCCTGGCACGCGGGTCACCATTGCGACCGGCGGCGTCGCGTCGGGCCTGTTTCCGCCCAGCCTTCAGGTCGCGGTCGTACTCCCTGCGCTCCCTGCGCAGTTGGCTGGCCTCTCCGATCCGCTGGCCGATGTCAGCAATTCGCCCCCGCCCCTCGCGGGATTTCCGGGCGCTTTGACCCTTGAACACAGGAGCCGGCAGGCTCCGCTTATCCACCACGTTCCACTCCTTTCACTTGCACTCGTCTCGACTCAGCGAGGCCACCACGGACCCATGGCGTGTTCGATTCAGCGATCCCATCGTGTAGTGCTTCCACAGTTCAGAGAGCAAGAAAGAAAGTGGACATGAGGGCCTCCCTTTTGATGTTCACTTTCACCGCTCCGCGAGTCTGTCATCACCTAGGCCCCAAGGAAGAGCGCCGACAACCGGGAACGGCTCGGGCCTCGTGGAGCGAGACCGAAGATCCGCCCGTCCCCCTGCTTTCGAGGGGAGCGCCCCCGAACCAAGCACGCACGACCCGATCCCCGCAATGGCAGGTCTTCAAGGCGGCACAAGCGGCGCGCGAAAGGAGAAGAGGCCTCTACTACTTCACCCAGTTTCCGTTACTGTCCATCTGCCAGTCGCCAACCTTGGTTTCATGCACGTACAGCTCGCCACTCTGCATGACCGCGACGTCGAACTCAGCGAAGAACTCAGCAGTATCACCAGCTTCACGGATATGGGGGAAAATCACATCCACGGTGCTCTCGTCATCAGAAGGAGAGACCGCACAGTTCGTCTGGACCACGGATGAGGTCTGGTCTTCTGCCATGTCGGAGTCACCCGCTTTCTTGCCAGTGAGGGCAAAGTAAGCGAAGTTGTGCGGCTCGTCTTCTCTGTCGGCGAGCTCGGCGGCTTCCACGAGACGCTCATACCCGCCGTCGACATATTCGAACTGATACTCCACCGCGCACAGAGAGGGGTCTTCGGCCTCTACTGAGGTGATGAGGACCGATTCGAGTACCGGACTCCGCGCGTAGTCCTCGTCCTGCTCGACGACCTCTTCGGGAAGCCGGAACTCGATACTCTCCGACGGTTCGTACGACGCCGCGCCGTAGTCGTACACCTGAGCGGAAGAGGAGCACGCGGTCAGGGCGAGCACGGAGACCGCACTCGCAGCGGCCAGCCGCACAGAAGTATTAATGCTGGTCACGGGGGTGATCTCCTTGGATTCGAGCGCAAAACAGGGGTCAAACACCCTCTGTTTTACCGCACCCCGCAGAAATCCGGAATCCCGGACCAAGCCCAGCAGTGGCTCCGGGGAATGCCCCTGCTGCTAGTTTCCCGGCATGCGCACTGACGGATCGGCGGAAAGTCCAGTACCTGGTACAACGGCGCACTCCGCTTCCCGGTTGCTGGTTCCGGATCTGGCGCGGGGGACGATGCTGCTGCTCATCGCGGTGGCCAACACCCATTACTGGTTCCCACAGGACCTCGGGTCGTCGGCGCATGTTGAGCGGGTCTCCTCCACACTGCTGTTTCTCCTGGTGGACGCACGTGTCTATCCGCTTTTCTCGCTGCTGCTCGGTTTCGGGCTGGCCATGGTGGCGCGCGGGTCGGTGCGGGCCGGGCTGGACTCCGGGCTCGATCAGCGAGGGGCAGAGCGCCGGACCGTCGCGCTGTTGCGCAGGCGGGGGATGTGGCTGGTGGTGTTCGGCGGGGTGCACGCCCTGGTCTTCGCGCAGGACATCCTGGGGGTCTACGGGCTCGTCACGATCCTGGTCGCGGGGATCGTCACCGCACACCGTTGGCGGGTCGCGCTGGCGCTGGGGGCCGTCGTCTGTGCGCTCTCCACGCTGTTCCTGCTGGTGGCCGGGCCCGAGGCGGCCCTGACCCGGGGGTACGGTGCGGCCGCTCAGCTCCTGTTCGAGGAGGGGTTGCTCGGGGTCGCGACCAGTCTGGCGCTGTGGGTCGTCGTGGCTCCGGCGACGGCGCTGACCTCCATGGTGGTGCCCAGTGTCCTGCTCGGCGCGTGGCTGGCGGGGCGCGGGCCGATCGAGCGACCTGGCCGGTACCGGCCACGGTTGGCCGCGCTGGTTCTGGTCGGGCTGGTCGTGCCGGTCGTGGTCACTCCGGTGCTCTGGGCCGGATCGGGTGGCACCGGGGCCCCGGCCCGGGTGCTCGTCGCCTGGCACCAGGGACTGGCCGGGGTCCTGGCGGGGGCCGCGTGCCTGGCCCTGATCGCGCTGGTCGCCTCCCACCGCACGGCCGGGACGGGTGTCCTCGGACGGGCGCTGACGGCCACCGGGCGGCGTGCCCTGTCGGCCTACCTGGCGCAGACCGTGCTCATGGCCTGCACGGCCGGAGCGCTGCGCCTGGGCGGGGTCGACTCGTTGGCGCTGGCCTGGCAGCTGGTGGTCGCGGTGGTCGTCTGGTCGGTCTCGGTGCTGCTCTGCTCGGTGGCGGAGCGCCACGGGGTGCGCGGGCCCGCCGAGCGGTCGCTGCGTCAGCTGGTGGCCGGGAGCCCGCGCGGCTGACGGCCCGGGTGCACCGCGACCAGCACGGCCGCCGCACCTGCGAGCGCGGGGCAGAACACGGCGGGAGTCGCCAGCACCTCGATCAGGGGCACCGGCACCAGGGCCGAGGCGAGGTTGAACAGCGCGTGCAGCACGATGACCGGCCAGAGCCGGTTGACGTGCTCGTACACGAAGGCCAGCAGCACCCCCAGCGGCAGCGCCACCGCGATCTGCACCAGGTTGCCGTGCAGGGCGGCGAAGACCAGCGAGCTGACCAGGGCCGAGACGACCACCGGCCAGCGGCGGCGGAGCAGCGGGTGGACCAGGCCGCGCATGAGCGCCTCCTCCCCCGCCGGGGCCGCCACGATCATGGCGAACAGCAGGAGGAGGACCGGGACCGCGTTCTGGGCGCCCTGGACGGAGTCGAAGGCCGAGGAGCCGTACCGGGCGTGGAGCCAGAGGGCCAATGCCTGGCCCCCGAAGAAGCACAGCACCAGGCCGAAGAGGACCAGCCCCCAGAACCCGGGGTCCTGCGCGCGGGCGGAGAGGGGCCCCGGCGCCCAGGTGCCGTTCTGCCAGCGCCGCCAGACCACGACGGCACCCAGGATCACCAGTCCGGAGACGACCGCGCCGAGCACCGCGGAGCCGGAGAGCAGCGCCACGGAGAGCGAAGTGGAGACGTACAGGGCGAGTCCGGCGGCGCACTGGGCGGTGATCGCCCACCAGGAGGACGACCGTCCGGTGCTCACACTCGGCGCGCTCACCTAGGCGTTCTCCGCTTCGCCCCGGGACTGGCGGTTGGCCTCGGCGGCCTCCCGCTCGGTGGTCACGTGCATGATCTGACGCACCCAGGAACCGTCCTGGTACCGCCGCACGCCCTGTTCGGGCGGGCACATCACGAGGATGCGGAGCCCCAGCTGCTCGGCCTGGTCGAGCACGAGGCCCGGCAGGGTCCCGATGCCGAACTCGGCCTGCGGGGCCCCGTCCTCACGCACGGTCGGGATGAGCATGAGGTTGGCGTCGAGCGAACCGATCCGGTCGGACTCGACCCTGACCGTCCCGGCCGCGGCCTCGCGCAGCCGGGGGGCCTCCGCCATGGTGACGTCCTCACCGGGGACCGGGACGGGCTCGGTGTCCGGGTCCTCGCCCGGGATCAGCTGACCGAAGTCGAGCAGGTCGTAGGGCACGCCCTCCCCTTCGAGGGCCAGGGCGACGGCGACCCCGGGCAGCGTGGTCAGGTCCACCAGTCCGCGTTGGACACCCAGGCTTCCCACCAGGCGGGCGACGGTCGCGCGCAGCAGGAAGGTCGTCGCTCCGGGGTCCGCGACGAAGGCGACGGTCCGCTCCACACGCGGTTCTTCGGTGCGGCCCTCGCCGGTTTCGGTGGTGCCGCTTCTGGTGTCGCTCATGAGTCGTTCCCGTGCAGTCCGAGGATGGTTCGCGCCGGTCGGCCGTCCCTGCTGTCTCCGCACACGCGTGGACGCCCGTCGCACGGGCACCGATGCCGGGGAGGACGGGGGCGGGGGACGCAGGGGGCAGACGGGGGCACCAGCCTAGCCCGCGGGGCCCGTTCCGGGTCTACCTCGGTCCCGCCTGGCGCTCGGGCAGCTCGACGAGGTCGGTGGTGGCGGCGCGGACCCGGGCGACGCTGTCGTCGCGCACGCCGCGGGCGACCTCGGCGGTGTCGGTGAGCTCCGCGACCTCCGGGGAGGGCGCGGACATCAGGGAGGCCTCGGCTCTCAGGTCCGTGTAGGCGTCCATGGCGGCCAGGGCCTCCTGGCACTGTTCCCACTCGCGGTGGGCCAGGACCGACTCGTCCACCAGGCGCCCGTACTCGACGATCTGGTCCACCCGGGCGCGGATGTGCCCCTCGACCGCGACGAGGTGCTCGCGCTGGGGCCGCAGGACCTCCCGTACCCGGGGTGAGGACGCCCGTTGCCAGCGGCGGAGGTATTCCCGCCGCAGTTCGCGCTGGCGCGCCAGCAGGGACGCGATCCGCCACTCCTGTTCCCGCAGGACGCCGAGGCTCCGCGCGGTGTCCAGGGTGTCGGAGGAGCCGAGTTCCACCCGGGCGTCGGTGACCTTGTCGATGGTCTGCTGGACCGCCACGAGGAGGCCGTGGTCGGCGGCGCTGATGTCCTCCGGCAGCAGGACGCGGTCCCGGTGGCGTTCCTCCGTCGGTTCCTGGTCCCGGACCGTGAGGGTGTCCGCGGTGACCAGACCCGCGAGGAGGCCGAACAACAGCCAGGGGACCCCCAGGGGCGGGTCCTGGGGGAGGAAGTCGAACAGCCACAGGGGCGCGGTCGCGAAGGCGCCCGCGCCGATCACGCCGCCGACGGCCCGCACCATCGGGTCGGCCTCCCTGCGCACGGCCAGCGCCCCGACGTAGGCGATCAGGCCGATGCTGACGATCACCATGCCCAGGTACCACCCGGCGGTGAGCATGGCCAGGACGAGTGTGAAGCCGACCCCGAACAGCTGGACCGCGCCCTCGCGCAGGCGCAGGGCGCGGCCGGGGGCGGTCTCCCCGTCCTCGCGCGGGCGTCCGGGCTCCGGGGCGCTGGCCTCTCGGAGGATGTCCTCGCGTAGTTCCTCGGGCAGGGCGGTGTCGACGACGGGGCGCGGCCGGATGACGTCCTCACTCATGGGCGGTCCCTCGTGAGTGTCGGTCGGGGGGTGCGGGGAGGCTGGGTTCAGCGGGCCGGTATCGGAGGGCTGGGGGTAATCTCCTTGATCCCCATCCTCGTCATGCCCGAACCCGACTTCCCCGCACCCTTTGTCATCCGATGTCCGCCCCTGGCCGTGGTGGCCGCCGCTGACCTGCCCCGGAACGCGTGTTACTGCTCGCGGCCGTTAGCGGACACCAGCGGGTCGCCGGCGGGCCGCTCCCGCGTGGGGTTGGTGTCCAGCCAGCGCAGCAGCCCCTCGGAGACCAGGTCCACGCCGATCCGCCCGGAGCGGCCGTCGAGGTCGCGGAAGAGGCACTCGCCGTTGCCGAGGTTGCGCAGCACCGCCATGTGGTCCTCGTTGACGTCCACCCCGAGCAGCGCCATCACGTCGGCCACCTCGTGCGCCTCGCTGGAGCGGAAGGCGAACACCGAGGAGAGACAGTTGGTGACCTGCTCGTTGAGCATGTCCCCCGCGTTCTGGGAGACGAGGATGAGCGCGGTGTTGCGCGAGCGGCCCATCCTGGAGACCTCGGGGACGAGCTTGGCCCCCTCGGGAGTGGAGGTGACCGCCCACGCCTCGTCGAGGAAGATCGCCTTGGGCAGGCGCCGGTCCAGACCGTTCATCAGGCGCCGGGCGAACTGGGACACGAGGTAGAGGAGCGCGACGGACAGGCGCTGCTCGTAGGAGTAGTCGTCGCGGTTGACCCCGGAGTCGGGGAGGGTGAGACCGCCCAGGGTGAACACGGTGGTCCAGCCCTCGGTGTCGATGCGCGCCTCCCCCTGCGGGTCGAAGCACAGCGACGCCAGCCGCATCTCCGCCATGGAGCCCAGCACCGCGCCCAGGTTCCGGGAGGCGGCGTCCTCGGCGGAGACGAGGTGGTCGACCACCTTCGCGAGGGACGGCTGGGGCTGGTTGGCGACGGTGGCGACCGCCTGGATCATGGCGGACTCGCGCTCCTCGCTCATGCGGGGCAGCAGGAGCCGCAGCGTCTCGGTGGCCATGGTCTTCTTGGCGGCGAGGTCGTCCCCGAAGGCGAAGGGGTCGAGCAGACCGGGCTGGGCCGACCCGAGCGACATGATGCGCGCCTTGCGTCCCCGGTGCTTGAGCAGTTCCACGAGCGACTCCGCGTCGCCCTTGGGGTCGATGGCGGCGACGGTGACCCCGCGCAGGGCCAGTTGGTAGATCATCAGCAGCGCGAGGGTGGTCTTGCCGCCGCCGGGCTCGCCGGTGATGGCGATGGCGGTGGGACGGTTGCGGGCCGCGGCGACCATGGGATCGAAGTGCACGATGGAGCGGGCCCGGCCGATGGTCTCCCCCACGTAGGGTCCGACCCAGCCGCCGCCCTGGTGGTCCGTGCGGTCACCGACCTCCACGGTGGCGGTGGGCATGCCGCCCGCGATGGTGCGCAGCGGCTGGCGCTGGGCGTAGGCGTTGAGCCGGATGCGGTCGCCGGGCAGCGACTCGTTGAAGAGGGAGAACTGGTCGCCGGTGGAGTTGATGACGTCGATGCCGATGTCGCGGTAGTGCTCCACGACCGCCTCGACGTGCTGGCCCAGGAGGCGCTCGGTGGGCGCGGACACCATGAGCCGGTGCCATCCGTAGACGAACGGCAGCCGCTCCTTGGTGATGCCGTGCTCCAGCATGCGGGCGGCGTCGATCTGCTCGGCCAGCGCGATGGGCGCCTCCACCCCGGCCTCGCGGATGTGGGCGTCCATGTCGCGGGCGTGCGCGAGCTTGCGGCCGACGTCCTTGGAGGCCTTCGCGGGCGGGATGAGCTTCATCCGCAGCGAGATCTCCACGGGGAACGGCAGCGCGTCCGCGTGGTGCAGCCACGGTTCTCCGTCGGGGAAGGGCATGAGGTCCGGGAAGCGGGCGAACGACAGGAACGCCACGTGGGTGGAGCCCGCGGGCTGCTCCAGTCGGAGCGTGGAGCGGCCGTTGTGGATGACCCCGTCCACGAGCTGCTCGATCTCGCCCCGGCCCCAGGTTCGGCGGCCCGTGGCCGAGGGGTGGATCTCCTCGGCGGTGCCGCTGACCGCGTGCCGGATCAGCCAGGCGATCTCGTCGGACGTGGCGTGCCGGGCGTGCAGGGAACTGGCGGCCAACGCGCGGCCCAGACGCTCGGCCTGGTCGGTCCAGCGGGCGATCTCCTTGTCGTCGATCGCGTCGTCGTTGATCCCCAGGACCTGCTCGGTGCGCTGGTAGGCACCGAAGACCTGGGAGAACAGGCCCAGCCCCGCACCGGCGTTGCGCAGCCCCAGGCGCACACCGAGGTAGACCTCCTTGGTCCAGAAGTCCTTGGCCCACACGTGCCGGTACATCTCTTCGAGGTAGTCGTACCAGCCGGGCCCGGCGTCGGCGGTCTCGTCCAGGCGGGTGGCCCACTGGGCCGCCGGGTAGGTGCGGTGGGCGACGCGCAGGTGCACCTCGGCGTCGTTCATCCGGATCGCGGCGAGGGCGATGGTGATGTTGGTGGCCAGCGCCTGGCGTTCCTCGGGGGTCGTGAACTCGTAGGACACCGTGGGGAGCCGGAAGTAGGCCCAGGCCTCGTTGTCGCTGAAGAGCACTCGGTCGTCGAAGTAGCGAACCGCGAGACGGGTCGCGCCCCGGGTGCCCCTGGTACCGGTCATCTGCTAGCCCTTCCTCGTGACGGCGCTGGCGGGTTCCGCCCCGTAGCCATCACCCATAGTGCTGCATCAGGCCGGGGGGTGAGAAGCCGAGACGTCGGTGTGCCAGAAACCGGAAACACCGCGCCACCGGGAACACGGGCGCGGTCCGGCCCCCGTCGGGAGCCGGACCGCGTCACTCTCCACCGCCTCCGTGGAGGTCGACCGCCGTGACGGCTAGCAGGCGGTGTCGAGGGTGCTCTGGAGGGTGGACTCCTCCGAGGACGTGATCGTGAGGTCGTAGACGTGCTTCACGTTGATCCAGGACTTCACGTAGTCGCAGTGGACGGACGTGTTGTCCGGCATCCACTCGGACGGGTCCTTGTCACCCTTGGCACCGTTGCTGGAGGGGGTGGCCAGCCACAGCTGGGAGCTGGTGACGTCGTTGGCGAAGTCGGCGCGCTGGCTGGTGGACCAGTCGGCGGCGCCGGTCTTCCAGGCCTCGCTGAGCGGGACCAGGTGGTCGACGCTGATGTCACCGGGGACGTCGTAGACCCACTCGTCGTCGAACGCGCTCCACCAGCTGCCCGAGGTGGGCTGGCAGTTGGAGTCGGTGACCACGTCGTGGCCGTCGCGCTGGAGCACGACCTGGCGGGCGGTGCAGGGACTGTCGACCACGTTCCAGTGCGGGAAGAGGCTTCGGTCGTAGCCGGTCTGCGGGCCCTTGGGGGCGACGGTGAGCGAGCCCAGCTGCGTCTGGGCCTCGGAATCGCTGGGGATGTTCGGGGGCAGGGTGTGGTCGGCCGCGGCGGGGGCGGCCCAGACGAGGACCATGGCCACGGCGGCGGCGGAGACGCTGGCCGCGGTGCGTGCGAGCACACGGGGGAAGGGGGGCACTGTGTTTCTCCTCTTGAGCGGGTCGAGGAAATCCGGACCCCACTACTGTGCGGTAACGAAAGCTGACACGCCAGCCCCCACACGAGAATTCCGAGTGAATCGAAGGTCACTCGGGAATAACGAAGAGGACGCGGCCGTGTTTCATTGCACCGAGCCCTGCGCCAAGTGCTGGTGAAATAGATCACAGAAACCCGACCCTCCGGGCGAGCACAGGGTTGAACGATTCCGCGTGCACCGCGATGAGCTGCGACGACGAGGAATCCAGATGGGGCGACCCTGAGGACGCGGACCGGGAGGGGCCTCGCGCAGGTGAGCACCCGAAGAAAGGCGAACCGGCGAATCAGAACACGAAAGCAGATCTCTCGGACTTCCCGGTTTCCGCCTATATAGTAGACCAGTGATACCCAGATAGTGAACGTGTAAACACGGCGAGAAGAAGTCGATCTCATTCGTGAAATCGCGGTTTGTTAGGTTCACATGTCGTACGAAGGACCCCAAGCCGAGAGGAGCACCCCCGCCGAGGGGAGCGCCATGACTCTGCAAATGGAACTTCCGACAGCGGACGACTACCCCACCCGTAAGGCGCCCGAGCCCGCGTTGCTCTACCGCCGCGATCCCGTCGTCTGGCCCGGTGTGTCCGACGGCCCCTTCACCGCCGAGGAACTCGACGGCTACGACCGCCGCGGATACACGCAGGTCGAGTCGATCGTCAATCCGGTGGAGATCGAGGCCTACCGCGCCGAGCTGCGACGACTCAGCGCCGACCCCGTACTGAGGGCCGACGAGCGCGTCGTCGTCGAACCCTCCTCCGACCAGGTGCGCTCGGTGTTCGAGGTGCACAGGGTGAGCCAGGTCTTCCACGACCTGGTGAACGACCCCCGGCTCGTCGACCGTGCCCGGCAGATCCTCGGCTCCGACGTCTACGTGCACCAGAGCCGGGTCAACTACAAGCCCGGCTTCGGCGGCGGCTCGTTCTACTGGCACTCGGACTTCGAGACCTGGCACGCCGAGGACGGCATGCCCCGGATGCGGGCCGTCAGCTTCTCCGTGGCGCTCACCGACAACTACACGCACAACGGCGCACTGATGATCATGCCCGGGTCCCACCGCACCTTCGTCTCCTGCGTGGGACGGACGCCGGACGACCACCACCGCTCCTCGCTGAAGAGCCAGCACGTGGGCACGCCGGACCAGGCGTCACTCAACCTGATCGCGGACCGGCACGGCATCGACGTGCTGACCGGCTCGGCGGGCGACGTCACCGTGTTCGACTCCAACTGCATGCACGGATCGGGCGGCAACATCACGCCCTACCCTCGTTCCAACGTGTTCGTGGTGTTCAACAGCGTGGACAACGTCTGCGCGAAGCCGTTCAGCGCGAACCAGGCCCGACCGGAGTTCCTCGCGGCGAGGGACACCACGCCCGCGGGACGCTAGCAACGACCGTGGCCCGCACCCGGAAGCGGGTGCGGGCCACAACGTGCGTGGGCTCAGGCCGGGGCCAGGGTGTTGACCAGGACCCCGCCCAGGGCGCCGTGGGCCCGTTTGGTGGCCGGGCGCAGGGCACCGACGTCGATCTTCGTGTACGAGGAACCCAGGTGGTCGTCCCAGGGGATGCGCACGATCGCCCGGCAGCGGCCGCGTGCGACCCGCTCGGCCGCGTCCACGTCCTGGAGGCTGCGCTTGCTGACCCCGTTGACGACCAGGATCGAGTTGGCCCTCAGCGTGGCGTACCCGTTGCCGTCCAGCCACTCGAAGGTCATCGACACCGCACGCTCGGCGTCGGCGCTGGCTGGGGCCACCAGGACCAGGCCGTCGGTGACCGGCAGGGCCCGGGCCACACCGGTGGCGGCCGGGTCCAGCAGCGTCACTCCGTAGAAGCCGCCGAGGAGCCCGGTGAGCTGGCCGTAGTCGCGGTCGTCCAGGGTCTGCACGTAGGGGTCGTCCAGCGTCTGCACGACCTCCAGCCCCGTCCCGGCACGGCCCGCGTAGGCGCGCATGTGCTCGTACTCGTCGACGGCGTCGGCGTTCGCCAGGAGCGCGGTCAGGGTCTCCGGGGCCTGGGCGCCGACCCGGCGGGACAGACCGTTGGGACCGGGGTTGACGTCGACCGCCACCACCCGGTCGTCGCGGTGCGCCGCGAGGGTGTGGCCGATCATCAGGGCGGTGACCGTCTGCCCCGCGCCGCCGGTGCAGCCGAGGACCACCAGGGACCGGGGCTCGGCCAGCGGGGCGCGCAGCCTCTCGATGTCGCTGGAGGGCAGGTCGGAACGGACCGGCGTCGCGCCTCCGGTGACCACCTTGGCGAGCCGGCGCCAGCCCCGGGTGCCACCGGAGTGGGAACCGGAGTCCGGCTCCTCCTCGCTCCGGGCGGGCTCGGGGTCGGTCCGCTGTGAGGGCACCCCGTTGGGGGTGTCGCCCAGCCGGGCCTGCTCGCCCGTGCCGTGGTCCAGTTCGAGGTCGGGTTTGGCGGCGTCCGCTCTGGTCTCGGGCGGTTCGGGCTCCTCCCCCGGAGTGGGCTGTCCGAAGAGTTGACCGATCCGGCGCGCGTTCTGCGCGACCCGGTGGAAGACCCCGTCGTGGGGGTCGTGTTCGGCCTGCTCCGCGTCTTCCCGCTCGGCGGTCTCGGGTCCCCCCGTCGGCGCGGTACGGGAACGGCGAGCCCGCAGCGCGGCCGCCTCGGCCTCGGCCAGCTCGGCTTCCGTGGGTCGGTGAGCGGAGTCCTCCTTCGGCCGTGGAGCGGGTGCCGTGGACTTCGGGACGCGGGGCTCCTTGCGGACCTCCACGAAGCTCACGAGCTCGCCCGTACCGTGGTCCAGCTGGGTCGGCGGTTTGGGCCCCTCGACGTGCGCGGACCCCGTGACGCCACCGGCCTCGGGCCCCCGGGGTTCGTGCTCCCCCTGAGACCGTGCCGCGTCGGCGGGCTCGTCAACGAAGGTGGATCCGTGGGCCTCGGCCCGCGTGGCCCGCTGGATCTCGGCCTCGTGCGCCTCCGCGGCCCCGTTGGTCACGCGCGGCTCACCAGCCGCCTGAGCGGACGCGGACTCGTCGGTCCCGACCGGCTCGCGGGCCTCGTGCGGCTCGTGAACCTCGGGGGCCCGCGCGGCCCCACCCTGGGTCTGTTCCTCGGGGTCGGCGTTCTCCACCGTGCGAGCCCCGGACGCGGTCGGGGGCTGGTGGGACTCGAGCGTTCCCGCGTCCCGTGCGCCCCGCGCCTGATCGGTCTCGGACTCTCCCACCTCCGCGGCGGTCAGCGGTTCACGGGCCTCGCGACCCTGTACGGCCTCGGCGACGTCCCCGTCATCCTTCGGGCCCTGAGCCCGCTCGACCTGCTCGGTCTCGCGGTGACCCTCGGCCGCTCGGGCCGACGGCGACCCCTGCCCCTGCGGCGGCGCGGTCCTCTCGACGTCCCGGACACCCGTGGAGTCCGGAGCCCGCTCGACCTGCTCGGTCTCGGGGAGTTCTTCGGGCCCCTGGACGGACGGTGCGTCGTGGACCTGGAGTTCCGGGGCCTCCCTGTTCGCCCCATCCGTCTTCGAGCCCTGGACCCGCCCGGTACCCCGGACGGCCGCGTCCCGGTCATCCTTCGGGCCCTGAGCCCGCGCGGTCTCCTGCGCCGCCTCCGGCTTCTCGGCCTTCTCCGCCTTCTGACGCCTGGCCTCGGCGGCGGCGCGGCGCTCCTCGCGGAGCTCGCTGACCACGATCACCGGGTTGTCCCTGTCCCCCACCTTCGGCTGGTCGGGGTGGCGCCGTTTGCCGTCGTCGAACCAGTCCGCCGGGTCGCGGCGCTCGTCGTCCCGCTCCTGGCTCGGCACCGCGTCGGCGAACTTCGGCCGGGGCGGGGCCGGAGTGTCGGCCTTGATCAGGTGGCGGTCGAGCACGGACATGTGCTCGTTCCACTGGGTGCCGTGTTCCCTCTCCACCGGCATGGCCTCGTGCTCGCCCGTGCCGTGGTCCAGCTGCAACGGCGGCTTGGTCGTCTCCTCGGCCGCCGGGCGCCCCAGGCCGTGGGTGGCGTGGGAGACCTGCGGGCCCACCTCGGCACGCCCGGTCGGCTCGTCCGTGCTCTCGGGCTCCTCCGGCGTCGCCGCCGGGGGGTCCTCCGGCGTCGCCGCCGGGGGGTCCTCGGGGGTCGCCGCGGCCGGGGGAAGCCATGGGGCGGCCGACACGTTCCCGGCCGCCGAGGGACGACCCGTCGCGGCGGCGAAGCGGGTGGCGTAGTCGGACAGGTCCGGGTACTCGGTGCGGTTCTCCTCGATCGCCCACGGGGTGGCGTGGGGCCGACCCTCGCGGCGCTGCCTGGTCGGCCGGTCCTCGGAGGTGTCGGGGAGGGCCGCTCCCCGGGCCCGGGCGGGCCGTGCGGGCGGCGCCTGCTGGGCTCGTTCGCGGGTGGGCTCGGGGGTGCGTTCGCGGCGGTCCGCGAGATCCTTGGCCACCTGGATGCCCTGGGTCCGGCCGCGCAGGCGGCGAGCGGCGGGCGACTCCTCCTCCACGGGGGCGGCCATCATCTCCTCGGCACGGCGCCGGGAGGCGTCGGGCCGAGGGGTGACCGCCTCGGTGAGCTCGGCGCTGCTCATGGCACCGGTGTCGCTGTCGGAGTAGGCGCTCTTGGCCGTCAGTCCCAGGGGCGTCTCCCCGGAGGAGGCGCGCAGCCGGGCGAACCACTCGTCGCGGTCGCGCTGCTCGTCCTCCTCGGTGACGTACAGGGGCTCGTCGAAGTCACCGGGCCGGTCCTGCTCGGCCGGTTCCTCCCGGGTGTCCGGGAGGCCGAAACCGAAGTAGTTGAGGACACGACGGCCGACGCCCGTGCGGGGCTCCTCCGAGGTGTCGTCCGACCGCTCCCCGGGCTCCGCCACGCCGTCGTCCTCCTGGTCTGCTCCGGCCCCCGCGGCGACGGCGACCGGCACCTTCCGTGCGGGGGTGTACTCGACGGAGTCGTCGTGCTCGACGACGGGGACGGGCGGGCGCGCGGGCACGCCGCGCAGCGGCGGCGCGGCCCGGCGCGCGCTCTCCAGGGCCGGCGCCTCCTCGGGCTCCTGGACCTCGGCGGGCGCGGCCTGGGACTCGGTCTCGGTCTCGGTCTCGGTCTCGGTCTGGGCCCGGCGGGCGCCCCGGGGCAGGGGCAGCGGCCCGGCCTCGGCGTCCCGGTGCCACACGCGGACCGAGACACGGATCTCGGCGGGTTCGTACTCGGGCGCGAGCCGGGTGAACACGCGGGCCTCGGTGAGGAACCTGGCCTGCGAGATGAGCAGTTCCGTGAGGCGCTTGCCCTCGATCACCGGCCGGGTGGCC
This sequence comes from Nocardiopsis sp. NPDC058789, assembly GCF_042745575.1. Taxonomy (NCBI): domain Bacteria; kingdom Bacillati; phylum Actinomycetota; class Actinomycetes; order Streptosporangiales; family Nocardiopsidaceae; genus Nocardiopsis; species Nocardiopsis sp. NPDC058789. The sequence continues at coordinate 42,603 of NZ_JBHYOW010000022.1, forward strand.
AGCACGGTGATCACTCCCGGCGGGACGACCCAGAGCACCAGGTGCCAGCCGTTACCGAAGGCGAACGGGGCGTTGAGGATGCTGAGCAGCACCACCCACAGCGCGAACACGCCCAGGGCGACCCCGAAGGTCCCCACCGGGAGCGGCATGGGCAGCCGGAAATCGTAGAGCTTGTACAGCCGCTTCTCGATACGCCAGATGTTGGTGTACGTGGGCAGATCCACGTTTTCCGGCCTCCCTCGCCTATTCCGTCGATACGCCCATCGCTCGGGCGAGCGCCACCGCGATGACCTCGATGATGCCGGGCACGTAGAACACGATCCCGATGAAGATCGCCAGGATGATGAACTGCATGAAGCGGGTGATCTCCCTGGTGAACAGGAAGAAGATCGCCACGATGGACACGATGACGAGGAACAGCGGCCCGAAGAAGCCACGCAGGAAGTCCGCGAGACCGCCGGTGTCGGGCGCGTTCTGCGCGGGGGTGGCCTCGACCGCGAGGGAGATCGGGTCGGCGGCGCCGAGGGCCGTCATGGTGTCGGCCGTGGCGGACAACAGGGGGAGCATGTCAGGCGCCTTCCTCCGCTGTCGTTACTGGTGTGCGCATGGTTGGTCTCGTCTCCTTGCCTACAGGCCCCGTCGTCGGTCAGTCACCGAACGAGTGCGGGGCGCCCTGGATGTCACGCACGTACCACTCGTTTCCGGAGTTCACGACCGTGACCAGGTAGCTCTGCGCCAGTTGTCCGGCTTCTCCCTCGCCGTCACCGGCGGAAGGGAGGCCCCAGACCACGGTGGTCGCCACCTGTCGTACGTCATCATCCCCGGTCGAGGACTTGGATGGCACCGGCATAACGGACAGTTCGCTGAATTCCACACTGTTCGCCGGAAGTGGGGTGACGGAGGCGCCCGGTTCGACGTAGCGGTCGAGGTGTCCGGCCTCCTCCGCGTAGGCCTCGAAGAAGCCGGTGAGCACGCCCTCGAGCTGCTCGGCGGCCTGGGAGTCGGTGTCGTAGGAGGGAGCCGCGGGCAGTTCCGCCTGGCTGGGCGCGGCCAGCAGTGCGGGGCGGCCGGAGAGCACCAGCGAGGAGCCGTCGCTGTAGACGGGCACCTCCAGGCTCATGGCCTCGTCGTTGACGTCGGCGCGGATGGCCACGACGGCGTTGTGCTCGTCGCGCACGTCCACGTCCATCACCGTCAGGTTCTCACCGGAGAGGCTGTCCGCGGGGAGGTTGAGGTCGCTGGCCCGACCGTCGGGGACGAAGGCCGCGAGGGAGGTGAGCCGGGCCTCGGGGTCGGAGGTGTCGAGGTAGGACTCCGCGAAGCGGAGCGCGAAGGCCGCGGCGGAGGCCTCGGGGAAGTCGAGGGTCTCGTTCACCTCGGGTTCCGCGCCGGTGGCCGGAAGGGAGAAACCGTTGCGGATGGGGAACCAGATGCCGTTGAAGACGACGACGATGATGAACGCCCACAGCAGGACGCGTCCGACGCCGACCCACCAGCGTCCGCCCGCACCGGCGCGTGGCCTTCGGGGACGCGGTGCGTCGAGCTCGTCGTGCTCGACGTCGTCCACCCGGTCACGCACCGCGGTGTCGCGCCGCGCCGTCTTGGCCATCCCCGCCTCCTGATCCCGCACACAGTGACGCGTCGGCCGCTGTGCCGACGCCGGTCCTCCGCGCGTCGTCGCCGACGCTTTCCGCCATGCCCTTGTCTACCCCATCCCTATAGTGAGGCATTGTGCGGGTTGGGAGTGGCCAGGACGGGTCCGTGTTTCCCGACCGAGGTCACATTGCCCGACGCGAAGGATCCACCTAAAAGGTGCAGAGGGTGGCAATTCACCACTGACCTCTTCTCACGTATGTGCACGTCAGGGCATTTCTGTCCGGACCGTAAAGGGATTGGTCACCGCTTGGTGAGCAAGATGTGTCCTGAGTGGCCAGGAAACCGTTGGGCGGATGTAACCAGGGACACTCCGGACCGCCCGGACCCACGGGGGGCCGAAGCCCGGCGGAACCCCGCTGCCTAGGATGGCGCGATGATCCCCCACACTCCCCTGGCGCGGGCCGCGCTGCTGGTCCTCGTGCTGCTGTCCCTGGTCCACCTCGGTGTCCAGGTGCTGGGCCCGCAGGCCTGGTCACGCCCCACCCAGGTCCTCCTGATGCCCGCGCTGGCCTTGGTGGTGCTCGCGGCGTCCCGGCGACCGCGCGGTCGGCTGCTCGGACTCGCGCTCGTGGCGCTGGGCTTCTCCTGGCTCGGTGACTCCGCCCCCGGCCTGGCGTCGGGAGACACCGCGTTCCTGCTGATGGTGGGCTTCTTCCTGGTCGCGCAGGTGGTGTTCGTGATCGCCTTCTGGCCCCACCGCGCCGGAAGCCTCCTGTACCGGCGGCGCCTCCTCCTCGTCCCGTACGTGGTCTACGTGGCCGCCCTGGTGTGGGTCTGCGCGCCGCACACCGGTGTCCTGCTGGTACCCGTGCTCCTCTACGGCCTCCTCCTGGGTCTGATGGCGGTCCTGGCCACCGGGATGGGCCCGTGGGTGGCGGCGGGCGGCGCGCTCTTCCTGGTCTCGGACTCGTTGATCGCCCTGAACGCCTTCGCCCCCGGCCTGGACCTGCCCCAGCGCGACCTCCTGGTGATGAGCACCTACATCGCCGCCCAGGTCCTGATCGTCCTGGGCCTGCTCCGCCGTGAGGCCGCACAGGAGAACCAAGCCGCGAGCCCCTGAGCCCCTGAGCCCCTGTCGAAGGGACGCCCCCGCCGTCGCCCCCGAACCCGTCACCGCCGGGTCGGGCCACGAGGGCACCGACCCGGCGGACGAGACCCGTCAGACGCGGCACTCCGCCGCCGGTTTCGGTGTCCGCTCCCGTTCCGGGAGCGCCGCGACGCCGATCCCCCCGGCGAGCAGGACCGCCGCCCCGGCCGGGACCAGCGCCCACCCCGCGAGGTCGGTGGCGGGGGTCCCGCCGCTGAGCAGGCCGCTGCCGAGCGCCGCACCGGCGGCGGAGCCGAGGTACATGGCGGCCATCTGGTAGGCGATGATCGGCATCGCCCGGTCCGACTGGTCGTGGGTGAGCGCCTGCTGCACCGTCGGCACGCTCGCCCACCCGGCGGCGCCCCACACCGCGGCGGCGGTCAGCCACACCAGGGACCCGGAGAGCACCCAGACCGCGGCGAAGCTCAGGGCGAGGAGGGCGGGCAGGACCAGGAGCAGGGGCGCGGGACCGTGGCGGTCGAGGGGGCGGCCGACCAGTGCGGAGCCGATGACTCCCCCGACGCCCCACGCCCAGACCAGTGCGAAGCCCCAGCCCCCGAGACCGCTGGCTTCTGCCATCGGCAGCAGGTACGTGTACAGGCCCAGACTGGCCACGCCCAGCAGGAACGCCGTGAGCACCCCGGCGGAGGTCCGGCCCGAGCGCGGCACTCCGGACGCCGGCGCACCACCCGTCGTGCCCAGCGAGGGCAGGGTGCGGGCCCGGGCGGCCATGCTGAGGACGCCGACCGCCACCACCAGGGCCATGGTCCACCGCCAGCCCAGGGATTGCCCGACCAGCATGCCGACCGGCACCCCGGCGACGGTTCCGGCAGACAGCCCGAACGTCACCATGGACATGGCCCGGCCCCGCTCGTGCCCGGCGACCAACGCCGCGGCTGTCGCGGTCGCCACGGCGGTGAGGACCCCCCTCCCGGCACCGGCGACGACGCGGGAGACGAGGAAGACTCCGATCCCCGGGGCCAGCGCGGTGGCGAGGTTGCCGAGATTGAAGACCCCGAGGGAGACCAGCAGTGCCCGGCCCGTGTCACCTCGTGTGAGGCGGCCGGAGAGCAGGGGCCCGGCGATCGCGTAGGCGGCGGTGAACGCGGTCACCCCGAGCCCGATCATCGCGACCGTGGTCGCCAGGGAGGTGGCGATGGACGGCAGCACTCCGGCCAGGACGTAGGCGTCGATCCCCAGCGCCGTCGCCGCCACGACAAGGGGCCAGACCCGGCGGATCACGCGTCGTCCCCGTCTGCTCCGGCCGGGTAGCCGTCCAGCACCGTCCAAATCAGCCCGGGGAACAGGGCCTCCAGATCGTCCTCTCGGAGCCGGATTATGCACTTGCGGCCCTCGGCTCGGACGAACACCACGCCGGACTCGCGCAGCAGGCTCGTGTGGTGCGTGAGCGTCGACCGCGGCAGTCCCGGGCCGAGCTCGATGCTGTCGACCTCACCGCGCTCGGCGAGCATCCGCACCATGTTCAGCCTGAGCGGCTCGCTGAGCGCGAACAGCACCTTCGGGATCGCGATCCGGTCCGTGTCCGGATGCTCGTAGGTCCTGGCGGCTGCCATCAGGCCGAGTGGATCGGCCCGCCCCGTACGAATCTGGCACCGAGGACCCAGCGACAATTGTCCACTCGCAGCAGCTGCAGACTACTCACCAGCAGCGCGCCAAGATGCCGTCACGCGAAGCAAGGTATCGTAAACGTCGTTTCGGTGCTCGGGATCACAAGCCGCCAGCTCAAGCGGAGCCTCAAGCACAGTGCTGAGACCAGCCAACGCATGTGTAACGTCCATTGCATAATCGATGTCGACACCATCCACCGCGACAAGCGCCCGAACAAGGTCCCCGACCAGGACTAAAACCACCAGGTTTGCGATGAGGTCCGGATCCAGTTGGTCGAACGGATCGGGATCATCGAAGTACGAGCGCGCGCTGAGCACATCTACGTGAACGAACTGACATGCCGTCACGTAGAAGAGCGCATACAGGTCAGCAACGTGAGGAGCCGCACCGGAACGCCTGGCGAGGTCGCTGACGCGCAGGTTCACCTGTGCCCGGTTACCAGTGTTCCTGTGCACGACGTGATTGTAATTCACCCTGCCGTCGGCATAGCGACCGAAAGTGTAATTCTCCTCGTCGGTCTTGGGTGAAATGTTCTCCCAGAAGATGGACTCGTCCTCGGCTATCGCGTCCAGGAACAGAGTGTTCTCGAAAACGCTCCGCCCCAACGCATAGACACTCTGCGGGACCCCCGCGTCAGCCAAGCGCTCCAGACTCTCCAACGTCCGCTTGGTCTTGATGGCGGAGAACAGACAATAGCCCACAGGAGTACGAACATGAAAGGACGAGATCTGACGCTGACTCGGATTGAAGTGACGCGACCGGTCTTCGTCATTAAGATGGCGGGCCAGAAAGTCGACCAGCAGACTCCTCAACCGAGATGCTGCCTGGCGGACATGGTCTCGAATGAAGGAGTTCCCGAATCGAACGAACGCGACCGATGACATACTTCCTTCGGAGAAGTCCACGTCGACAATCTCGCGATATTCCTCGGCAAAGAAATGAAAACGCTCCAGATCATCGTCCGAGATCATCTCGAGGTTGTCTTCCGTGGGCAACAAACCATCGGTCCTTACGAAGGCGTAGACGAAATCATCTTCCATTCCACACTGCTGCATCACCCGCGCGAACGCATGGACGGAATCGGTCGGATCCGCTAAGTGCCCGAAAACGAAGTCGCTCTCCCCTGGACGCCTCCCGTATAGCTCGAAGAACGAATCAGAGGCGTAAGAGAAAGTTTCCCTCACATGATCCGCGAGGGGGACCTGTCGAATCAGGTTGCCGTCGGAGTCAAATCCAAAATTGTAGGATTTCAGAGAGCAGCACTCGCCGTACAGCCTGCTCGAACCACAGGCGCATTCGGCATCAGATGTAAGTTCGGTGAAATCGCGAGCCAAGAACCCTCCTGACATGGATCCTTCTCCCTGAGGATCAGATCACACCCGGGCATCGGCTGCCCGTAGGCAGCTCCAACAGCGACCAAGCACGCACTACGGTCGCCGAGAGTCCTCATGAGTCTCGCTGGCCAGGGCGGGCCGAGAGGACTCGGCCCGCCCCTTCGTGGGTTCGCGTGTGACTCAGACGTTGAAGCGGAACTCCACCACGTCGCCGTCGGCCATCACGTACTCCTTGCCCTCCATGCGGACCTTGCCCGCGGCGCGGGCGGACTGCATGTCCCCGGCCGCGACCAGGTCGTCGAAGGAGACGACCTCGGCCTTGATGAAGCCGCGCTGGAAGTCGGTGTGGATGACCCCGGCGGCCTCGGGGGCCGTGTCGCCCTTCCGGATCGTCCAGGCGCGGGCCTCCTTGGGCCCTGCGGTCAGGTAGGTCTGGAGGCCGAGGGTGGCGAAGCCCACCCGGGCCAGCTGGGCCAGGCCGGACTCGGTCTGGCCGAGGGACTCCAGCAGCTCCTGGGCCTCGTCGTCGTCCAGCTCGGCCAGCTCCGCCTCGATCTTCGCGTCGAGGAAGATGGCCTCGGCCGGGGCGACCAGGTCCTGGAGCCTGCCGCGCAGGGCCTCGTCCGCGAGCTCGTCGGTGTCGAGGTTGAACACGTAGATGAACGGCTTCACGGTGAGCAGGCTCAGCTCACGCAGCCGGTCCAGGTCCACGTCCTTGGCCTGGGACAGGGAGACGCCCTCGTCGAGGATCTCCTGCGCCGCGCGCGCGGCCTTGAGGAGCTCCTGGGAGTCCTTGTCCTTGGCGTTGCGCTTGGCGTCCTTCTCCAGGCGCGGGATGGCCTTCTCCAGGGTCTGGAGGTCGGCGAGGATCAGCTCGGTGTTGATGGTCTCGATGTCGCGGGAGGGCTCGACGTCGCCGTCGACGTGGGTGACGTCGGCGTCCTCGAAGGCCCGGATGACCTGGCAGATGGCGTCGCTCTCGCGGATGTTGGCCAGGAACTTGTTGCCCAGGCCCTCACCGGTGGAGGCGCCGCGCACGATGCCCGCGATGTCGACGAAGTCCACCGTGGCGGGCAGGATCTTCGCCGAGCCGAAGATCTCGGCCAGCTTCCCGAGCCGGGCATCGGGCACGCCCACGACTCCGACATTGGGCTCGATGGTGGCGAACGGGTAGTTCGCCGCCAGAGCGTCGTTCTTGGTCAGCGCGTTGAAGAGGGTGGACTTGCCAACGTTGGGCAGGCCGACGATCCCGATAGACAGACTCACAAGGTCAGAGTCTATGCGGAGCGGCGGGTGGGCCGACCCGGGCACCGACGGCCAATCGCGGAAACGGAGTGCGCCCGACTGGACACGGAGAGTAGGTTCGGGGTGCGGCCGGGCACCACGAACAGGGAACGAGCCGACAGGACGGCGTCGTACGGCCCCCGGCAGCAGCCACCGCGGCTCCGTTCTCCTGAGGGGAAGACACTGTGGTCCAGGACCAGCTGCGCGCACTCGTACACCGGTATCCGCTCGTGCGCTTCGCCACCCGGCAGCTCCGTGTCCACCTGCCCCGGAGGTTGGGCGGGCTGGATCCGGCCCGGGTTCCGCCGCGCAACCGCAGGTTCACTCTGGTCCTGCCCCGCCCCGAGGACGACCGGCGCCGGGTCGGACCGGACACGATCACCCTCCAGCTGTCCGGTGACCTCACGGTTCCACGCCGCCTCGCGGCCTCCGGCCTGTCCCGGCACGAACCCGACAGCCTGGCCAACTTCATGGCGATCCTCGACCACACCCCTCCCGGGGCGGTCCTCGACGTCGGCGCGGGGGTGGGCGTGTACTCGATGCTCGCGGCCGCGCGCACCCGCCGTCCCGTCTTCGCGTTCGAGCCCACACCGGAGCTGGCCGCCGCCGCGCGCGCCGTCTCCGCCTCGGGCGACCTCGGGTTCGGCGTCGTGGACCTGGCCCTGAGCAACCACAACGGCAGCGGGCACCTGCGTCGCGCCCTGCACAACGACATGTGCAACCGGCTGGTGAGCTCGGCGAGGCTCGGGTTCGCCCACATCACCGTCCGCACGGCCACCCTGTCCCGCTGGAACGAAACGGCGGCGACCTTCCCCTCGGTGGTGAAGATCGACACCTCCGGAACCGAGCCGGACGTGGTCGCCGGGGGTCTGGAGGTGCTGCGCCGCTTCCGGCCCTGGGTGATGGCGAAGGTGCGACCGGACCGGGGCGTGGAGGAGCGGCTGATGGCCCTTCTGGACCCTCTGGAGTACCGGTGGTTCCCGATCAGCGGCGATCCGCCCTACGAGGCACGCGCGGAGATCTCCGGCCGGGCCTCCCCCGCGTGGGAGCGGACGTGGATGTTCGCTCCGGAGGAGCCTCCGAGCGGCTTCTGGGACTCGGTCACCGTGTGGCGCGCGGCCCTCCGGGCGTGCGGCCGTCCGCCGGAGCCGTGAGGACGTCGGTCAGATCCAGCCGTCGAGCGCCGCGAGCAGCCCTGGCAGGTCGTCGCGGTGCACGTGGTGCCCGGCGCCCTCCACGGTGCGGACGGTGAAGCCGCGCTCGGCCAGGACGCGGGCGCCCTCGACGCCGATCGGGGAGCCCACTCCCGCGATCACCGCGAGGGAGGGCACCTCGGCGGTCTTGGGGAAGTGATCCTCGCCCGCGACGTGGTCGATCACCCACGTGTGGAAGTCGGGGTCGGTGGCGGCGAACCCGGCCAGCTCGATCCGCACGTCCTCGTCGCTCCAGCCGGGGTGCAGCTCGCGTACCCGGTCGGCGTCGGCCGTGGCGACGGCCACGCTCAGCCGCTCGCTGGCACCCTCGGGCTGGGGCGGGATCCGGAAGGCCGGGTCGACGTGGACGGCCCGCCCCGGGCGCAGGTGGTCCAGGGCCAGGGACAGCGCGAGGCAGCCGATGGAGTGGCCCATGACGAGCTCGGCACCGGGCCGGAGGGTGTCCACCAGGTCCTGGCGCAGCGCCTCGACGGTGTAGGTCCCGCGTGGGCTCGCGCCGTGTCCACGCAGGTCGACACCGGTCACCTGGTAGCCGCGCCGGAGGAGCTCGGCCTCGACCCCGTGCCAGGTCCGGTGCAGGGACGTGCCTCCGTGGACGAGGACGGCGCGGCGGTCGCCCGCTCCGCTGGTGTGGGTGGCGAGGCGCATGTGGGTGACCTTTCTCGGGCGCCGTGTGTGGGCGCGGTCTCCACAGGTGTCGCGCCCCCGACGTCACGGGGGTTCCCAGCGTCGGTGTTGGCTCCCGCCCCGGCAACCCCCGCCCGTGGCCGGTTCCGGTCAGGGTCGCCGGGGCGGTGCGGCACGCGGATTCCTGCGCGTTGGCGGGCGCGTGACCCCCGGTGGTTGAGAGCATGGCGCCATGGACGCCCTCGCACTCGTACTCGTTCTCGTCATCGGTCTGGCCGTCGGCGCCGCCGTGGGCTGGTTGCTCGCCCGTGGTCGTGACGCCGAGGCCCGCGCCGACGCCAGGGCGGCGGAGGAGCGCGCCGCCTACGTCGAGGAACAGCTCGCGGACCGGTTCCGCGCGCTCTCCGCGCAGGCCCTGGACCAGACCAACCAGCGCTTCCTCGAACTCGCCGAGGGGCGGCTCCGGGCGGTCAGCGCGGAGGCCGGGGGTGACCTGGACGAACGGCGCCGCGCCGTGGAGCGGATGGTGGAGCCCCTGACGGCGACCCTGAACCGGGTGGAGACCCAGCTGCGTGAGGTGGACGCCGGGCGGGCCGCCGCGCACGCGGAGCTCGCCAAGCAGGTGGAGTACGTGCGTGAGGGGTCGGACCGGCTCCGGGACCAGACGCAGTCCCTGGTGACGGCGCTGCGCAGGCCGGAGGCGCGTGGCCGGTGGGGTGAGCTCCAGCTGCGGCGGGTGGCGGAGCTGGCCGGGATGTCCGCGTACTGCGACTTCGAGGAGCAGGCGGTCTCCGGGGCGCAGCGGCCGGACATGGTGGTGCGGCTGGCGGGCGGCAAGAACATCGTGGTGGACTCCAAGGTGCCGCTGGCCGCCTATCTGGACGCGGTGGAGGCCGGAGAGGGCGCGGCGTCGGAGCAGCGGCTGCGTGCGCACGCCAAACACGTGCGCACGCACGTGGACCAGTTGGCGGCGAAGTCGTACTGGTCGGCGTTCACCCCGGCGCCGGAGTTCGTGGTGCTGTTCATCCCGGGTGAGGCGTTCCTGGCTCCGGCACTGGAGTACGACCCCGGCCTGCTGGAGCACGCGATGGGGCGGCGGGTGCACATCGCGACGCCGACGACGCTGATCTCGCTCCTGCGGACCGCGCAGTACGCGTGGCAGCAGGAGGCGCTGAGCGAGAACGCCCGCGAGGTGTTCGACCTGGGCAAGCAGCTGTACTCGCGGCTGGCCACGCTGGGCGGCCACGTGGAGGGGCTGGGCCGGGCGCTGAACCGTACGGTGGGGGCCTACAACCAGACCGTGGGGTCCCTGGAGAGCAGGGTGTTGGTGACCGCGCGGCGCTTCGGTGAGCTGGGGCTGGTCGACGGTGACCTGGACCGGCTCTCCGGGGTGGAGGAGCGGCCGCGTACGGTGGCGGCACCGGAACTCGCGGAGGCGTCGACGGGGGTCGCGGAGACGTCTCCACACGATGCGGACAAGTCGGACCTGAAGCTCGCCAGCGCCGCCGAGGTCGGCGGAATTCGGCATGGTGGTAACGGTCGCAACGGTTCGCCCCAAATGGACGCGGGGGGAGCCGTTCGCAGCGAGTGACCGGACCCCCGTCTCCGGAACCAGCCGGAACCTGGAGGGGAGATCTCGGCGTCCAAGGGGTGGAAGCCGCGATCAGCCCGGAAGGGGCATGTGGCCGAAATGGCGACACGATCCCAGGAAAGACCCCCGAAGTTTCACGAGAAGTGACACACTAAATACTGTGAGTAATCAACTGGGGAGGCGCACGACCATGCCCCCGCGCAAGTCGGACGGTCCGGATCCCGGACAGGCCCCGTACTTCGTGCGGTCCAACGGTCGCGGTCGGGGGGCGGCGGGTGCGGACAGGTCCGCGCGCAGCCACCCGAACCCGGACAGGACAGCGCGCAGTCACCCGAAGGCGGCGCCCGCCGCCTGGCAACCTCCACGGCTGACCGGGCGGGGCGGTGTGCTGATCATCGTCGTGTTCAGCTTCGCCGGGACCATGATCGCCCACCTGACGTCGACCCCGGCCGCACCCGGCCTGGCCTTCACCCTCGCCTGCCTGGTGACGGCGGCCCTGGTCCGACCCGGCGACCTGCTGTCGCTGTCGGTGAGCCCGCCCATCGCCTACTTCGTCGCCGTGGTCGCCGCCGAGAGCGTGCTGGCCCTGGGCAACGAGGGGTTCGCCCGGGTCCTCATCCTCGGTCTGGCCTCGCGCCTGGCCGAGGTCGCCCCGTGGCTGTTCCTCGGCACGGCGCTGGTCCTGGTCGTCGCGGTCTTCCGTGGCCTCCCGGGCAACCTGCGCAACCTCGGTGACGAGCTCAACGGGCGCAAGTAGGCCCCGCGACTCCCGCGGCCCGGACCGCGCGCACCAGGAGCCGACACGGCCGGACGCGGTCCCCGCACGCCCCGCGCCGACCGGGCGGGGAGCCCCGGCCCGAGCGCGCCCCGACACCCGGAGGCCCCGAACTCCGGACCCGGAGCGGGCACGGACCGTCTCTCAGAACGGGGTGTCGTCGTTCCCGGGCTCGTCGGCCCGGCGCTCGTCCATGGCGGCGGCGAGCTTGGCGCGGGCCCCCTCCAGCCAGTGCTCGCAGACCCGGGCCAGCTTCTCCCCGCGTTCCCACAGATCCAGGGACTCCTGGAGGGTGAGGCCGCCCGACTCCAGTCTCCGGACGACGTTGTTCAGCTCCTCCCGGCTCTCCTCGTAGCTCAGTTCCGGCGCCTCGCTCTGGTCGGCCATGCCTACTCCCCCTCTGTGGTGGCTGGGTTGTCCGTGGTGTCCTCGGCGGCGGGCGCCGCCTTCTTCTTCCTGCCGCGTGAGGCGCCCGTGGCCGCCTTCTTCCCCACCGGACGGGACTCGGGCTCAGCCTCGCTTTCGAGGGCGTCGACGGTGGCCCTCAGGCCGTCCTCGGCGAACCGCACGCGCAGGGTCTCCCCCACCGCGGGCTCCGCGGCGGAGCGGACCACCGAACCGTCCTCGCGCTGCACGATCGCGTAGCCGCGCGCCAGCGTGGTGGCCGGTGAGAGCGCGTGCAGCCGGGCCTCGGTGTGGACCATGCCGTCGGCCGCGCGGTCCAGCGCGGCGGTGAGGGTCCGGCGGGCGCGGTCACGCAGCTCCAGGACCTGCTCGGTGAGGCGGTCGGTCTCCCGGACCGGGTCGGCCAGGACCGGGCGGGAACGCACGCTCTCCAGCCAGGCCCGCTCCCGGTCGACTCCGCCCCGGATCACCCGGCGGGCCCGGTCGCGGAGCTGGCGGATGATCTCCAACTGCTCCCCGACGTCCGGGACGGTCCGCTTGGCGGCGTCGGTGGGGGTGGAGGCACGAACGTCGGCCACGTGGTCGAGCAGGGGCGCGTCCTGTTCGTGGCCGATCGCGCTGACCACGGGGGTGCCCGCCGCCGCCACCGCCCGGACCATGGCCTCGTCGGAGAAGGGCAGCAGGTCCTCCATGGAACCGCCGCCACGGGCGATGACGATGACGTCGACCTCGGGCCGGGTGTCCAGGTCGTGCAGGGCCTCGATCACCTCGCGGGTGGCCCGGTCGCCCTGGACCGCCACCTGGCGCACCTCGAAGCGCACGGCGGGCCAGCGGCGACGGCTGTTCTCCAGCACGTCGCGCTCGGCCGCGGAGTCGCGACCGCAGATCAGGCCGACGGTGTCGGGCAGGAAGGGAAGGGGCCGTTTGCGGGCGGGGTCGAACACGCCCTCGGCGGTGAGGGTCCGGCGCAGCTGCTCCAGCCGGGCGAGGAGTTCACCGATCCCGACGTGCCGGATCTCCCGGGCGCGCAACGAGAAGGTGCCCTTGAGCTGGTAGAAGTCCGGTTTGGCGTGGATGACCACGCGGTCGCCCGGGCCGGGGGCAGGCTCCTGGCGGCGCAGGACGGAGGTCTCGCAGAGCACGCGGATGGAGGCGTTGGCGACCGGGTCGCGCAGGGTCATGTAGGACATGCGTCCGCGCGAGTTGAGCTCGGCTATCTGTCCCTCGACCCAGATGGCGCCCAGCCGGTCGATCCAGCCGCCGACCGCCTGGAGTACGGTCCTGACCGGCTGCGGTGACTCCGCCGAACTCTCCATGCCCATGGCTCAAGAGCCTAGGCCAGGGTACGGACGGTTCGGTGAAGGAGGGACCGTGCGGCCCCGGAGGCGGAGGGGTGCCGGACCGGTGTCCGGACCCCGGCCTCCGGGGCGTCACGACGGCGGGGGTGGTCCGGGGAGGGCCCACGGACACGGCCGGACTCAGGCCTCGGACTCCAGCTTGGCGATCCGGTTGTCGTACATCTTGATGAACTCGGGGCGGCCCTGGTGCGCGACCTCGTAGGCGCGCAGGTCGCGGACCTGCTCGATGGTGAGCTTGCGCAGGCGCGCCCGGATGGACGGCAGGGTGAGCTCGTCGTAGGTGGGGACGGCCAGGTCGTCGACGGCGGGGGCGGCCTCCTTGCGGACCCGCTCCAGGACGTCGTCGCTGGCGACCGTGGTGTGGGCCTCGGCGGCCTCCAGCTCCTCCGCGAGGGCGGGACCGTCCTCGGGCAGGTCGGCGGTGGCCGGGACGGTGGGCTCGTCCCTGGGCTCCTCGACCAGCGGGGCGGTCTCGGACGCGGCTTCGGGGGTCGCCTCGGGGGCGGCCCCGGCCGGGGTGTCGGTCTTCTCCTCGGCCTTCACGGCCTCGGGCTCGGTCGCGGCCTTCGCGGCCTTCGCCTCGGTCGGCTCGGCCGTCTCCTCGGACGACGCGTCCGTGGTGGCGGGGGTCTCCACCTTCTCCGCGCTCTCCCGCGCGGGGATCTCGTCCTTCTTGTCCTGCACGGTCGTGACGACCGGGTCCTTGCGTCCGAAGATGCCCCTGACGAGGGTGGTCAGCTTCGTGACGATGGTCGGGTTCGACATAGGACGGGGGCTCCTGATGCTCTCGGCGTTGGGCCGGCGGCGCGCGTCCAGCGAACAAGGCAAGGCCGAGTTGAGGGCGAACCGCCTCATAACAGATGCGATGGTGAACCAGGATAGAGGAGGGAGTAGCGGCATGAGCGGACGGGAAGCGAACGATTGCGCCACTTCGCCGCGGGATCGTGTGCGTTCGGTCGCACCGACCCCACCCGCCTGCGGACCCGCCATGGACGTACCCACTCCGTGCCCTATCCCACACCCGGACCCACGGCGCTGGATCACACCTAGGATGTGTCCCATGAGTGCGATGACGACTGCCACGAACCAACGCCGTGTGCTTCTCGCCAACCCTCGGGGGTACTGCGCCGGAGTCGACCGGGCGGTCATCACCGTCGAGAAGGCACTGGAACAGTACGGCGCCCCGATCTACGTGCGCAAACAGATCGTGCACAACACGCACGTCGTGCGCACCCTGGAGGAGCGGGGCGCGATCTTCGTCGAGGAGACCGAGGAGGTGCCCGAGGGCGCCATCGTCGTCTTCTCCGCTCACGGTGTCTCGCCCGCCGTCCACGAGCAGGCGCACCGCCGCCAGCTCAAGACCATCGACGCCACGTGCCCCCTCGTCACCAAGGTGCACAAGGAGGCCCAGCGCTTCGCCTCCGAGGACCGTGACATCATCCTCATCGGCCACATCGGCCACGAGGAGGTCGAGGGCACCAGCGGTGAGGCCCCGGACCACATCCAGATCGTGGAGAGCCCCGACGAGGTCCACAAGGTCGAGGTCCGTGACCCGGACAACGTGTCCTGGCTGTCCCAGACCACCCTCTCGGTGGACGAGACCAACCAGACCGTCGACGCCCTCCGCGAGCGCTTCCCGAACCTGCTCGACCCGCCCAGCGACGACATCTGCTACGCCACCTCCAACCGCCAGGACGCCGTCAAGGCGATGGCGCCGGAGTGCGAGCTCGTCATCGTGGTGGGCTCCGACAACTCCTCGAACTCCGTCCGCCTGGTCGAGGTCGCCCTGGACGCGGGCGCGAACGCCTCGTACCTGATCGACAACGCCACCCTCATGGACGAGGCCTGGCTGGAGGGCGTCACCACCGTGGGCGTGACCAGCGGCGCCTCGGTGCCCGACATCCTCGTCCGCGAGCTGCTGGACAAGCTGGCCGGGCACGGCTTCGGTTCGGTCAGCCCCGTGACGACGGCCGACGAGACCCTCACGTTCTCGCTGCCCAAGGAGCTCCGCCGGGACCTGCGCGCCGAGTAGCCGCCACCCGACGTCGAGGGCCCCGCCGAACCACACGGTTCGACGGGGCCCTTCGTTCGTGCCGGGGCCGACGCCCTAGGAGTCGGTGTCAGCGGCCTCGGACGGCTCGGCCTCGTCCCCGTCCTCGGTGGCCTCGGGCTCGGGGACCGGGAAGGTCTCCAGGTGCTCGGCCAGCTCCGCGAACTCGTCGACACCGGCGCTGCCCGCGACGACCAGGGTCCGGCCCTCCTCGCGCAGCACGAGGGCGCCCCAGTCCTCGGACTCCAGGTGCTCCCACTCGCGGTCGCCCACCATGACGGTGCCCACGGGCTCGGCGTCCTTGACGGTGTCGCGCAGCACGGTGTCGGGGTCGTCGTCGCTCTGGACCAGCCTGGCGTGGCTGTCCTTCGGAGTGGCGAAGCCCACCGTCCACTCGACCGGGCCGCTCAGGTCCAGGGTGGAACTGGTGGGGGTCCATCCCTCGGGAAGGTTCTCGTCGGGGGCGGTCACCGGATACCCGGCGCTGCTCCGGAGCACCTCGATGTCCGGGCGGAACTGGACTTCGGGGATGCGTTCACCCGATCGCGTGGAGACCACGAACGCCATCACCAGGATGATCGCGACGACGACCCCGAGGGAGATGGCGTAGTTCTTGAAGGTGGCGTTGGCCCGGCTGTATGAACTCATGACATGACCAGCTTGCCCCAGCTCCCGGGCCACTTCGACCTGGGGTGCGGTTAGCGCGTGTGAGCGGCGCCCCGTCCCGGACGGGAACCCGGGCACCGGGCCCTCGGCGCCGAGGACCCCGACGTGGTCGGCCACGGATCCGTGCCGCCGTGCGGCCGCCTTCCCCCGCCCCGAGGCGAGGGCTAGTCCCGCTGGCGGTGGCGGGGTTCGAGTTCGGTGAGCAGACCGGTGATCTCGTCCGCGAGCCGGTGGGCGTCGACGTCGTCGCGCCGCACGACCTCGGCGACGGCCAGGAGCATGGAACCGCTCACCACGATCAGCAGCGCCTCGTCCACGGGCTCGTCGGCCTTGCGGAACAGGGCGACGTTGCGGTCGGTCCACTGGGTGAGCCGGGACCGCAGCTGGTAGTCGAACCCGGGCGGGCCGTCACCGCTGAAGAACAGTCGCGCGGTGTCGCGCTCCTCTATGCAACCCAGGAGGTAGGCGTGCGCGGCGATGTTCATCAGCCGTGTGGGATCACTCTCACCCTCGGAGCGGGCGTCGCGGACCGCCTGGTGGGTGCGTTCCTGCTGGCGCTGCTGGAACTCCTCGTACAGGGCGACGTACAGGTCCGCCTTGCCGGTGAAGTGGTGGTAGAGACTGCCGACGCTGGCCCCGGCGACCGAGACGACCTCACTCACCCCGGCCCTGGCGAACCCCACCGTGCGGAACACCTGGGCCGCCGCCTGTAGCAGGGCACTGCGCGTGGCCGCGCCGCGCGGCGAGACCCGCGCGGGCCTGTCCGTCCTGTCCACTGTCACGCCCTCACTTCCGTCCGGGTCCCCGCGACCTGAAGCGTCCCCCGGGAGACCACGGGAACTTCCCCCTGCCTGGTGGCGGCGGGCTCGACGCGACCGACGCGCCTGACGACTGCTCTCCCTGCGGCCGGGACCGCCACGTGGTGGCCGATCCGGTACAGGTGCACGATGTTACGGGCCGCGTCGGGCTCCGCGTCACCCGACCACCCGCCCCGGATCACCGGGCCACGCGCACGATCCGCCCCCGCTCGGGCACTCCTCCGCCCGGGTGGCGTCCGACACGCGCGCCGTCCTCCTCGGGGACCGCGATAAACGGAGGTCACGTCGGGTGACTACCCTAAGAGAGAACCCCCACCCTGTTTCCCGACGGAAGGTGTCACGTCCATGTCGCAGTCCAGTAGCCCGTCCGCGCAGCACTCGGCGCCCGACCGTAACCTCGCGCTGGAGCTGGTCCGCGTCACCGAGACCGCCGCGCTCGCCGCGGCCCGTTGGGTCGGCAAGGGCGACAAGCTCGGCGCCGACGGTGCGGCCGTGCGAGGCATGCGCCACATGATCAGCACCGTGTCGATGAACGGCACCGTGGTGATCGGTGAGGGCGAGAAGGACAACGCGCCCATGCTCTACAACGGCGAGCGGGTCGGTGACGGCGGCGGCACCGACTGGGACGTCGCGGTCGACCCGATCGACGGCACCACCCTGACCGCCATGGGCATGCCCAACGCCATCGCGGTGATCGCGATGAGCCCGCGCAACACCATGTTCGACCCGTCCGCCGTGTTCTACATGGAGAAGCTGGCCACCGGCCCCGAGGCCGCCGACGTGGTGGACATCGCCGCCTCGCCCGCCGAGAACATCCGCGCCGTGGCCCGCGCCAAGGGCAAGTCGCCGCAGGACGTGACGGTCGTGATCCTCGACCGTCCGCGCCACAAGCAGCTGGTCCAGGACGTGCGCGACGCGGGCGCCCGGATCAAGTTCATCAGCGACGGCGACGTCGCGGGCGCCATCATGGCCGCGCGCCGGGGCACCGGCGTGGACCTGATGCTGGGCATCGGCGGCACCCCCGAGGGCATCATCACGGCGTGCGCCATGAAGTGCCTGGGCGGGGTCATCCAGGGCCGCCTGTGGCCCAAGGACGACCAGGAGCGCCGGAAGGCGATCGACGCGGGCCACGACCTGGACCGCGTGCTCCTCACCGACGACCTCGTCTCCTCGGACGACGTGTTCTTCGCCGCGACCGGCATCACCGACGGCGAACTGGTGGGCGGTGTCCGGTACGAGTCGACCGGCGTGACCACCGACTCCCTGGTCATGCGCGGCCGCAGCGGCACCGTGCGCCAGGTCCGCAGCGAGCACCGTCTGAGCAAGCTCTCCGCCTACAGCGGCGTGGACCTCACCTCCGCCCCGGAGTAGTCACCGCGCGACCGGCGGTGCCCCTTCCACTGGGACGGGGCACCGCCGGTCGCGTATTTCGGGTGAGGGTGAACAACTCGGTGTTTCCCCGCATCAGACTCGACGTTGGCCCCGCGCCCGCGTCTGTTCCACGTACATCCTCGTCGGAGGTCCGATGTCCTACCCAGATCCCCCACAGCAGCCCCAGTGGCAGCCGCCGCAGCAGCCGGGCCAGGGGTTCCCCCAGCAGCAGGGCCCCGGCCAGCCGCAGTTCGCCCCGCCCCAGCAGCCCGGTCCCGGCGGCCAGTTCCCGGGCCAGCAGTACCCGGGCGCGGGCGGCCCTCCCCCACAGGGTCCCGGCGCCCCGATGGGCCCCGGAGCTCCGATGGGGCCCGGCGGTCCCGGAGCCCCGATGGGGCCCGGCGGTCCCGGACAGCCTCCCTACGGCGGCCAGTACTCCGGCGGCCAGGTCCCGCCCTCGCGCGGCGGCCGCAAGTGGCTGATCCCCGCGGCGGCCGGTGTGGCCGTCGTGGTCATGGGCGGCACCCTGTGGGCCGCCGTCTCCCTGGTCGACTTCGGCGGCCCCCAGCCCGAGTCGGTCCTGCCCGGCAACTCCGTGGCGTTCGCCAAGGTCGACCTCGACATCGACGGTTCCCAGGTCATGGACCTGATCCGTTTCTCCCAGAAGCTCCCGGCCGAGATCACCGAGGAGACCGGTGAGGTCGAGGAGGACACCACGGGTGTCTTCGCCGAGGCCTTCGCCGAGGAGTTCGACGTCGACCGCGCCGAGGTGGACGAGTGGATCGGGCAGAAGGCCGGAGTCGCCGCCTGGCCCGCCGCCGACGAGGCCGCCGTGGTGGACGACGGCATGGCGCTCGCGATGGCGCTGTCCGTCAAGGACGCCGGTGCCGCCGAGTCCACGCTCGACCGGCTCCGTGAGGACGGCGACCTGGAGTACACGATGGTCGACGACTTCGTCGTCCTCTCCGAGGACGAGGCGGCGATCAGCGAGTACAACGAGCAGATGTCGGCCCACGGCGACCTGGAGGGGAACGACACCTACAGCGGCGACCTCGACGGGGTGCCGAGCGGCAGCATCGCCCTGGCCTGGATGGACCTGGGCGCGTTCGGGAACCTGACCGGGGTGGACCAGGAACTGGCCGCCGAGTTCGGCACCGGCCTGGACGCCACCGTCGAGGGCCGGATGACGGCCTCCGTGCGGGTGGACGGCGACTACCTCGAGGCCCGGATGGACGTCTTCGGCTTCGAGGTGGACGACGAGGGCCTGACCTGGCTGGCCGACGCCCCCGGAGCGAGCGTGGAGGCCATGGGCGGCCTGCCCTCCGGCACCTCGGCGGCCTTCGCCGGGAGCGGCATGGACCAGGCGCTGAGCACCGCCTGGGAGAGCGACGGCCTCCCGTTCCTCGACGACGGCTCCCGCAGCGAGATGGAGGCGTTCTTCAACTCGGTCGGCGCTCCGCTGCCGGACGGGTTCACCTCCCTGCTGGGCGGCTCCACCGCCATCGGCCTCTCCGGTTTCGAGGACGTCTCCCTCGGCTCGGAGCCGTCGTTCGCGTACCGCGCGGTCGGAGGCGACCAGGCGGCGATCGAGGGCTTCCTGGAGGAGTCCTTCGGCGGCCCCTACTCGTCCATGGTGATGCCCGAGGTGAGCCAGGACGGCGACACGGTCGTGGTCACCCACGGCGGGACCGGCTCCGGCCAGCTCGGTGAGGACGACGTCTTCCAGCAGACCATGCAGGAGATGGACGACGCCGTCCTCGCCGGGTACTTCGACCTGCGCGAACTGCTGGTCAGCGGCGAGGTGCGTGCCCCCGGCGAGTGGGGCGCGGTCGGCGTCGGCGTGAGCGTGGTCGAGGAGGGCCAGCGGGCCGTGGTCGAACTGCGCTGGGCGCCCAGCGCGGGATGATCACCCGAGTCGCGTGACCTCCGAACGGCACGACGGCGCGGGAGGGGCGACCCTTCCGCGCCGTCGTCGTTCCGGTCCCCCTAGTTGACGACCCTGCGGCGCATCTGGAAGGCGGCCAGGTTCCACATGAGCACCACGAAGGCCAGCAGGACACCGACGTGGCCCAGGGCCCCGAGGACGTCCAGTCCGCCGAAGACCGCGCCCCGGATGAGTTCGACCGCGTGGTAGAGGGGGTTGACCATGGCGGCGGTCTGGACCCAGGTGGGCAGCTCGGTGAGCGGGAAGAAGGTGCCCGCCATGAGGAAGAGCGGGGTGAAGAGGCCGCTGAACACGTAGTCCATGCTGCGCACCGAGGTGATCACCGCCGAGATCCAGATGCCGAAGAGCGCGAAGGCGAACCCGGCGAGGAAGGCGACGAACGGCACCAGCACCATCCCGAAGCCGGGTTGGAGTCCGAACCCGACCGCGACCAGCAGCGGCACGCAGCCGTACACGCCGGACCGCAGCGCCAGCCACAGGGCTTCGCCGGTGACGAGTTCGCGCACGTCCACGGGGGCGGCGAGGATCCCTTCGTAGGTGTGCAGGAAACGGCGCTTGATGAAGGTGTTGATGACGGCCGGCATCATCGACTGGAACATGACCGACACGGCGACGATCCCCGTGCCGAGGAAGTCGATGTAGCTGAACCCGGCGAGGGTGCCGATGAGGGCGCCCATGCCGAACCCGAAGCAGAGCAGGTAGAGGGTGGGTTCGACCACCGCCGCGAAGGTGGTGGCCCGCCACGACTGCCCGTACAGGATCCACTCGCGGGCGATCACCCCCCGGACCGCGTCGGCCTCGAACCGGCCCGGCCGGGCGTGCCGCTCCGGACGGGCGTCCTCGTGACGCTGTGAGAGGTTCATTCCACGGACTCCCCGGTCAGGGTCACGAACACGTCCTCCAGGTTGCTGTCCCGTCGGTCGGGCGTGCCCAGCTGGTCCCGGACCGACTCCGGGAGCTCCTCGGCGCGCAGCACGGACAGCGTGGTGCCGGTGCGCCGGGTGGTGAAGCCGTAGCCGTTGATCAGGCGTTCCAGGGCGGCCATCCCGTCCGCGTCGGGGGTGTACTCCTCGACGCTGGCCCCCGCGTACTTGGCGACGAGGTCGGCGGGCGCGCCGCGCTCGACGACCCTGCCCCGGGCCATGAGGGCGACCTCGTCCGAGAGGCGCTCGGCCTCCTCGATGTAGTGGGTGGACATCAGGACGGTGGCGCCCTCGTCCCGCAGGGCCGTGATCACCCCCCACAGCTCCTGTCGCACCTGCGGGTCCAGGCCGACGGTGGGCTCGTCCATGAGGACCAGCTCGGGCCGGTGCAGGAGAGCGCGGACGATGAGCAGGCGGCGGCGCATCCCCCCGGAGAGGTCGTCCACGGGGGTGTCGCCCCGGTCGCTGAGGTGGGCCAGCCGCAGGGTCCGCGCGATGGCCTCCTTGCGGCGGGCGCGGGGGACCCGGTACAGGAACGAGAACATCCGGAGGTTCTGCTCGACCGTGAGTTCCTCGTCGAGGTTGTCGTGCTGGGGGACGACGCCCATGCGGGCCCGCGCCCACTTGGACTCCGCGGGGATCTCGTGGCCGAGGATGCTGATGGTGCCCTCGTCCGCGATGGACTGGGCGGTGAGCATCCGCATGGTGGTCGACTTGCCCGCGCCGTTGGGTCCGAGCAGTCCCAGGACGATCCCCTGGGGCACCTCCAGGTCGAGTCCGTCGACGGCCGCGAGCGAACCGAAGCGCTTCACGACGCCGCGCAGGTGCAGGGCTGGCACGGCGGAGGCCTCCCGGGAGCTCATGGCGGCGCTCCCCGGCACGGCCCGGCCGGGCTCTGGTGTGGTCATGGGAACACGGTAGGCAGCGGACCGGGTGAAAATCCATCGCTTATCCGCACGTGCCGGACGGCTGGGCTCGCCGGCGCGGGAACCCGCACCGCCGCCGACCAGGCCGTCCACAGGCGAGAAAACCCGTTGCACCCGAACGGGGCCCGTGTCTACCGTTGGGGTGTCGGAACCGAACACGGAGTCCGGGGCGCACGCCGCCCGGGCTTAGAAGGACTGAGGACCATGCCCCGGAACGCGCCGAGCGCGCCTCACAGCCGCGCGGGTCTCCGCATGCCCCGACACCCTTCGGACGTCTGAACGGACCCGTTCCCCGTCGAGAACCGCTCGGCGCTCTTGCTGTGTCTCATCACCACTCCAGCAAGGAGCCTCCGGGTTGTCCCACCACGATTTCGACCCCAGTACCACCGCGTCCGCACGCACCGTCTTCGGCTGCGTGCTCTGCGGTCTCTCCGTCGCCCTCCTAGGGCCCGACGGCACCCCGCGTGACCACTGCCCGAGCTGTCTGACCTCGCTCCACGTCCACGACCAGGTCGAGGGCGGCGTCTGCGACTGCGAGGGCCGCATGACCCCGATCTCCGTCGTCGTCGCCCGTGACGGCCGATGGCGGCTCGTCCACCGCTGCGTGCGCTGCGACGAGCTCTCCGAGAGCGCCGTCACCGCCGACGACAACCCGTTGGTCCTCATGCGGATCGCGGTCCGCCCGCTCGCCGAGCCGCCGTTCCCGCTCGAGATGTTCGGGGAGGTGTGAGCGTGGGTCGCGGCAACCACCGGCGCGGTCAGCGCCGACAGCAGCGCCCGAAGACCGTCCTGCGGGCCCGGGGCGAGCAGGCGCGGCGGCACGGCCAGGGCGGGGAGTCGTTCCGCTGCGCCCACTGCCGACTCGACGTCCCGTTGCGGGCGCCCGGCACCGCGCACCGCAACCACTGCCCGCACTGCCTCACCAGCCTGCACGTCGACGGCCGGGTCCCCGGTGACCGGGCCGCCGACTGCCGGGGCCGGATGGAGGCGGCGGGTGTCAGCGCCCGCCCGGACGGCGAGTGGATGGTCGTCCACCGCTGCCTGGCGTGCGGCGAGCTCAGCGCCAACCGGGTCGCGGGCGACGACAACGCCCGCGCCCTGGTGCGGATCGCGGTGCGGCCACTATCGGCCGCCACCCCGGCCCGGCGCGCGCTGACACGCCTCTGATCAGCGGCGTCCCGTGAGCCGTCGTGGGGGGGGGGGGGCCCCCCCCCCCCCCCCCCCCCCCCCGGGGGGGGGGGGGGGCCCCGCCCCCCCGGGGGGGGGGGGGGGGGTTGGTGTGTGGGCCCCCCCCCGGGGGGGGGGCGCCCCAGGAGCAG
>NZ_JBHYOW010000023.1:0-61925 GCF_042745575.1 Nocardiopsis sp. NPDC058789
CTCCTCGTGGACAACCACGACTCCTACACCAAAGCAGCAAACTGAGCTGCTTGGAGTCTGAAGAGAGCCACTCGGAGAAAGGATAACCCCAGCTCGTGAAGCCTTCTAGGCCACCATACCTCGCTTGGAGTCACTGCGTCGAGACTCCAAATCTGGAGTGGATCTGGAGTGAGCCTCCAAAACGGCCCTGACCAGCGGTACAGGCGACTCCAAATTCATTGCTGAGCGGGCCGCCACCGACTCCTCCCACCTCTCCTGAAGGCGCTCGACAAGGTCCCTGCGCATAGCCGGGGTCACGTGCGAGTACCGGGCAGAGATCGACGGATCCGCGTGACCCATCCGGTCATCCATCAGCACCTTCGGTGTGCCAACCTCTTCCAGTAACGCCCGATGCGAGTGTCGAAGGCCGTGCACGGTCAGGTCTGGGCAGATCGCCTCCCACTGCCCAGCAGGCGCTGAAGGGCGTGTGATTCCCTTCCCCGTGGGCAACACCGACCAGACGTCCTCCGGATCAGACAGCGCCACAGGGGCAGCCTGAGAGGTGCCCCCGTAGAACTCCCCCCTCGCGGCAGGGTAGAAGTACTGGTCGCGGAAGGGACCCGCCTTCTGGTGGTACTCACCCTCTCCGATGCCACAGAACAGGGTCGACCCCGGCGAGTGCCGGTACTTGTCTTCCAGGCCATCGCCGCACGGGCACCACTCCTCATGGGCGTGAGGGTGGGTGACGCTCCGGAGCTGGTGGTCGAGGAGTCCCGCGAGAAACGGAGGCACGTCCAAATCGCGCTCACTGCCAGACTTGGGCTCTTTCCAGTACCAGCGCTTGCCCGGGTGCTCGTAAAGCTGATGATCCAGACGGAAAGTGGTACTTACGCATTCATCGGTGAGTCCCACCTGCTCACCCCATCGCAGGCCTAGCCAGTAGGTCGCGAGAATCATCACGAACTCGTCATCTCGTCCCGAAAGGTACGCGCATCGTTCCGCGATCAAGAACACCTCGGTGGGGTTCACGATGTGCTCGTACCGGGCCTCGCGCTGCCGTTTGCGTTTCGGGGCGACCTTGCCGCGGCGTCGCTTGGCGATGGCTGGGTTTCGGTAGATGATGCCCTGGTCGACGGCGTCACTGAGGATGGTGAAGAGCTTGCTGGAGATGCCACTGGCAGTGCCGTCTGCGTAGTCCTCTAGGAGCTTCTTCTTCCAGACGGCGACGGCCTGGTCGGCGCTTTCCAGGTCTTTCATCTTCCACTCGCCCCAGTGCGGGATGAGGTGGTTTTGGAGGATCGACGTGTAGTTGCGCATGGTGGAAGGCTCTAGGTCGAGGCCTGCGTGCCACTCCTGCGCCCACTCGCGGAAGGTCAGCTGGTGGGAGTCAGCGCGTGGCCTGAGACGCCGTGCGTCAGTTTCTTGCTCTTCGGCGTAGCGCTTGGCTTCCTTCTTGGTGGCGAACCCGCCCTTTTTTATGGCGGACTTACGGCCGGGGACGTACCAGCAGGCGCGGTAAGTCGTTCCGCGCTTGGCTTCCATCTTCTCGGCGTAGGCCACAGACATCTCCTCTGGGGTGAGGGTTCCATCTTGCCTTGCGGGGGAGACGATGTGGAGTGCTTACACAGCAGAGCCCCGGTGACGGCCGGGGCTTTTCTGTGCGGGAGGGGGATTGTGGCGCCCCGGGGGAAGAGGTCGGGGCTGCCGCGAGGTGAGGCTTTAGATCTGCTTGGTCCACGGGGTCCGCATGGAGCGCGGGATGTAGTGGTCGAAGCACTTGATGTCCAGCATGGCTGGGTGCCGTGCTTGGAGGTAGTTCACGGGGTTGGCGTGGAAAGCGCGGAGGTCGATCGCTTCGGTGGCGAACGGGATGACCCAGGAGCCGAGCTCCAAGGTGGGGTCGAGGGACCGCGCGAGTTCTTCGACTACGACGGGGTTGGGGGCTCCAGTCTGGATCGAGACGAGGGTGTGTGTGTCCGTCCTGAGGACGTCAGTGACTCTGTGGTCAGGTGACAGGACGTCTCGGAGTTGCAGGTAGACGGGGCGGAATGGGTTGCTGGGTGGGTAGAGCAGTCTTTTCAACGGTGTATCTCCCCCTAGATCCGAGCCGACGCCATTGTCGGTTTCGGGTGCGGCCACATGTCCAAAATGTGACCTGGGTCACACACCATAACGGGTAGTTCCAAGTAGGCAAAACCCCGGAGAGTGACCGAACAGGTCACCAAGAGTCGCATCCATTGCTACATCGGCACTCTTGGTCACAAATTCGGTCACAGAATCCTCATCGGCGTCGCAGTAGATCACTGCTCACATCGGCCACGCGGTCGGCGAGCGTCCGCCGAAGGTCATCGATCACGTCAGCAGGATCGGAGCCTGGAGCAAGACCCGCCTCGAACGTCAGGCCACGGACAGACAACTGAAAGATTCGGGCCTTCGCTTCGTCGCGCCAGCGCAACTCCTCGCCGTCGTAAAGCGGCTCATCCGGGCCGATGATCTCCCCGTCCCACTTCGCCCTCGAAGGGCCCTGCGGCTCGACCGCTGGCGCCGGGGCAGGCGTTGGGTTGCCGCCTTCGAGGATCGCCCGAATGGACCCTGGTTGCCATCGCAGAGCCTGCTCCACGCGCGCAACGGTCACATCGGCGACCGGGCGGCCCTTCCTGAGCTGCCCCAGGGTTTGGTAGCTGACCCCCGCGTCATCAATGATCGCCTTCCAGTTGTGACCCAGGTCTAGCCTGCGGCGGTCCATGAGCGCATCCAGGCGCTCGGCAGTCGTGTCCATGGTCCGCATCATTTCAGCTCTGTGCAGTCTTGTACAGACAGGTTCAGTAACTCAAAGGTACCGGAAGTAAACCCTGGATGACTCTTGACGTCCGCACACCTGCGCCGTTTCGCCTTGAACAGGTCTGTAAAGAGAACGTGCATATGGGCTTGCGCCCTGAACAAGTCTGAACTACCTTGAAGTCATGAGCCAACGCTTCAACGGCCCTCGGGCTCGCCGCAGGCGCTACGAGCTGGGGCTCACCGTGGAACAGCTCGCGGACGCCATAGGTGCCTCCAAGAGCTACGTCAGCCAGATCGAGAACGGTGCTTTCGATCCGGGCCCGGCCCGGTTCGCGGCTCTCGTCAAGGCGCTCGGCATTGAGGACACGCAAGAGATGTGGACGCAAGAAGGGGACGCGGCATGACTCGGGTGTTCACCGTCGACCAGGTCGCGGAACAGCTTCAGGTCAAGCCCTCGTGGATCCGCGCACGATGCGAAGGGCGCGAGATCCCGTTCACGATGCTCGGCGGCTCCTACCGGTTCACGCCAGAGCACGTTGACCAGATCGTCCGCCAGTACGAGCAGGCTCCGGCTAGCCGCCGTCGCCCTCCGCAAGCCGCTTCCCCGAAGGGTGTGACGCGTTTGGAGGCCCGAACCCCACGCGGCCCGAACCGCCGCAGCCGCAAGTCCGCCTGACCCCGCACATGAAGATGCCCCCGCCCGGATGCACCCGGACGAGGGCGATGGCACAACCACACAAAGGAGCAGTGCCGTGAAGCACGATACCCCGATTCCCCTCCCACGGCTGACGGAGGCACACATCCCAGACGTGGCGCACATGGCACCCCGCCTGGTCGACACCCTCCCCGGAGAACTCCGCCTCGACATCGACATGGTCGGAACCGGCGGTGACCGGCTGGTCCTGGACATGTCCGGCCCGCTGGAGGAAGTGCGGGCCCAGCTCGACACCCTCCGCAGCTCGCTCGCGCAGGCGTCCACGGTGCTGGAGGCCCGAGAGTTCATGGTCCGCGAGTTCGGCGCTGACGCCCACGGGGGTCTGCGATGAGCGAGCCGATGACGCACATGACCCCCGCGATGATCCGGTCCGAGCTGGCCAGCATCACCCGTCTGGCTGCCGAGGCTGTGGAGCTTCTGGGTCTGTACGAGGACGTGTACGCCGACGAGATCTCGGAGGAGATCGGTGCGGTGCTCGGGCGGATCGGGGTGCGCGGTCACGTGCTCCGCAGGCAGCACCTGGAGGCGCACGAGCGGGACGCGGCGTTCGCGGACTCGGTGAACGAGGACCTGGACCGGCTGGCTGTGGCGGGCCCGCAGGAAGACCGCGAGGACCAGTTGGTGCGCGAGATCGACGAGACCGGCCAGGACTGGAACCGAGCCGCACAGGAAGGCGACCAGTGAACGACGAACCGACCCCCGCCATGACATACGGCGAAAGGGTGAAGGCGCGTCGCGCGACTCTCGATCTGACACAGAGTGAGCTGGCCAGGATGACCGGCCTTTCCCGAGGCACCATCCGCAACCTCGAAACCGATGCGGTGGAGACAACCAAGCTCACACGACAGCTGATCGATGAGGCATTGGCGCAGGCCGAAGGCAAAGGTGCGCCCACGGAGCGTCTGCGCAAGACGACGTCAGGAAGCCTTCCCGCGTCGACTGGCAAGCCGACGTTCTCCGAGCGCAGGGTTCGCGAGTCCATCGCCTCCCAGATCGAGCTGATGGCCGCTGCCTACCCCGAGGACGTGTTCCCGGAAGGCGGCGAATCCCCTGAAGCCCGATCCGTGGACGCGATGCGGCACGCGTACCGAACCGCCGCCCGAATTGCGAGGGGAGAAGACCAGTGACCGCCATCGACGAGCGCACTCACAAGTCCGTCACCGGCGCCGGGATCTACGCGGACATGCCCGAGGCCGTCTACCACGCCGACCCCGTCCCGGGCGGGTCCCTCTCCTCCAGCGGTGCCCGGAAGCTCCTCGCCCCCAGCTGTCCCGCGCTCTTCCGCCACGAGCAGCTCTACGGCCAGCCCCACAAGGCCGTGTTTGACTTCGGTCGCGCCGCCCACGAGGAAGTCCTCGGCGTCGGCGGAGGGATCGAGGTCGTCGAGTACGCGGACTGGAAGAAGAAGGACGCCCAGAACGCCCGCGCCGCCGCCTACGCCGCAGGAAAGACACCTCTTCTCCCCAAGGAGTACGAGGTCGTCAAGACCATGGCCGAGGAGCTGAAGCGGCACCCCATCGCGGGAGCCCTGTTTCAGCCCGGCACCGGACGCCCGGAACAGTCTCTGTTCTGGAAGGACCCCGCGACCGGGGTGATCTGCCGTGCCCGGTTCGACTGGCTGCCCACACAGGTCAAGGGCAAGCGGCTGGTGATCGGTGACTACAAAACGTGCCGGTCCGCTGCTCCCGCTGACATCGCGAAGGCCGTCCACGAGCACGGCTACCACCAGCAGGACGACTTCTATCGGCGTGGCGCCCGTGAGCTGGGGATCGGTGACAAGGACACCAGCTTCGTCTTCATCTTCCAGCAGAAGACCGCCCCGTACCTGGTGACCGTGGTCGAGCTGGATCACGAGGCCCGCCGGATCGGCAAGGAGCGCAACGACCACGCGCTGAAGGTCTACGCCCGCTGCCGCGAGACCGGCGTGTGGCCCGGTTTCTCCGACGACATCACGATGCTCTCCCTGCCCGTGTGGGCGGAGCGCCAGCACGACGAGGAGTTCATGGCATGACCGAGATCGACACGTACCAGCAGAACACCGACGTCGAGCAGGCCCCCGCCGTTCCGGCTCCGCCCGCTGAGCACGAGCTCGTCCGTTGGGCGCACGCCGCCCGCCAGGCACGCGGCATCGCTGAGTCGCTCGCTTCGACGAGCTTCGTCCCCCGGTCGCTCCAGGGCAACCCGGGCAACATCATCGGCGCGATTCTCGCCGGTTACGAGATGGGTCTTCAGCCCATGGCCGCTCTGAGGTCGATCGACATCATCCAGGGAACCCCCGCGCTTCGGGCCCACGCGATGCGGGGCCTGGTGCAGTCCAAGGGCCACCAAGTGCAGCTCGTCGAGTCCGGTGAGGTCGTGTGTGTGATGCGGGGTCGTCGCAAGGGCGACGAGGAGTGGCAGGAGGTTGTGTGGACGATCGAGCGCGCTCAGAAGCTGGGGCTGCTGGCGAAGGACCAGTGGAAAAAGCAGCCCACGGCGATGTTGGTGGCTCGGGCGACTGGTGAGATCTGCCGTCTGATCGCCTCCGACGTTCTCCACGCGATGCCCTACGCCCGCGAGGAGCTGGAGAACGGGGCGCCTCAGGAGGCGGTACCGAAGGTGACGGTGCAGGAGCTGGTTCCGGACGCTCCGGCGGTCGCGGATAACGACCCGTGGAACGCGAAGAACGCGGTCGGCGTCGACCAGCAGGTCGAGGAGCCCGAGGTCGACGACGAGGACCAGGCGCTGTTCGAGGAGTACGCGGGCGGTGCCGCATGAGCCGCGCGCAGGCCCGCAAGGCGACCGCGAAGGAGCAGACCCATGGCTGACCTTGGCCGTTTCTACCGCGAGATGCAGGGCGAACTGGACGCCGGGGAGTTCACCCCCGACCACGAGCCTCCGCAGGAGTTGGCCGAGGAGATCACCCGGCTCCGCAAGGACGTCGAAGTGCTAACCGCCGACCGGGACACCGCATACGACCAGGGGTTCTCCGACGGCCTCCGCATGGGGGACGCCCGCGCCACGGACGTCGAGTCCCGGCTCGCTGCCTTGGAGAAGCTCACCTCCGACCAGGCGGACGCCCTCGAAGCCCAGTCCCAGTTGATCGACACCCTGCGCACGGACATGAGGGGCGCACAGGCCGCCATCCGAGGGCTCGGGCAGCGCGGAGACGAGATCCAGATGAACGTGTCCGCCCTCGGCGGTGACCACGACGACCTCAAGGCCGCGTTCAAGGCCCTGCGCAAGTCGCGCCCGTACAACGCGTGGACCGACGGATGACCACCCAGGCGCAGTGTCCCGTGTGCGGTCGGCAGATGACCGTCCGCACCGACGAAAAGCTGCCCGTGCACTGGTGGTCCGAGCTGGAGAAACGCCACCGCGAGGCCCCCTGCGAAGGGTCACGGATGGGCACCCGGTACTGGCCTGAAACCGGCGGCATCCGCCACCAGCGCGACAAGCGCACCTAATCCACCCCCACGGGGCCTCCGCTGCGGGGGCACGGAGGCCCCACCCACACCCCCAGGAGCACACCTCATGGACACCGCCACCGGCAGGACCGTCACCGTCAACCTCCCCCACATGCCCTACCTCAACAGCAACCAGCGTCTGCACTGGGCAACCAAGGCCCGAAAGACCAAGGCCATCCGCGATGCCGCCGCATGGGCCACCAAGGCGCTCAACCAGACCCCCATGGCCGCCGTCGAGATCACCGCCGTCATCCACCCCAAGACCAACCGACGCTTCGACCCCCACAACTTCCAGCCCACCGTGAAGGCCGCGATCGACGGCATCGTCGACGCCCAACTCATCGCTGACGACGACGCCACCCGCCTCGTCTCCGTGGCCTTCCGCGCGGGAGAGAAGGACCCGACCGGGACCCGCATCGAACTGATCGTCAAGGAGGTCACCCGATGAGCCGCTTCATGGTCCGCCCCGGCACCGACTACGAAGCCGCAGGCGACCAAACCTGGCGACGATCCGCCGCGTGCGGAGGCGATGACCTCACCCTGTTCTACGGCCCCGACGGAGAGCGCGCCGCGGACCGCGAAGCCCGTGAAGCACGAGCGATCGACCGGTGCTGTTCGTGCCCCGTCCGCACCGAATGCCTCGAAGACGCCCTCATCCCCGCGAACACCCGCCAGTACGGGGTGCGGGGCGGCATGACCGCTGAGGAACGCATCGTGGTCCGCCGCAACAGGATGCGACGCGCGAAAGCGCAGCTCGGGAGGGCCGCGTGATGAACCCACCAGACATCGTCTCCCAGCTCCGACAGGCCCGACGCGCCGCCGGACTCACGCAAGCGCAGGTCGCCGACCAGGCCGGGTACAGCCGGTGGATCCTCCAGCGCTGGGAAACCGGGGCGCACAGCCCCAGCGTCGACGCCGTCGCCGCCTACGCCGGCGCTCTGGGGCTCGAACTCCACATCGGGTCGCCCGAGCAGACAGCCGCTCTGGTCTCCAAGTCGCTGCTCAACCTCGACGCGTACATCGAGGCTCGGGCAACCGAGCTCGCCAAGGCCCACATCTCGGGCCTGCACCGGAAGGGGGTAGCAGCATGAGTCGCGCTCACGGGACCGTGTCCTGCTACAAGCGGGGATGCCGCTGTGAGGAGTGCTCCCAAGTGAGTCGCGCCTACGACCGCGAAAGGTACCGGCGCACCCGACTCGGTCTACCGACCACCGACCTCGTCGATGCCGAACCCGCTCGCCGCCATGCCCGACGTCTCATGCAGCTCGGGTGGAGGCACACCGACATCTCCGCTGAGTCCGGGGCCACGCACGTCATCACGATTCTGTACGGCAAGCCCTCGGAGGGAATCCTCCCACTGGAACGCATCGGGTCCTTGTTTTCGCGGCGCATCCTCGCGTTGCCCTTGGAGCTTCGTCCGACGGGGTCTTCGATCGATCCGTCGGGTTCGAGGCGGCGCATGCAGGCGCTGTGCGCGATCGGGCATCCGGTGGTGTGGCAGGCCCGCCAGATGGGTTTGACGACGAGTTTGGCGTCCCGGGTGGTCAACGGCACCTCGAAGGGGATTCTGGCTCGCCACGCGGTGACGATCCGTGCCTTCCACGAGGAGTGGTGGAACCGGCCTGCGGGTCCGAGCCGGGAGTCGTCTTTGGCCAAGTACACCGCTGCCCAGAAGGGGTATCTTCCGTCGCTCGCCTGGGACGACGACCTGATCGATCTCCCGGAAGCCGACCTTGATGCGGAGCTGGGTCGTCGCGTCGAGGCGATGGATCTGGCTGAGTTGTCGCGTTGTTACCGCGCCCACTTTGAGCAGGGTGATCGGTCACCGCTGATTGTCGCGGGCGCGAAGGCGCTCTCTGGTCGTCGTCGTGCTCTCGCTCGTGAGCTCGAACCCGCCGCTTGACCCTGTTCTGCCCGCCGTGCGTGTGCGCGGCGGGCCCAACCCCCGGGAGGGGACATGACCACCTACACCTTCGACTGCGAGTTCATCGAGCACGAGGTGCGCCTCGGCTGGTTCGGCCGCCGGGTTCGCACCATCGAGCTGATCTCCATCGCGTTCGTGTGCGAGGACGGCCGCGAGTACTACGCCGTGAACGCCGACGCCCCCTGGAAGGCCATCCGCAAGCACAAGTGGCTGATGGACAACGTCATCCCGTCACTGCCGCGCATCCACGGCGACCGCCGCGACCACCACCCCCGGCGGGACTTCGGTCTCGACTTCCGCAACCCCCGGGTCAAGCCGCACCAGCAGATCGCCGACGAGGTGCGCCAGTTCCTGCTCGCGGGTGACAGCGCCCCGGAGCTGTGGGCCAGCTACGGGGCCTACGACCACGTCGTTCACTGCTGGCTGTACGGGTCCATGGTCGACCTCCCCGAGGGTCTGCCGATGTGGACCCGCGACCTCCAGCACGAGGCCGCCACGAACCACCTGCACATCCCCGATCAGGAGTCCGGCCAGCACAACGCCCTGGAGGACGCACGGCACGTCATGTCCGTGCTCCGTGAGGAGTGGGGGTACGTGCGATGACCCCCGCTCACCGCTACCTCACTGCGATGGCCGCCCGCGTCACCGAGTGGGACGCCGCCCTCATCCGCCAAGCCGTCCTCGGAACCGCGTGGCTCCGCGACGGCCGGGTGTCCGCGAACGACTTCCGCGACTACCTGCCCGAGGTCGCCCAAGGCGCCGTCGGCCTCACCATTCGCCAGCTCCCCACGAAGAAGCACGGGGCGCTCATCCGCAAGGCCACCGTCCAAGGGCACCCGATCACGGTCCCCAGCACGGCGGAGTCCACCCACGGCAAGCCCATCCAAGTGTGGGAGCTGACTCCGGCCGGGCGGGACGCGGCCCGGGAGCTCATCGAGGGGCGGGTGGCGGCGTGATCCACGACTACGACCTGTTCACGGCGCCCGCCACCACCGACCAGGCCGACCCCGAGCAAGTCCACGACCAGGCGGTCCGCACGCAGTTCGCCCGCGAGCTCGCGGTGATGCTCCGGGAGCAGGGCCAGGACTACGCGGCGACGCTCGTCCGGTACGCGCCCACCGACGGCCAGTGGCCATGAGACACGCCGAAAAGCCCGCCCGGGTGTTCGGGCGGGCTCAGGTCGTCAGACATCAAGCCTCCTGCGGCTCCGACAACACGATGCGACGTACCTGCTGTCGCGTGTACCCCGTGACCTCGGCGATGTCCTTCTGCGGCACCTCGTCGGCGTTCGCGGCGCGGATGGCTGAGGCGAGCTCTTCCCTCAGGATCTCGGTGCGCTTCTCAGAATCCCGGAACCGGGTGGCGACGTGCGCGAGTGACTGCTTGTCCATGGCAACTAGTGTTCCACTGATCATCATGGAACTAAGTGTTACATCAGAAGACCACTAAGTCCATGTTGAGAGCGGCTTGACGATGGAACATCATGTTCCATATAGTCGAGCCATCGCCAAGTGCAACCGCCCCAACGAAGGAGAACCCGTGAGCGCCAACACCCGCCTCGCTACCGCCGCCGACGTTGCCCGCACTCAGATGACCTGGGCCATCGAAGACGGCTGGACCCCCACCAACTGGGACCTCGACCACAAGCAGCTGCCCGACGCCACCGCCGCCGCGATCATCTGCGAACTGCGCGGCCGCGTCATCGGCATCAAGGACGACGCCGGTCTGTTCCACGCCGACTACGACGCGGAGAACCACCGCCAGGCCGCCCTCAGCGAGGTCCTCGACCTGCTGACCGCGTACTCGCACCCCAGCGAAGCCGACACCTACAACGTCCGCAACGTGCTGCGCTGACCCCGAAGGAGGATCCGTGGCCATCTACACGCTCACCCGAGAGCCGGGAGGCCGCCAGTGGGCAGGCGGGCTCACCATGCCGCCCCGAGTCCGCGATGCCGTCCCGGGCGACATGCCCGCCCCCGACTACCCCATCCCCACCCACGCCCGCCGCCTTGTCGAAGCCCTCCAAGGGGCGGGGGAGAAGTGGGAGCTGAAGGTTCTCGAAAACGAAGACCGCGTGACCGTCATCCACTGGCACCCCGACGAGGACCCCATGCACACCCACTGGGAGTGGCAGAGCGGACGCCGCCGCACCGGACCCGCCGTCCGCGACACCCTCACCGCACTCAACGACCGCAAGCCCAAGGAGACCCGATGAACCCCCACGCTCACCTCGCCGCCGCCCTTGACGCACTCGCGGAAGCGAAGGCCGACGCGCTCCTCGACACCATCCCCGTCGTGTCCCTCGACCAGTGGGCCACCCGGCACGCCCCCGGCCTCATTGCGGACGCCGAAGCCGCCAGCGGGATCCCGCACCACACCACCCGCGCCTGCAACAGTCGCCGCGTCACCGCCGCTGGCCTCCGCCACGGTTACCAGCCCTGACACAAGGCGGGCCCCGGATGGAACAAGCACCCGGGGCCCGCGACCACCGTATCGCCGCAGCCCGCCGGATCCAGCCGGTCCCCGTGCGCAACCCACGGGCGGGCACCAACACCGACCAACGACCCATCCGAGCCGAACACCAGGGGGCGCCCACCATGGCCCACGCAGCCGAAACCGGCACCTTCCGCGGGGACTGGGTCCGATTCATCTACGCAACCGCGCGCATCACCGACAGCACCCGCGTACTCATGCTCGCTCTCTCTGAAGCCATGGACGAGAACGGCCGCGTCGAAGCCACCCGCGACGATGTCGCGGCCCTTCTCTCCCGTGCCCCTCGGAGAGTCTCTGGCCGGTACACGAACGCCATCGACGCCGGTGTCATCGAGCAGATCTCACGCGGCAACCGCAAGGCCGGGAGCGTTTTCCAGGCGCTCATCCCGAACGGAGAACAGATGACCCCCGGGGAGCACATCTTTCCCAGGAAACATGTGACGGATTCAAGGCCCCTTTCCCAGGAAACATGTGACCCCCGTCTGTCACATGTTTCCGAGGAAACAAGTGACCCCCGGGTGTCACCAGAAGGCCCGAATACAGGACCCCCGGGGGTCACCAGTTCCGCCGCCCCTATAAGGGAAGGCATCCAGGAGACCTCACCACAGTCCCTCTTCGAGGTCCCCGAGCCCCCCGAACAGAACCTCTCCCCGCAGGCCCTCAAGCGCTCCCAGAACAAGCGCGTCAACGCCCTCGCGACCGTCTACTACGACGCCGTCAACCGCATGGGCAACTGGGAAGCGATCCGCTCGGTGATCAAGAAGGCCGTCGCCGCTGACTACACCGACGAGCAGATCGAGCGTGGCCTAAAGGACGTTGCCAGCGGCACCTACCCGCTGACCGCGAACACCCTCCGCATCGCCATCGACCGCACCAGCCCGCGCCCTGAACTCCGCGCTGTCTCTGGTGGCTACCAGCCATACCAGAACCCGACCAACCAAGACGTCTACGACGAGGAGCTTCTCTGATGCACGACAGCCGACTCGAAGCCATCGCCTCCTACCGAGATGCCTTCCCTCACATCACCCCGCTCATCACTGACTGGTCCGCCCACGAGAACCAGGGCGCGGACTCCTTCCACGCCATCAAGGAAACCTTGGGCATCCTCGCCACCACAGACCAGGCCATCCCGTTGCGGTACAAGCGGGCTGACGCCACCGACCCGCAGGTGCTCGCGTGGATTGACGAACTCGTCGAGGGCGCCTCTCCGGCGCGGGTGTCGGGGGTCCGCAAGGTGTCCACCGGCCCGTCGCTGCTGCTCCTCGGGCCGACAGGGACCGGCAAGACCTTCCAGGGATACGGGGCGATCCGTCGCCTGTCGATCCTCGGGGTGAACGCGTCCCCGTCCGCGGCGCCGATCGCGGACATCTACGCGAAGATGCGCCCCCGCCACCAGGTCGACTCCGAGGAGGTGTTCGAGTCCTACGCCCACACGCCGCTGCTCTTCGCTGACGACCTGGGGGCCGCGAAGACCTCGGAGTGGGTGGAGGAGGTCAACATGCGGCTCGTGAACTACCGGTACGACCGGCAGTTGCCGACCATCTTCACGAGCAACGTCCCGCCGAAGGAGCTGGGGGCGAAGATCGGTGAGCGGGTCGCGTCGAGGTTGATCGAGATGTGCCGGACCGTGGTGCTCAAGGGTGACGATCGCCGCCGTCAGGGGCGTGCGGCGTGATGTTTCGTGGCCGGGGGGAGCCCGGTATCCCGCAGGACGTCAAGGTCATGCAGCAGCTGGCCATTCACGCGTCGAAGCGGGGCGTGGAGATCGACGTGACCACCAACAAGGACCGTCAGCGGATCGTGTTCGCGCACCAGGACCTCGCGGACAGGCTCATGGAGCACCCGCTCAACTACAAGTTCCCGTCGCAGTGGACGGGCTACATCCCGCCCGCCATGTGGCAGGGGCAGCCGAACAACAGCCCGCGCCGTGCGGCACTGGTCTCCATCTACGAGGAAGCGCTGTCCCGCAGCGCCCAAGGGCAGGTGGCGGCGTGATCGACGACGAACGCGCCGCGTGCCGCGACCTCGACCCGACCATGTTCCGCGCCAAGACGGTGACCGGGCGACGGAAAGCCCTGGCTGTGTGCAAGCACTGCCCGATCGTGGATGCCTGCCTTGACGCGGCACTCGCGGACCCCACCGGCGCCTACGGGCGGATCGCCGGACGTGCGACCACCGAGGAGCGGGCGCACATCGCAGCTGTCCGCGACCGCGCCGATCTCCGTTCCCGACGCCCGAAGGTCGCCTCCGCGTACCGGGACCTGTGGGACGGCCACGTGGGTGAGACTGCGGACCCGGCCCGTCGTCAGGCGGCGCGGCACATGGTCCAGGACCAGGCCGCAGTCAAGGCGTTGGGGGAGCAGCGCTTCCTTGCGGAGTCCGTGAGGTGCTTCGGCACGGCGCTGCGGACCGCGGTCGCTGACGGGGACCGTGCGGGGGTTAAGCACGTGCTGCGTGGGCTCCCTGCCGAGCATCGTGCGGCGCTGCTGGTGGAGTTCGCGACTGAGCTGGGGGTGGCGTGATGCGCATCGGCTCCCTCTGCTCCGGTTACGGCGGGCTCGACCAGGCCGTCCAGGAGGTCCTCGGCGGCGACCTCGCGTGGGTCGCGGACCCCGACCCGGGCGCGAGCAGGATCCTCGCCCACCACCACCCCGATGTCCCGAACCTGGGCGACATCACCCAGACCGACTGGTCGAACGTGCCCGCGGTGGACGTGCTCACTGCGGGGTTCCCGTGCCAGGACATCAGCAACGCCGGCAAGCGTGCCGGGATCGAAGGAGAGCGCAGTGGCATCTGGACCAATGTGGTGGAGGCAGTTCGCGTACTACGACCCGGACTCGTCTTCCTGGAGAACGTCTCAGCCCTCACTTCTCGGGGCCTCGACCGAGTCGCCGCCGACCTGGCCGAAGTCGGGTTCGTGGGATCTTGGCGGTGCGTTCGAGCTTCCGACGTCGGAGCCCCGCACCGGCGGGAGAGGATCTTCATCCTCGCCTGGCCTGCCGACGCCACGGGCCCGCGACTCGAAGGGCCGCGGATTTTCGGACGGGCTGCCGAACGTCGTAGAGGACCGGCTGCTGAAGACTCCCACGTCGCAGTTGGCGATGAACGGCGGTTCGCAGCACCCGGTCAAGCGAAAGGCCGGCGGGCACGGTCCGACGCTCGCGGACGAGGTGGAGCACCTGCTGCCGACGCCCAGGGCGTCGGACGGCACCAAGGGCGGCCCGAACCAGCGGGGGAGCAGCGGCGACCTGACGTTGCCCTCAGCGGCGGTCCGGATTGGGGCCCCTACGCCGGCGCGATCCACAGGTGGGGGCGAGCCGTTGGACGTTCTGCCCCTGTTCCCACTGAGCCCGGACGAACTGGACAGCCCCGACTGAGTCCCGCCTTCGTGGAATGGCTGATGGGCCTCCCCGCCGGCCATGTGACCGCTCCGGAGATCGGGCTCACGAGGAACCAGCAGCTGAAGGCCCTCGGGAACGGGGTCGTGCGGCAGCAGGGCGCGGTGGCTCTGCGTCTGCTCTTGGAGCGCGCAACCGCCACCGAGGCCGCATGAGCGCGCCCCGCCAGCTGGTACCTGGCGGGGCGCGCCCCCAATCATCTCATACGCCCACCAGATCGACGCTGCCGCCCGAACGTGGTTTGTCGGTGGCGTCACCCACACTCAAGAACCATGAGCGTCTGACGCTCACTACGACCCCAGGAGGGGACATGTCAGACATCGCACCCCCGCGCACCCTCAGCGAGTGCGCCCAGATCGCCTACGACGCGGTCATGCGCCGCACCGGCGACGACACCGAACTCGCGGACATCATCCGGCGTGGCATCTACGACGCGTACCGCACCGGGTGGAACCGGGCGCTCGAAGGCGGCGCGCAGGGCATCGAGTCCGTTGACCGTGCCGAGTGGGCGCTCGCTGGGATACACGCCGGGGACGACGCCGCCCGCATCCTCCGGAGTTACAAGAAGCGCGAGGGGACCTCGGATGTCTGACGACACGGAGCGGCAGATCGACGCTCTGCACGCAGAGCTCGCCATCGCGGTCAAGGCGCGGCGCCGCGTCGAGGCATACCTCGAAGACGCCGGGCGCACAAACGACGAGCTGCGCCAGGAGAACGGCCGCATCCTCCAGATCGTCGCTGACCACATCCACCGCGACACGACCTACGGCGGCCTCGACTGGGACGATCTCATCGAGGACCTCCGCCGCGCTGGCCACACCCTGCCCGAACCCACCGCCAAGGAGAACTGACCATGGCTCTGCCCAGCATCACCGTGACCGCGCGCCTCGTCGACGCGCCTGAGATCCGCTACTCCCAGTCCGGGACCGCGATCGCGAAGCTCCGCCTCGTGTCGAACAGCCGCAAGCTCAACAAGGACACCCAGCAGTGGGAAGACGCGGACGTGTGGTGGGGGCGTGGCACCGCGTTCGCTCGCACCGCCGAAGCCATCGCGGAAGCCGGACTCCAGAAGGGTGACCTTGTGACCGTGCGCGGCGACGTCAAGACCGATCAGTGGGAAGACCAGCAGTCCGGGGCGAAGAGGTCAGCTGACGAGGTGATCGTCCGGGACATCGGGCGTGCGCTCACACCGCCCCGCCAGCAGTCCGGCGGCTACGCGGCGAACGGCAGCTTCGGCCAGCCGCAGCAGCAGGGTTCCGCGCCCGCTGGCGACCCGTGGGGGCAGGGAGGACGACCGGGGTTCGGTGACGACGCCCCTCCGTTCTAGCCCGATGACTGTCCGGGGCGGGCCACGGTCCGCCCCACCAACTCCTTGGAGGACACGTGAGCGACACCGAGCAGGCGACCCCGTTCGTCGGTGACATCACCACCGGGTGGTGCCCGACCTGCCTCAAGACCGCCCTGCACCGCGCGCCCATCCTCGTGCTCGTCTCCACCGGGCCTCGTCGGATAGGGGAGTGGACCGTGTGCGAGGACTGCGGGTACAGCCCCTATGCGAACCCCGAAGCTGACCTGCACGGTCTCGAAGTCGCGATCCGTGAAGCCGCGCGCCTTGTGGAAGACGACAGCCGAAGCCTCGGGATGATGGACGCCGCCGACATGATCCGGCAGGCGCGCACGTCGTGACTAGTCGCCAGACACGGGCATAATCCACACAACTAGGAGGTCAGCGTGCAGAACAGACCCCGCACATGAGTGTGGGGCTCGCATCCCCCGATGGCGAGCCCCACACAACCCCCGTAGAAGCCTCAGCTTCCCCGTATCGGCACCATACGCCTACCGGGGGAGTGCTCATGACGTCCACCTGCCACTGTGGCCGACCGACCGGCGACGACGCCTACGTATGCACCGGATGCGCCGACCAGGCCCGCACCGCACTCCGCACCATCATGGATGGGCTCGACGCCGACCTGACCGTCACCCTCGCGAAGCAGGGCAGCAAGCCCGAGTCAGCCGGCGGCGGGCACGGCAAGAAGAGCGAGGCCCCGCTCCCCCTCGACCTCCGCGCTGTCGAAGCGCGCAGCGTCCTGCGCAACACCCTCGTCACGTGGGTGCGCCTCATCCACGACGACGGCCGCAGCGCCTCCGCACTCCCCGCCGATACCCTCCCCTCCATGGCGTCCTGGCTGTTCCCCGCCGTCGGATGGCTCCGAGGGCGCGACTACGGGAGCGAGTTCGTTGACGAGATCACCGCCGCCGTCGCCCAGGCCCTCCGTGTGGTCGACAGCCCGCAGCGGACCGTGTTCGTGTGCCGGTGCACCTGCGGGGAGCACGTGTACGCCCGTGAGAACGCGCCCGCGGCAACATGCCCCGGCTCTGAGTGCGGGACGGTGTGGGGTGTGACCGAACAGCGGGCGTGGATGCTCCAGAACGCAGATGGCCAGCTTCTCGGAGCCTCGGACATGGCGCGTGCCGTCTCTCGCCCCAACGACCCCGTGTCAGCGTCAACGATCAGGTCTTGGGCGCGAAGGAACAAGCTCACGAAGTACAACCCCGATGGAGGGCCACTCCGGCACGGTGAGATGACCAAAGTCCCGCTCTACAAGGTCAGCGAAGTCCTTGCTCTTGTCCTGGCCCGCGCGGGCCAGCAAGAGGCCAGAATGGTGGCATGAACCCCCTCTACTTTGAGATCGTTGCTTGGGCAGTCACGCTTGCAGGCGCTGGCGTCGTCATCTACGGAGCTCTCGGCACAGCCAGATCCTGGGCAAGCCATCCGTTGGCATTGATCGAACCTCTTCGCCAGGCATTGGCGAACCTGGCTCGCGCCTGGAGGGAGGAGCCCGAGGGGCGGAAGCCTGTTGGGCTCACGGTCTCTCCAGCGCAGTTCACTTTGAGAATGGAAGCCAACGGACATGCGCGCCTGAACCCCATCGAGCCAGTCGACAGCCTGGAAGCGCTCACCAGGGAAACGAACATCCGCTTTGATCACATCTATGACCAGAACGCTGCGTACTCCAAAGCGATCTTTGATCAGAAGACGAAGATCCGCGAGGGTAAATCCGAGCTGGACAAGCAAATCGAACTGCGCTTCAAGGAAGCCAGTGGCCAGATCGACTCGATTGAAGGAAGGGTCGCCAAGGAGTTCATCTCCGCAGCTCGGCTCCAGATGCTGGGTGCGAGTGCAGTAGTTCTTGGCCTCGCGTTCCAGGTGATGGCGAAGTTGATCGCCTAGTTGCGACTTGCTGGGTGCAACGCTACTATCTTCATAGTGGACTTTCTGTCTGCGAGAACTTGAGGCCCGAGAGCGTCGCTCTCGGGCCTT
The DNA here is from genome assembly GCF_042745575.1 of Nocardiopsis sp. NPDC058789. Lineage (NCBI taxonomy): Bacteria > Bacillati > Actinomycetota > Actinomycetes > Streptosporangiales > Nocardiopsidaceae > Nocardiopsis > Nocardiopsis sp. NPDC058789. Next base: position 18,059 of record NZ_JBHYOW010000023.1, read on the forward strand.
CGTCATTCATCGAATCGACTCTTCGAGATCCTTCGTGAACTGCTTGCTGGAGTGGACGAACAGAGCCAACGCACGTGTGTGTGCCTGCTGAGAGTAGAACGTGGCCTTCGCCTCGTCGCCCTCTCCCCAAGCCACATCGGCCTGCTCGATGAGCTTCCGGATGATCAGCAACTCTTCGGTCTTCTTGACCATGAGGGCCTCCTCATAGGGGGCCTCGATCATCTACCAGGGCTTGTATCGGCCCCGTAAGCACCCAAAGACCGTCCAGCCGGGAACACACACCAGCGCCACGGCGCACAGCCCGAGACTGGACAACCTCGTCCCGGCCGCTCCGTCTGGGGTGGCGTAGAAGCGGCCGGGACGCCGTCACCACTCCTTGCAGTCGTCGTACTCCAAGAAGTCCCGCCCCTCGCAGAGCGACTGCATGTACGTCGGCTCGACCGCAGGCTCCGGATCTGACGGCGCCGGATACGGATTCACCTGAGAAGCAGGCAGACGCGCACGCCCCGAAGAGGACGCCTCCTCGTCCTCCTGGACATCGCCCCCTTCCAAGGGACGGACCAGAACCAACACCAGAAGCGCCAAAGTGACAACGAGAGCCCCTGACACGCAGACAATCAACGTCTTCTCAGAGGGCATCAGTCGCGCTCCCAGATGACCTGCACGGAGCCCTTCTTCTTCGAAGCAGCCCCCAGGGCGCCACCGATCAGCGCTCCGAATCCGCCCGTCAGGACGCCGCCGACCACGACGCCCGCGCCTACCCGGCCCACCGTCGTGTGGTTGTTCTCGTTGTTCGACCCCTGGACGCGCCACCCCTTCGCCAGCATCTTCGGGGCCTCAGCCTCGAACTCAGCGGCGTTCTTGTACGTGACGATCTTCTGCTTCGCTCCCGCAGCCTCGATCTCACCCATGGCGAGCTCGGCGGCCTCCAGCGAACCGTGCTCCGCGACCATCTTGACGAGCTTGCGCCCGGCGATCGCGGTTGCGGCTGTAGCCATCTGGGTCACGGCCGCGGACTCCTTCAGCCCCGGCCTGGCGGTGGGGTTCTCCACGAGTGGCTTCCACTTCACGCCGCCGTGCCACCACTCGCCGTTGTCGGAGACGATGGCGCCGTTTGCTGTCAGACGAGGCATGGGGAGTCCTTCCGGGGGTTCGCGCGGGTGCTCACCTAAGACGCTCGTACACGGGCGCCGGTTGCCTAAGGAGACTGATGTCCACAGACGACGCCATAGCCAACGCTGCCCGCCTTCTCCGGGCAGCCGAGATGGAGATGGACCTCGCGAAGATGAAGGCCTACACGAACCTCGCTGACTCATGGCTCGCGATGGCGTCCCTCCTCATTGAGCAGGGCGCCCCCTAGCCACCCCGGGGTGCACCCACCTCACCCAGTGGCGTGGCCCGCCCCGCAGGCTCTATGCGTCCTCCCGCCCTACACCGCCTGCCCCTGGGCTAGCCCGCCCCTCGCCCCACAAGGGCACACGCATGCAGGGGTGCACACACCCATCACCCACGAGCCACGTGTCGAGCACATGCACGGCGACAGGTGAGCACGCCCCCCACCATGGGGCGGACGCTCACGGTTCGCATGTCCACGCGGACACGCTCATGGTCAGCATCACGACGTGCGTGCGCTCATGCGGATGAGGAGCTGATCATTGTGGCTCGTCGCTACAGCAGCGCGTGGTCGAACAGTGATCGCAAGCAGCGCTTGCCGCGTGACTGGCAGCAGCGACGCAAGAAGATCATCGCTCGCGCCACGCAAGGTGAAAGCTTCGCCCGCTGCGAGAACAAGAACGAACTTGGCGACCGATGCGCGAACATCGGGCGCGACGTGGACCACATCACCGCAGGGGACGACCACAACCTCTCCAACCTCAGGCTCCTGTGCGTCGGGTGCCACCGGGCCAAGACCACCCAAGAGGGAGTCCAGGCCAGGGCAGCCCACCGGGCTCGCAGGTACCGTCCCGCCGAACCACACCCCGGTGAACACAAAGAGTCAGATGCACCCCCGTACTGATCGCAGAGAGTCACAGGGGGTGGGGGATGCCCCTCCCCCCGGGGGGAAAGCTCCTCGGTCGGCATAGCAGCTCAAATCCTGTACGGGTTCTGAGGTTCGCGAAAGGGGGTGAATGGGATGCCGGGTCCGATCCCGAAGCGCTCAGATCAACGTAGACGCCGAAACAAAGAGAACGGCGAGGCAACTAAGGCTGCGGGGGGTGCTCGCGTCAGCGCCGCTCCTGAGGCTGATGAGGAGTGGCATCCCATCGCTCGGGAGTGGTTCGAGTCCCTTGGGCAGTCGGGTCAGTCGCAGTTCTATGAAGCTAGCGACTGGGCTACCGCCCGTGTGTGGGCTCACCTGCTGTCGCTGACCCTGGAGTCCGGCCGTCCGTCCGCTCAGATGATCCAGTCGTGGTCGAGTGGCGCGACCGAACTCCTCACCACCGAAGGTGCTAGACGGCGGGCACGCGTTGAGCTGGAACAGCAGGACGAAGTAGACCCTGCCGCCGCGGCGAAGGTCGCCAAGATGAGCGCTTACCGGAAGGCCGCCAAGAGCGGCTGAGGGGGTGGGCATGGATCCCATCCGCTCGTGGCCGGACACGGTCCCGCCGGACAACCGGACTCTCGGGTGGTCTGTTCTGGAATGGGTGACGGACTACGTTTTCCAGCCCGACGGGCCGGACGCCGGCGATCCGTTCACGTTCACTCCCGAGCAGGTCAGGATCGTACTCCGGTGGTTCGAGATCGACGACCGCGGCGCCTTCAAACGACGGTCGGGGACGGTGCGCCGCCTGAAGGGCTGGGGCAAGGACCCCTTCTTGGCTGTGCTCGCGCTCGTGGAGTTCGTCGGCCCGTGCCGCTTCGGCGGGTGGGACGCAGATGGCGAGCCGATCGCGGTCCCACACAAGTCGCCGTGGGTGCAGATCGCTGCTGTGTCCTTGACCCAGACGCGCAACACCATGCGGCTGATGCCAGGCCTGATGTCGCCGCGGATGATCGAGGAGTTCGGGATCGACCCGGGCAAGGAGATCATCTACAGCCGCGCCGGCGGTGTCCTCGAAGCGGTTACTTCGTCGCCGCGTGCTCTTGAGGGCGGCCGCGCGACGTTCGTCGTCATGAACGAAACCCAGCACTGGCTGGCGAACAACTCCGGCCACGACATGGCGATGACGATCGCAGGCAACATCGGCAAGTCCCGCGGTGGTGGCGCCAGGAGCATGCAGATCACCAACGCCCCACTGCCCGGCGAGGACTCCGTCGCGGAGCAGACATGGGATGCGTGGGCGAAGGTCCAGGCGGGCGAGCTCGTCGACGCGGGCATGTACTACGACTCCATCGAGGCTCCGGCCACGGTCGACCTCGGAGATGAAGCGTCCCTTCGTGAGGGCATCCTGGCGGCGCGCGGGGACGCGACGTGGCTGGACATCGACTGGATCATCTCGACGATCTACCAGGGCACGTACCCCCCATGGCAGTCGCGCAGGATGTTCCTCAACCAGCTCACCGCTCCCGATGACGCGTTGGTGGCGGTGCACGAGTGGGATGCGTGCGCGACCACTGACCGCCTGGAGCCCGGTGACGACATCGTGCTCGGCTTCGACGGTGGGCGTCGCGATGACGCGACCGCGCTGGTCGCGATCCGCATCAACGACCGCCTGGTGCAGCCTCTCGGGATCTGGGAGGCACCGGACGGCCCGGCCGGCCAGGACTGGGAGGTCGACCGGGAAGCCGTCGACGGCATGGTCCGGAACGCGTTCGAGGTGTACAAGGTCCGTGCGTTCTTCGCTGACGTCGCCTTGTGGGAGTCCTACGTCGACCAGTGGTCGCAGGACTTCCGTCGCAAGCTCAAGATCAAAGCGTCCGCCCGGTCCGCGGTCGGTCGGGACATGCGTGGTGGCCTCAAGGAGCTCACCGAAGCCAACGAGCGCCTCGTCGCCGCGATCGTCGACGGCAAGCTCAAGCAGTCCGGCCACCCCGCCCTGCGCCGCCACGTGCTGAACACCCGCCGCCGCCTGAACGCCTACGGGGTCAGCTTCGGCAAGGAGCACCGCGAGTCCAAGCGCAAGGTCGACGGCTACGCCGCGACGATGCTCGCTGACCTGGCCCGTCGGGTGCTGCTGGAGTCCCCGAAGTACCGGAAGCGCCGCATGGACGGCAAGAGCGCGAGGGCGGTGGTGCTGGGATGACGCAGATTTCCGCGACCGGGCTCACCAGCCCTGAGCAGGCGACGCTGACCACGATCGTGGATCAGATCGAGTCCCGCCGCGAGTACAACGAACGCCGCGAGGCGTACTACGAAGGGTCGAAGCGGGTCCGCCAGCTGGGGATCGCGATTCCGCCGAAGCTCGCTGACGTAGCGACCGTTGTCGGTTGGCCAGGTATGGCCGTGGACGTTCTGGAGGAGCGTCTCGACCTGGAAGGGTTCTCGCTTCCGGACGGCGACGTTGACGGGCTTGAACTTGATCAGGTGTGGGCCGATAACCGGCTCGAAGACGAGTCCGGTCAAGCCCACCTGCCCACCTTGATGCACGGCATCAGCTTCGTCACCGTGTCGGCTGGCGTAGAGGCTGACGGCGAACCTCCGGTGTTGGTGACCGTGGAGCCCCCGACGCGCATGTCAGGGGTCTGGGACACGCGCGCACGCCGACTGTCCTCGGCCGCGTCGGTCCAGTGGGACAAAGAGGCAGGTCGTTACACCGCCGCGACGCTCTACCTCGCGGACCAGACGATCTTCATGGAGGCCCCGGCCGGCGGCGGAATGCTGCGAGTCGTGGACCGGCGCAAGCACGGCCTGGGACGTCCGCTCGTGGTGCCCTTGGTGAACAGGCCGCGCGTCGGCCGCCCGTGGGGGCGTTCGGAGATCTCGCGGGCGATCATGTCCTACACCGACTCTGCGGTGCGGACCCTGCTGGGCATGGAGATCCACCGCGAGTACTACTCCTCCCCGCAGTTGGCTCTGATGGGTGTCGCTGAGGAAGCGTTCGTCAACTCCGACGGGTCCGCGAAGACGGCGTGGGAGGTGTACCTCGGTCGTGTGCTCGCGCTGACGCGTGACGAGGACGGTGAGCTTCCTCAGGTGCAGCAACTCTCGGCTGGGTCCCCGGCCCCGTATCTGGAGCAGGTGCGCGGGCTGGCGAACCTCGTCGCTGGTGAAGCCGCGATCCCCGCGTCCTACCTGGGGTTTGTCACCGACAACCCCTCCAGTGCGGACGCCATCCGCGTGTCCGAAGCGCGGCTCGTGAAGCGCGCCGAGCGCCGTCAGCGCATCTTCGGGTCCGCGTGGTGTGAGGTTATGCGCATGGCCCTGCTCGTCCGCGATGGCGCCATCCCGCCCGAGGCCCGATCCCTCGTGGCCCGGTGGCGCGACGCCGCCACACCGACCCGCGCCGCTCAGGCCGACGCCGTCATGAAACTCGTGTCAGCTGGCGTCCTGCCCGCGAACAGCGAGGTCACCTACGAACTGCTCGGGTACGACCGCACCACCATCAACCGACTCGCGGCTGAGGCCCGCAAGATCCGCACAGAGCAGATGCTCAACGGCCTCTTGTCCCAGCCGGGCCCGGACGAACAGGTGTCGGCCCTGACCGCGCGGGGTGCTGCTGATGTCGACGACGCTGAATAGGCAGCACCTGCAACTGCTGGACCGCACTGCGGAGCTCGCTGTCGCTGACCTCACCCGGCTGTGGCGGGCTCTACCGCGCACGGACATCGACCGGCTCGTCGATGCCCTGGCGGAACTGGTCCCCGGGCTTGCTGCCAGGTGGGGGGACGTCGCGTCGGTGGGCGCCAGCGACTACTTCGACGCCGTCCGGGAGTTCTACAACCCGGGCGGCTCCTACTTGGCTCGCCCGGGTGCGCCCCCGCCCGTGGAGCAGGTGCAGGCGTCCACCCGGTGGGCTGTCGGGCCCCTGTTTCGGGCGTCCCCGGACGAGGCTGCGACGTTGGCTCGTCTGGCTTCGTCGCTGGACCGGCTGGTGCGTGGCGCTGACCGGGACACCATCGCGGGCAATGCCACCCGAGACCGTCGCGCGCTCGGGTATCGACGTGTGGCGCGTCCGGGTGCGTGCGCGTTCTGTCTGATGCTCGCCACTCGCGACGACTACTCCTCTCAGGCCGCCGCCAGTTCGGTCGGCTCGGGGCAGCGCGGCCGCATCCGAGGCAACCAGTCCGCAGGCAGCCGCTACCACGACAACTGTCGGTGCTTCGCAACCCCGGTGTACGCCGGGTGGGAGCCCGACGCGGACGTGCAACGCGCCCTTGACCTCTACGACCGCGCTGGCGGCGACATCAAGCAGATGCGTCGCCTTCTCGCTGAGACCTGATCTTCCCCGACCCGCACGGAGTCGGGGTTTCGCGTGTGCCGCATGGCCTCGCACCTCCACCTGACCATCCCGCCTCTTCGCCGCATGGCCGCAGGGGCTATCCCGCATGGGAGATCCACATGTCTGAGAGCAGCACCGAGACCAGCGCCGTTGAGGCCGCCGTCGTAGCGGACCCCCTCGCGGAGACCAGCGCCCAGAACCAGGAAGCGTCTGAGCGTGACGACCAGGAGCAGGGCATCGACTGGAAGGCCAAGTCGCGCGAGTGGGAGAAGCGTGCGAAGGCCAACGCGGGCGCGGCGAAGCGGCTGGAGGAGATCGAGGACGCGAAGAAGTCCGAGGTCGAGCGTGCCACCGGCAAGCAGCAGCGAGCGGAGAAGGAGCGTGACGACGCTGTCGCCAAGCTTCTGCGCTACGAGGTCGCCACCGCTGCCGGGCTGCCGCTGTCGGTCGCCCACCGCCTCCAGGGCGCCACTGCGGAGGAGCTGGAAGCCGATGCGCGTGAGCTGGTGAAGCTGCTCGCAGACAAGAAGGAAGCCGAGCGCAAGGAGAACCTTGTCGACCCGTCCGCGGGCCGAGGATCCAGCGCTGGCAGCTCTACCGCGGAGCAGTTCGCGGCCATGTTCAGCAAGTAGACCAACCTGAGGAGTCGCCGCTATGGCGGGTATCGACATCAACAGGACGACCGACGGTGTGTACCTTCCGCCTGCGGTGTCCTCCGAGATCTGGGCCGATGCCCAGGAGCAGTCCATCGTCATGCAGCTGGCTCGGCAGATCAACCTGCCCGCCAGTGGGATGACGATCCCGATGATCACTGGGGACCCTGAGGCTGAGTGGGTCGCGGAGACCGACGAGAAGCCCATCAGCCGTGGGACGTTCGACCACCGGACCCTGACCCCGTACAAGCTCGCGGTGATCGAGCCGTTCTCCATGGAGTTCCGGCGTGACATCCCGGCCCTGTACAGCGCGGTGCGGTCCCGTCTGGCGAACGCCATCGCGAGGAAGTTCGACGAAGCGGTGCTGTTCGGCCCGTCGCCGGGTACCGGGTTCGACAACCTCGCTGAAGCCCCGACGGTGGACATCGTCAACACCGACGACGCCACCATGTACGACGGTTTGGTCGAGGCGATCTCCGTGGTGTCGGACGCCGACGGCGAGCTCAGTAGCTGGGTGTTCAACGGCTCCGGGGAGGCGCTCGCCCTCCAGGCCAAGGACGGCATGGGTCGGCCGCTGTTCATCAACAACCTCCAGACCGAAGGCCGCTCCATCGGCACGTTCCTGGGGCGCCCGGCCTACAAGTCCAAGCACGTCCGCCGCGACGACGACACCATCGGTTTCGCTGGTGACTGGTCGACAGCCATGTACGGCGTGGTCGCTGGGATCAGCGTCACCGAGTCGGACCAGGCCACCCTCACTGACGGCGACACCACGCTCAACCTGTGGCAGCGCAACATGTTCGCGCTCCGCTGTGAGGCCGAGATCGGGTTCGCGGTGCGCCACAGCGACCGGTTCGTGCGCCTCACCAACGGCTCGGGCTCCTAATGTCGTGGGCCGACCCGCAGGACGTCATCGACCGGTGGGTCGGCCCCGGAGCGCCCACCGACGAGGACATGATCCAGCGGTGGATCGACGACGCCGAAACGGTCCTGCGCTACGAGGTGCCCGACATCGAGTCCCGTCTCGACGAGGGCACTCTCACCATGGACACCGTCGTGTTCGTGGTGTGCCGGATGGTCATCCGGGTCCTGCGCAACCCGCGCGGGGTCCGACAGGAGGGCGTCGGCCCGTTCAACGTCACCTACACCGGAGACAAGCCGGGCGACTTGTGGCTGACCGACGACGAGCGCTCCATGCTCGAAGGCCAGCCACGCAGGCGGCAGACGGCGTTCACGATCGACCCCACGCCTGCGGGTTCGTGGACGCCGCGTCCGCCGGACCCGTGGGGGTCACCTCATGGATAACGCCACCGTGGTACTGCTACGCAGGGTCGGCGGGGGCCGTGACCAGTACGGCGACCCGATCCCTGTCACGTGGGAGCGGGTGTCTCTTCCGTCTTCGGCCGTAGCCCCGCGCATGGCCTCGAACGACGTCAGTGCGGACGTGGACTACTCCTATGGGCGCATCAGTCTCGTCACCGGCCTGATCCTGTACGTCTCCTCCCAGGAGACGATCCGGCCGGTGGACCGCGTCGAGGTCAACGGGATCGAGTACTCGATCGAGGGCGAGATCGGCCAGTGGGTCAGCCCGTTCTCGACGTGGGCTCCAGGCCAGCAGATGGCTCTTCGTAGAGCGGAGGCGCTATGAGCGGTTTTGGTCGCGTGCGTCTGGACCATCGGGGAGTCAGCGAGGTCATGTGCTCCGAGCCGGTGCGCACCGCCGTGACCTTCGCGTCCGAACAGGTCGGCGCTGCCGTGCGCGTCTCGGGACGCCCGGTGGAGGTCCTGGTCGAACCGGCCGCGTCCGGCTCGGGGATCCGGGATGCTCGCCCGGTCGGGCGGGTCACTGTCATGTCTGTGGACGCACTCCCTCGCGAACTCAAGCACGGCCACATGGCGCGTGCTGCCGCTGCTCTTGGGCTGGAGGTGGGGGAGGGGTGATCGGCCCGGAGTACTCCGATCTGGAGCGCGACATGGTCGACTACCTCACCGCCCTGCTCCCGGAGTTCCCAGAGCAGTACCGCCAGGCGACCGTCGGCGTGGGCCTGCCGGAGGGGTGGACGCCTTCGGGTGATCACCTGTCCGTGCGGGAGGACGGCTCCTCGGAGCTGCGCGCCTGGTCGGAGGCCGGGGCGCTGCTGGAGACCGCGACGGTGCGGGTGGTGGCTTGGGCCTCCACCTACACGCGGGTGAAGGAGCTCGCGCGGGTGGCTCGCACTGCTGCGTTGAGGTACCCGTCGTCTCCTGCTCTGGGGGTGCGTGCCTCGATCGACGACGACACCCGCTCGCCGATCGCGTCCTTCACCGTCACGGTGCGGCGACGCCCCAGCTAGCTCTCCTGAACCGCGCGAACCACACCTTTCACTCAGGAGAAACAGGAGGTCAGCTGATGGCTGGCAACCCGAATAACGCCTCTGTGTGGGCGTATGCCGATGTGCTCATCGGTGGCCTCGACGCTGAAATCCCCTCTGATGGCGATGACTTCGGCCCGGACTGGGACTACGTCGGTCTCCTCAATGGAGACGACGGCTTCTCGGAGACCATGGACGTCGACAGCTCCGACCACTTCGCGTGGGGCGGCATTCTCGTCGCGACGACCCGGTCGAACTTCAAGCTCACCCGGAGTTTCACGGCGTTCGAGGACAACGAGACCGTGTACGACCTCGTCTACGCGGGCCACGACGTGTCCTTCGCGGGCGACGGCACCTACTCAGGGGATGTGCACGTCCCCGACCTTCAGGCCCGGTTCAAGATCGCGTTCGTGACCCGTTCCGGGACCGGCGCCGACGCGCAGGTCAAGCGCGTCATCTCGAAGAACTACGCGCAGGTCGAGGAGCGCGGCGACGCTCAGGAGTCCGAGACCGAGATCAGCTCCCGGGCGATCACCGTGGCGATCTACCCGACCGAGGAAGACCCCGACACCGGCAAGTCGACGCTCTTCTCCGTCTACAAGGGCCCGCTCACCAGCGGCTCCTAACCCAGACCCCGGGCCGGGGTCGTTCGCGCGGTTCAGCCCCGGCCCGGCTTTTCACTCGAACCGCGTCAGGAGGAACCGCGCATGCACATGCCCACTCCGTCAGAGATCGACGCGAAGATCCGCGAGATCGGCATCGCAGCCGAGTCCATGCCGCGTGAACAGGCGCGTGCCGAGGCCGTCAACGCGATCCTCACTGATCGCGCACCCACCCCTCCACCCTTCGGGACGCTGCTGTCCCGCACCACGGTCGCTGTCGCTGACGGCTACCTGGAAATCACCGTCACCCACCACACGAGCGAAGGAACCGCGCCAGCATGACCGCTCCCAAGAAGACCACCACCCGCAAGACCACCCCGAAGACCGACAAGCCCAAGGTCATCAGCTTCCGAGGTGAACGCTTCCGCCTCCCCGAGCTGGAGGGAGGAAGCCTCGACATCGACGTCATCGAGGCGTTCGAGGACGGCAAGGTCGTCACCGCCGTCCGGAGCCTCCTCGGCACGCAGCAGTGGGCCACCGTCAAGGCCATGACCCCCAAGCCGACCATGGCCGACCTCGAAGACATCGCGGACAAAATCGCGAAGGTCTACGGGATGGGGTCGGCGGGGGAATCCGACGCCTCCTCCGACTGATCCGCGACCACGCGGACGCGGTGGAGGCCGACCTGGCCCGCTACTACCACTCCAGCATCTACGACTACTGGGACGGCCAGCTGTCCATGTGGCAGCTGGCCGCTCGCATCCGACACCTGCCCGTGGAGTCGGCCTGCAACGCCGCCTTGGGCGGGGACGAGCTCACCGTTGGCGAGTACCTGCTGTACGACCTGGTGCACATCCACACCGAGAAGCCACACCCGCAGGACCCGCGCGTGAAGCGCGCGGAGAAGGTCAAGAACGCCCAGCTCAAGGCCGCCCACGAGCGGGCGCGTGATCGTCGTGACCGGCTCGGCATGAGGGGCTCCGTGCTCCGCAAATGAACCTGAGGGGGTGAACCCCCTTGGCTTCAGTCGGGTACGCCACGCTCAGCATCGTCCCGTCCATCCGCGGCCTCGCGGGTGAGCTGAACAAACAGCTCGGCTCGGCCAGCCGTCCGGCGCAGCGCGCGGGCGAGCAGATCGGCACGTCCGTGTCCGCGGGCGCCACCAAGGGACTGGGACGCCTCCAGCGGTCCATCGAGACGGTCACCTCGGGCGCCGGTCGCGCCTTCGGCGGTGTCGCCACAACCGTGGGTCGCCTGGCCCCTGCCCTGAACAACGCGAACCGGGGCACGTCCCAGCTGGGGCAGGGTTTCCGTGGCGTGTACACGCAGGCGTCCGGCCTCGGTGGGGCCCTCAACAACATCGGTCTCGCTGCTGGAACAGCTTTCCAGGCGGGTCGTGACGGTGCTGGCCTGCTCGCCGCTGGCATGCAGCGGACCGGTGTGTCCGCGTCCGCCGCGAACTCCATCTTCTACCGGATGGGTGGCACCCTCAGCTCGATCGGCAGCACCGCAGGTAGTGCCCTGTCCACCGTCGGAGCTGCGGCCACGTCGGCCGCGACGTCCCTGCGCACGAGCTTTTCGAACGCCGCTGAGTCCGCTGGTGAAACGATCCGCAACACCCTTGGTGGTGCGGTCGCGAGGGTCGGTGCGCTCATCGCTGGTCTCGGTCTGGGTGCTTTCGCCGCTGAGGTCGCGCGCGTGGCGTCCGGTGCGTCTACCACTCAGGCGCAGATCGAGGCCCTGTACGGCGCAGCCGGTGGTGGCGCTGCTGAGGTCACCGCCCTCATGGATGGCATGGCCGAGCGCTTCCGTGGGCTGGACATGGCCGCGATGCGCGAAGGCGCCGTCTCCCTGGCCTACATGGGCTTGCAGGGCGAAGAGGCCGTCGGCGTGCTGGAGCGCCTTGAGAAGGCCACCACGGTCACCGGCAGCGGCACCGTGGGACTCCAGCGCGCCATGGCCGGATTGACCAAGGGAGTCAATGCCGGGAAATTCATGATGGGCGAGCTCAACCAGATCTCGGATGCAGGCATCCCGATCTATGACTCGCTCGCTGACGTCCTCGGGGTGTCCATCCCCGAAGCCCAGGCGATGGCATCGGCCGGCGCCATCGGCCTGTCCGACGTCCTCGACGCGCTGTCCGGCGACTACGGAACCTGGTTCCCGGCCCTTCTTGAGGGCGCGGACAACGTCGGCCAAACCTTCTCCGGTGCGTGGTCGACCGTAAAAAACACCCTGGTCAACGGGTTCGCGGAGCAGCTTGTCCCGCTCATCGACCGGGCCGCGCCGCTCATGCTCGGGCTGGCCACCAGCGTCGAATCCGGGTTCTCGGCCCTTCCCGGAGTCCTCGGGCGTCTCCGCGACGCCCTCAGCGGCACGGGGATCGTCGACGGCATCAAGACCATGGTCCAGGGCGTCAAGGACTTCGGCGCTTCAGCGATGCCCGCGCTCGCCCCCTTCATCGACGCCGTCAAGTACGGGCTCGCGGTCTCGCTGGAGATCGCCCGCCAAGCCATCGACCGTGTCGGTGCCGCGTTCTCCGCCATGGGCGCGTGGATGCGCGAGAACCGTGGCGCGGTGGAGCTCCTCGGCGCGGTGATCGGGTCGATGGTCGCTGGCCTCACGATCTACGCGACCGTGAGCGGCATCGCGCGGATCGCCACGATGACGTGGGCTGCCGCTCAGTGGGCGCTGAACACGGCTCTTTCCGCGAACCCGATCGGCCTGATCGTCGCTGCGGTCGCCGCCCTCGTGGGTGGCGTCATCTACGCGTACCGAAACTTCGAAGGCTTCCGCAAGGTCGTCGACTCGGTGTGGAAGACCATCAAGACCGCTGCCCTGTGGATCTGGGACAAGGGCCTGAAGCCCGCTTTCGACGGCATCATGGCCGGCGTGCGGTGGGTTGGCGACGCCGTCATGTGGCTGTGGAGCAGCGCGATCAAGCCAGCGTGGGACGCCATCGTCGGTGCTTTCACCGCCAGCAAGAACACCGCTGGCGGTGTCCTCGATGGCATTTCGAATGCGTTCACCTCGCTCGGTCGGGCCGCGATGGGCCTATGGACCGACTACATCAAGCCCGCCTTCGATTGGATCTGGGGCCTCCTCAAGAACATCGCGACACTCATCATCGTGGTCGTGATCGCCCCGCTCGTGATCGCTTTCAAGACGATGGGCGCCATCGTCACGTGGCTGTGGTCTGCAGCCATCAAGCCCGCATTCAACTTCATCGCCGCCGGAGCCTTGTGGCTGTGGCAGAACGCTCTGAAACCGGCCTGGGATGGGATCATCGGCGGCCTCAAAGCCGTCGCGACCTGGTTCGCGTGGCTGTGGGCGAGCGCCATCAAACCCGCCATCGACCTCATCGCTGCGGGCGCCCTGTGGCTGTGGAACCAGGGCATCAAACCCGCGTGGGACATGGTCGTCGCGGGCGCGAAATGGGTCGCCAGCGGCTTCACGTGGCTATGGAACCGCATCAAAGCGATCTTCAACTTCATCGCCGGCCACGTCAGGGCATGGTGGACCCGAACCCGAGCCATCTTCGCGCTCGTGGTCTTCTACGTGCGCTCGACCCTGGGGGCCGCGTTCACGTGGTTCCGCGACAAGGTCATCAAGCCGGTGTGGGACTGGATCTCCGGGCACATCAACCGGATCTGGAACAACGGCATCAAGCCAGCGTTCGACAAGGTCAAAGAGGGCGTCCAAGCGATGCGGGACGCCTTCGACGCTGGGAAGAAAGCGATCGGGAAAGCCTGGGAAGGCATCCGCGATTCCGCGAAGAAGCCCGTCAATTTCCTCATCGACACGGTCTACAACCGCGGCATCATGCCCTTGTGGAACAAGGTCGCTGGGGTTGTCGGAGCGACGAAGCTCAAGGAAGTCAAGGCGTTCGCGACCGGCGGCTCGGTGTACGGGCCGGGAACCGGCACTTCTGACTCCATCCCCGCGCTGCTGTCCCATGGGGAGCATGTGTGGACGGCACGAGAGGTGCGGTCCGCGGGCGGGCACGGTGCGGTGGAGCAGATCCGAGCCCAGGCCCTCGCAGGGGGCACGACCTACGCCCGTGGTGGCGCGGTGGGTTTCCCGAACGCGCCGCGCATCCCTTCAGGGAAGCGCATGCTGGACGCCCTCGCGGACTTCGTGTCGCCTTCGGGCCTGTTCGGCGCGGGCGTTGACCTGATCACGGGCAACTACAAGGCCGCGATCGACAAGGTCCTCAAGCCCGCGCGGGACATCACGGCTGAGATCGGCACCAAGGGTTTCCCTGGGGTGCCGCACCAGATCGTGAAGACCGGCGGCGACAAGATCAAGGACAAGATCACGTCCCTGGTCGAGTCGTACAACTCCGCGCTGTCTGCCGCTGGCGGCGGTGCGGACTCGTGGGTGGGCCTCGGGTCGGCTTCGGAGCGTCTCCAGAGGGCCGCGTCGTGGGCTCGCACCCAGCATGGCCTGCCGTACCAGTGGGGTGGCGCGGGCAACCCGTCGTGGGACTGCTCGGGGTTCATGGCGGCGATCGAGAACGTGATCCGAGGCCTGCGCCCTGGACGCCGGTACACGACTCACAGCTTCGCGGGGACTCCGCCTGCCGGTTGGCAGAAGGGCCTCAAGAGCCCGTTCACGGTCGGTGTACAGCACGGCGGTCGCGGCGGAGGCCACATGGCCGGAACGCTCATGGGCGTCAACGTCGAATCCGGCGGCCGTGGTGTTCAGGTCGGCTCCGGAGCCCGCGGCACGCGTTCGTTCCCGCACCAGTTCGGGTTCAAGCCCGTCGCGGGTGACCGGGTCGCTGGGTCGATCACTGCTGACGAACCGATGCTGTACGACCAGGGAGGCATGCTCAAGCCGGGCCTCCAGTTGGTCTACAACGGCACCGGCAAGCCCGAGACAGTGCGCACGGCTGCTCAAGAGGCTCGCGTGGAGCGTCTCCTGGAGGCCATGGAGCGCGGCGGAACCGGGAACGTCATCCACGTCCAACCGCCTCCCGCGACGGTGTCCGAGCTTGTCGACGGAGTCTCCTACGCGCTGCGCCGGTCTCGGCGCGGCGGTGTGCATGCGGGGGTGAGGTGATGCCCTTGCGTGAGCAGCAGTGGGAACTCGACGGCGTTGCCTTCGGCCGCGGTACCGGCATCGAGGTCCGCGAGTTCGAGGTCGGCCCGCCCGACATCGAAACTGGGGACCTCCAACTCCCGGGGCAAGACGGGACGGTGTTCGGCCGTGACACCCACAGCGGCCGGACGCTGACTTGGGAGTTGTTCACGGCCCGGCAGTGGTCCGCGACGGAGGCGCGTGCACGTTGGTCGGAACTGGGGGCGCGGTGGACAAACGCACGCACCCGACTCAGGCCACGCACGGTCATCCCGTTGCGGATGCGGCTCCCCGGAGGTCGGTCGGTAGTCGTCTACGGGCGGCCGAGGCGGTTCGAGGCCCCGGACGCCGGGATGATCCGGCAAGGCCACGTGGAGATGATCGCGGACTTCAAGTGTGCCGACGGCCTGTTCTACAGCGACAGCGGTGACGAGGGCGGGGCACGCAGTATCACGCTCACCCTCGTGGCTTCTGCTGGTAGCGGGATCGTGTGGCCGGTCACCTGGCCCCTCACGTGGGGCTCTCAGGGTGTCCGCCAGGACGCGGTCGTCAACACCGGCGACTCGCCGTCATGGCCGGTGATCACGTTCCACGGGCCGGTAGCGACCCCGTCGATCGAGCTCGTGGGGACCGGGAGGCGTCTGACTCTGGACACCACGCTGGCGTTCGACAGGTCGATCACCATCGACACCCGCCCGTGGGCACGCACGATCCTCCGGGATGACGGCGCCAGCTTCGCGGGGGCCGCCCGCGGCGCCTCCCTATCGGAGTTCCAACTCCCTGTCGGCCAGACCGTGCTCGCCTACCGGGGCACGGACCTGTCCGGCCAGTCCCGGTGCGTGATCACCTGGCGCGACGCCTACAGCACTCCTTAGGAGGACATTGTGGCTCTTGAAATGGACTCTTGGGCGGTCACTGGCGCTCAGTCGTCGGCTCGTATTGCGCGGCTGATGCACCAGTCGGGTACGTCGTCCGGGAACGGAGTGGTGGATGTCGGGCACCTCCAGGTGCTGCCGCTGGAGGTGCCGGGCGGGGGTGTGCGCATCACTGCGGGCGGCGCGACGATCCTCGGCCGCGAGCAGCAGTTCCAGGGCTCCTACTTCGCATACAACGTCGGCACCGACACCATCGACATCTCACCGACCGGGTCGGGCAGCGGCCGGTCCGACATGGTCGTCCTCCAGGTTGAGGACCCCAACATCGACGGCACCCCGTGGTCGCATGACGTCACCACCGACCCTGTCTACTACTTCCGGGTCATTGAGGGTGTCAGCAGCACCGCCACCGAGCCGCCCGCAGGCCTGACAGCGATCCCCCTCGCGCGCATCACCCTGCCCGCTTCCACGGGCACGGTCACGGCCGCGCGCATCACGGACCTTCGCCGGTCCGCGAACCCCAAGTCGCAACGGATCTTGCGGGTGCAGCGTGGTGGCACCCAGACGGACGGGTCGTGGGACGAAGCCGGGAACATCCAGAACCCGAACTTCGAGCGATGGCCGCAGCACGACTGGACAGTGACGATCCCCGAGTGGGCGACGCAGGTGCAGGTGCTCGCGGACTGGACGAACGTGTTCCTCAAGCCCTTGACCCCGAGCGGCGCGAACGACGCGATCGGGCAGCTTTTCGTGGGCCTGGTGGGCGGTCCAGACGGGCCGCTGTACACCACCTCCTCGGCGTACAACTTCAACCAGTTCAGCGCCACCAACGGATACAGGTGCTCGGCCGCGAACAAGGACCAGATCCCGATCCCGCCCGCATGGCGTGGCCTGACGGTCCAGGTGCGCATGTACGTCATGGGTAGCGCCGGTCAGAACGGCCGCCTGGTCGCGGACAACTGGGCGAACTTCTCCTGCGACCTGGAGTTCCTGGAGATCCCGGCGCCTGAGGCTCAGCTGTGAGCTGGCGGTACTACGCGCTCCGGTGGACCGGGACGTGGGTGCACCGCGAGCTCCCGCTGCGGGATGTGTCGATCACGCACACCCTGTCAGGTCCGGGTGACCTGACCGCGAGCATCGAGCCCACCTACGCGGAGCTGGTCGGAACGGATGGTCAGCTTGTGTTGCGGGAGTGGGACACCATCATCGTCGCGGAGGCGTCCGGGCAGCTGCGAGGCGGGGGCATCCTGGTGTCCACCGAGGTCACCGGAGACGTGCTTTCCCTCGACTGTGTGGGCTTTTCCGGGTACGCGGCAGGGATGCCGCTGACCTCGACTCTGACATGGGGCGGGTCGTCAGCAGGCACCACCGGGCAGGGCGTGGACGCGGCGACCGTGGTCCGTGCCCTGTGGGGGCACATCCAGGGCCAACCGGACGGGAACCTCGGGGTGGCCGTCGACAACCTGGCGACGCCGTACCGGCTGGGTGCGTGGCACAACGCCCGCAAGCTCCCCACCGACGACCAGCCGAACCCGCCCGCCGCTGAGGTCGAGGACCCACCGATCCCGATCGACCGGGTGTGGACCTCGCAGGACCGCAAGCCGACCGCAGCCACCGGGAAAACGGTCTACTGGCAGTACAGCCTGCCCTGGCACGAGGACGTCGAGGTGGGTGCGAAGGTCGACGAGATCTGCCAGCAAGCCCGGATCGAGTACCGGGAGCAGTGGTCATGGGGGCCCGGTCGTGAGTCCGTCGTGATGCGGCTCCAGCTCGGCTACCCGCGCCTCGGGCGACGCGCCAGCGACTTGCGCTTCGTCGAGGGCGAGAACATCTCGGAACTCGTCACCCTCCAACGCTCCGGAGATGACTTCGCGAACGTCGTCGCAGCCTACGGAGCCGGGGAGGGATCCAAGCAACGGCGCGCGACCGCCAGCCAGCGAGACGGCCGTCTACGGCGGGTGCAGATCGTGGACGCTGAAGACGTCGACAACGCCGCGTCGCTGGCGACGATCGCACGTGACCACCTAGCGCGCACGAGGCAGATCACCGACATCACGTCGTTCATCGTGCGCGATCACCCCAACGCCGAACTCGGGTCCTTCGGCGCCGGGGATGACGTGCTGGTGCAGACCACCATCGGGTGGCAGCCCACCTCCATGTGGGTGCGGATCCTCTCCTACACGTACTCCCCGGACGGCGACACCGTCAGCGTGACGTGCACCCGATCCGACAGCTTCGACTACTCCGGGAGGTAGATGTGGACGCCGCCACCAAGCGCGCCATCGACTCGCTCACACAGGAGCTACTGAAAACCCAGTCGGAGCTGGCCACCGTCAAGCGCGCGTCCCGACGCCCGCAGCTGGGGTTCTCCTCAATCGAGTCCGGCAGCCTCGACGTGGTCGACCCCGAGACTGGTCGCGTGCGGCTTCGCCTCGGCTACCAGCCCGACGGCAGTGTGGGAGTGGTCCCCGAGGGCGGAGATCCACCTCCGGCCCCATCCGATCCGATCGTCGCCCCGGCCCCTGTGGGTTTGATGGTGCAGTGGGATGGGCGGCTCGCGCATGATCTGGCGCTTCCCGCTGACTTCGACCACGTGTCAGTGCACGTCAGCGCCACCTCGGGGTTCACCCCGGGCGCGGCCACGTTCCAGGGCACGATCCCGCGCGCAGGCGGTCTGTTCCCCGTGGTGCCGCTGGAGGTCGGTACGACCTATTACGTCCAGCTCGTCGGAGTCGGCACCGGTGGCGTCGAAGGCGCACCGTCCGTGGAGGCTTCCGGGATCCCGGAAACGGTCGGTGGCGTCCCCGGTCCCGGTTCGATCACGGAGACGGAGATCGCGGATGACGCGGTCACGTCACCGAAGATCCGCGCGCTCGCGGTTGAAGCCCACCACATCGTTGCTGAAGCCATCGAGGCGGGCCACATCACCGCTGGCGCCGTCACCGCAGCGAAGCTCGCCGCCACCATCGTGCTCGCTTCCCGCCTGGTGGCAGGCGACCCGGGCGCCTCTCGCGTGGAGATCGACGAAGACGGCCTTCGCGGGTACTCCGACGCGAACGAGTTGATCTTCGCGATTCAGGGCGGAGATGCAGTCTTCTCTGGAACGGTCACGGGCTCCGAGATCACGGGCTCACGTTTCACGATCGGCGCGGCCCCCGGAAACATCGGATCGATCGAAGACGCCTCAGGGGTGGTCCGCACCCGAGTTATCTCCTCTACCGGGCAGCGAGCGCAGCTCGCAGCGACCACCGGCCAAGCGGAATTCACTGCGTGGGCGAACCCGGCGACGCCTTCGCCGATCGGCGGGGTGGTCGCGCAGGACGGCCTGGTCGGCCTCACCCTGCAGTCGGTGTCGGGTGACGGTTCAGCGCCCCTATCCCAGCAGATGGTCTCTGATGGCCAAGCCACGGGCCTGTGGCGAGCAGGGAACGGCTCTGACATCTCCATCCAGGCAAGCCAAGGGTGGTCAGCGATCGGAGCGATGCCGCCACCGCCCACCGCAGGGGAGCCCGAGGCGCTGGGTGGCGCGATCTACGCGCTTCGACGCACGGCATCGGATGCGCCGGCCTTGTCGATCCAGTCACCGATGTCCGCTGACGGTCCCGGGGCAACCCGCAGGTCGTACATGCACGTGGAGGGCGCGGTCACGTCTCGGCCGACCACGATCATCACTCAGGCGGCTCAGCGGTTTTACATCCAGGGCGAGCTTGTGGGGTCGTCCACGGACGTCACCACGGACGGTGTTGTGCAGCTCGCGGGCACGCACACCCTCCTCGCTCCTCGGCACGCCCCCGTCACCGGTGAGCTCCAGGCCCAGTTGACGGGCTACTCCACGGGCACGGACTTCTACGACTTCCCGGCGGCGGTCTTCGCCCCTTTCGCTTTCAAGACGGGCTGGTCGGGTCGGGTGCGCTTCACCATCAACATGTGCGGTCTGAACCCGGCTTCGGCCGCGAGTTCGCTCGCGCTCGGCTTCCGCCTGACCGGCGCTGGGACGCTCGGTGCTCACTTGTCTCGGTGCGCGTTCGTCCGTTCCATCGGAGCGGCCACAGGCTCCACACGCCAGTCCCATTGGTCCAAGCCCGTGAGCCTGCTCGGCAACGCCGAGTACACGCTCACGCCGTGCTACCGCATCACTTCAGGGACCACATCGACCTTCGACCTGGCCCTGGACAACTCCATCACCGTCGAACCACTCATGTGAGGACTTGTATGACTGACCCGACCCAGGCCCCGACGCAGGACGAGGACCACACGGACACCCCGCTCACGCCGGTCCCTGTGGAACCTCCGGGGTACACCCCTCCGCCGGGAACAGACCCTGACGAGCTTCTGCCCCCTGGGGTTCCGGGCGACTACCCGGAGGACCCCCCTCCTCCACTGGCGGATGACGAGTAGGAGGAACCTGTGCCCGACGAGCCCACCATGTGGGAGCTCAAGCGTGCGATTGAGTCGGGCTACCGGGAGCTCAGCGGCGACATCGCGCAACTGGATCAGCGCCTGTCCATGTACGTCCTCAAAGAGGTGTACGAGGCGCACAGGGCCAGCGATCAACAGCGCATCGGCAGACTCGAAGCGCAAGTGGTTGACCTGCGGGAGCAGATCCGTAGGGCGGTTTGGACAGCGGTCTCTTCGTTCTTGTCTCCGATCGTGGTGGGCGTGGTGCTCGCGCTGATTCTTCGGGGCGGGTGAGCGGCCGTGGCCATGCAGAGACCCAGTGTCCGCGGTACGGCTTTTGTCTTCGTGCTCCTCGCTATCGCTGCTGCGGTCGCGATCCTCATCGGGTCGGTAGCCCGCCAAGGGGAACGCCTTTCGGACGCTGAGCAGCACCGCGAGGAGCTGTCCCGCCAGGTCGAGGAACTCGGGGGCACTCCGGTGCCACCACCAACAGGGAGCCCGCACCCAGGCCCGCCTGGACCATCCGGAGCCCCAGGACGCCCTGGCCCCGAAGGGCCCCACGGACAGACCGGCAGCCCCGGCCCGCCCGGCGAAGACGGGAGCTCGGGAGACCGTGGCGAACCAGGATCCGACGGTGCTGATGGCGTCGACGGCGAGCAAGGACCGCAGGGACCCACAGGAGAGCAGGGCGAACGTGGCTCTCCGGGTCCTGCTGGCCCCTCCGGCCCTCCGGGTCCTCCAGGTCCACCCGGGCCCGTCGTCACGCTCCCACCAGACCCACAATGACCCGCCCCGTGTGGCGGGTTTTCTCATGCCAGGAGGCGCCCATGACCATGCCTGACCCCGTGCCCGCGCACGACCCCGCCGAGGACATCGAAGTGACCCCTGTAGGCGACGAGGACCAGCCCGTAGACGACCCCGGCACCGATCCGGCCGACACCTATGTTGAAGGGGTGGACCGTGAAGCTTGAGCGACGCAGCGTCTTCGGATGGGGCGCCACCGCAGCCGGATCCGCGCCCTGCGCGAGCGGACTCGTCATCCACTACGACTCCGGGAACCTGGGCCTGCACACCAAGGCCCACAGTGCGTGCCGCACCTACTGGAAGAACACCCGCTCGTTCCACATGGGCCCTCGACGAGGGTGGGCTGACATCGGCTACTCCTTCGGGGTGTGCCCGCACGGCATCGTCATGGAGGGCCGTGGCGCACGCCGAGCTCAGGCAGCGCAGCCGGGCGGCAACACCACCTGGACCAGCTGCACGCTGATGACCGGCCCAGCGGAGTCCATCACCCCCGCCGCGATCGAGGGTGTTCGGCAGCTGCGGGCATGGCTGCGCAAGAACCATGGCTTGGGCGCCGGGATCCGTGGCCACCGCGACTTCGTCGCCACGTCCTGCCCCGGCGACCGCGCCTTTGCGCTGGTGCGGAACGGCACCTTCACGGGCGCCCCCTCGGGCGACACCACGCCCACCACTCCGCCTCCCTCCTCGGGCGGCGGTAGCACTTCACCCACAGGAGCGGAGACAGACATGGTCGGACTCAAGCAGGGCGACAAGGGCGAGCGCGTCAAGTACCTCCAGGAACTCCTAGTGGGCGGCGGGTTCTCCGTCGGAAGCCACGGGATCGATGGCGACTACGGCCCCGCCACGTCGCGTGCGGTGCTCGCTGCCCGCAAGTCGCAGGGGTCCAAGCAGGACTTCGGTGACCGAATCACTGGAGCCGCCGGAAAACAGATCCTGACCGCATTCATCCATAAGGTCGCGAAGTGACTCCCCGACACCGAAGAGAAGAGGTTTCCATGTCCAAGGTTGAAACGAAGGTCACCGTGGCATCGCTGGGCAGTCTCGCCGCTGGCGTGGCGCTCGCTGTCATCACCGCGTTCCTCGCGGAACCCGGCGCTTTCGGGCCCCTCCCTGAACCGGTGGCGTTCCTGCTCGTGGCTGCCCTCCCGCCGGTGGCGGCGTTCCTCGGCGGGTACGCGGCCCCGCACACGTTCCGGCATGGCGAGGGGTCGTGAGTGCCTACCTCCGACCGTGAGGGCAAGGAGTGGGCGCGGGAGATCATCCAGTCTCTCGCGCCCTCCGTGGTGGTGGACGTCGGCCCCGGCGAGGGAACCTACGTCCATCTGGCCCGTGACGTGACACCCGACGGCTGTCGGTGGATCGGCGTGGAGGCGTGGGCGCCCTACATCAGCGAGTACGGATTGTTCGACGCCTACGACTGGGTGGTCGTCTCCGACATCCGCCACCTGGACCCGTACACGCTCGTCCGAGATCCGGACCTGGTGATCCTCGCCGACGTCTTGGAGCACATGTCCCAACTGGAGGCGCGCGGTGTGCTCGCTCGGATGCGGGATTGGGCTCACAACATCCTCGTGTCGGTGCCGCTCGCCCACCACGACCAGGGCGACGTTAACGGGAACTGGTTCGAGATCCATAGGGAGCACTGGAGCTCCCGGGAGATACGCCGGGAGCTCGGCGCGGGCCTGGTCGACGCCCGTGAGGGAGACGTCCTCGGCTACTACCTGTGGTCCGCGGAAAAGGCGGCGAGGGGGCGGCGTTGAAGGTGACCGTGTGCGTGCCGTTCCGGCCCGGGATGCTGGATCGGGAGATCCACGCCGACTACGTGTCCGCGCGCCTGCGGGAGATGCTGCCCGACGCCCACCACCTGGTGGTGGACGTCGACGGCGAGTTCTCCCGGGCGAGGGTGCGTAACGAGGCGGTGCGCCGCGCAGGCTCGGGTGTGGTCGTGCTGTGCGACGCCGACACGCTCCCCGAGGAGGGCGCGCTTCGGGACGCGATCAACGGCGCTGCAGGCGACGGCCGGCTTCACCTGCCCTACACCCGCTACCGTGCCCTGTCCCCCGAAGGGACCCTCGCGGTCTACGCGCGCGGTGTGGACCCGATGGACGCGCCCGTGGAGGACGAGTCACGGCGCCCGATCGGCGGGGTGTGGGTGATCTCCGTCGACGCCTACTGGGCTGTCGGAGGCATGGACGAGGAGTTCAAGGGGTGGGGCTTCGAGGACGACGCCTTTCACACGGCCGCGAACTGTCTGCTCGGCGAAACCGTCCGCCACGAGGGGACCATCACCCACCTACACCACAAGCCTGCCGCTAACCTGCGCTCTCCCTCCTACCGGGCCAACCGGGCACGCCATCAGCAGTACGTGCGGGCGCGCCGTTCCCCGGAGGCCATGCGGCGTCTGACCGGCGCCCCCAACCCGACCCGGCGGCGTATCGTCGCGCTCGCCCACTACTACCTGCCCACTCACCGGGCGGGCGCCGAAATCATGCTGCACGAACTCCTCAAGGCGCTGGCCGAGCGCGGCCACCAGGTTGAGGCGTGGGCGACCGATGAGGAACAGGACGCGGTGGTCGATGGCATCACGGTGCGCGCCGGCGTCCCGGAGTCGGTGGATGCCGACGTGGTGGTGTCGCATCTCAAGAGCGTTCCGCTGGCGCGCAAGCTCGCCAAGAAGGCCGGCGCTCGGTTCGTACTCCTCGCGCACTCCGCCGCCCCGTGGGTGGTCAAGGACGTGCGCGCGGGCGCGGATCTGGTGGTCGCGAACTCCGAGCACGTGGCGCGGGACCTCAGGCACCGCAGTGAAACGCTGATCGTGCACCCGCCCGTCTACGCCGACCGGCACCGGACGCGTCCGGGCCGTCGGGTGACGCTGATCAACCCCATCTCCGCGAAGGGGAGCGAGGTGTTCTACGAGCTTGCTCGGCGGATGCCCGAGGTGGGGTTCCTCGCAGTTGAGGGCGGATACCAGCAAGCCGAACAGGTCCGAAAGCGTCTGCCCAACGTTCGCTGGCAGTCGCACACCGCCGACATGCGCGGCAAGGTCTGGTCTCACACGAAGGTGCTGCTCGTCCCCAGCGCGGAGGAGTCCTACGGGATGGTCGCCGTCGAAGCCGCGGCATCCGGAATCCCCACCATCGCCGCCCCCACGGCCGGCCTTCGCGAGGCCCTGGGCGACGCCGGAACCTTCGCCGACGTCGACGACATCGACGCATGGGAAACCGCGCTACGTGATCTCCTCGGCGTCGGGTGGCGTACCGCCTCGAAGAAGGCGCTCGCCCGGTCCGCAGAACTCGACCCCCGCAAGGAGGTGGGCGCGTGGGTGGACGCGATCGAGTCTCTGTGATCATCCCGTGGGCACCGGATGCCGGGTGTCGGCATCGTGAAGCGGCGCTTGCGTGGACGGTGTCCCGCTGGACAGCGACTGGTCACGAAGTCGTGGTCGGTGAGCACGAGGGCCCGTGGTGCAAGGCGCGCGCGGTCGCTGATGGGTTGAGCCGCGCCTCCGGGGACGTCCTCGTTGTGGCGGACGCCGACGTGTGGTCGCCGGGCTGGGAGACCGCCGTCGACCAGGTGCAGGCGGGTGTGGCGTGGGCGATGCCGCACGGCCCGGTCCGGCGGCTCACGCATGCCGCCACGCAGGATGTCCTCGACGGGCACGACCCGCATGTCGGCATGGATCTGACCCAGCGCCCGTATGAGGGGTGGCCGGGCGGCGGCATGGTCGTACTTCGACGTGAGACCTACGAGGAAGCACCGCTCGATCCCCGGTTCGTCGGATGGTCCGGGGAGGACGAGTCGTGGGCGCACGCCCTCCGGGCCCTGGCCGGGGAGGGGTGGCGCGGGTCGGCGCCGCTGTGGCATCTGTGGCATCCACCGCAGGAGCGGATGTCGCGTCGGTGGGGGAGTGCTGCGGCGCGTGCCCTGGCGTTCCGGTACGCGCGAGCGCGCAGCCCTGAGCGGATGAGCGCCCTGCTTGATGAAGCACGTCAGACTGCATGAAGCCCCGCCCGGTTAAGGGCGGGGCTTCATTCGTGTCTAGACCTGTAGTTGGTCTCCTGCCGAGCTGGTGCCGGGTAGGGGCCGATCGTGGAACCGATGCTCGCAACCGCCGTCGATCAACTCCCCACGGGGGAGAGCCTGCTCTACGAACCCAAGTGGGACGGCTTCCGGTGCCTGGCTGAGACGGGGCCCGTGAGGATGTCGTCCAAGCAGGACCGGCCGCTCCGCCAGAAGTTCCCGGAGATCGCTGACGCCTTGGCGGCACTCCCGGAGGGCGTGCTCCTGGACGGGGAGATCATCCGGTGGGCGGACGACGGAAGGTTGGACTTCCAAGCCCTGCTGAGGCGGAACTCCGCCTCTGTCCGTCGCGCCCGCGCGCTGTCGCGTTCCGAGCCGTGTCACCTCGTGGTGTTCGACCTGCTCCGGGTCGGTGGGCGCGACCTCACACACCGGGCGCTCGCCCACCGGCGCGGGGAACTGGAGCGTCTGATGGGCCTGGTCGAGCAGCCGTCGCTGCTCTCGCTCGGCTGGCAGACCGACAACCCCGAGGTCGCCGTCCAGTGGTGGGAGGAGATGCCCGCGGTGGGCGTGGAGGGGGTGATGATCAAGGACGGCCGCCGTTCGTACAGGCCCGGGAGCCGGGGGTGGCGCAAGTGGAAGCACCGGGTCACCACGGAGGCGATCGTGGGCGGAGTCGTTGGGCACGCCCGTGCGCCCCGCGCTCTGATCCTGGGCCGTGTGGATTCGGTGACCGGGGAGCTGCGGGTGGCGGGCCGCACGACGGACCTGTCCCCCGAGCAGTCCGAGGAGCTCGCGCCCCACATGGTGAAGACGGACGACCACCCCTGGCCCCGCACCCTCGCCGCGACGTGGGGGAGCGAAGGCCGCCAGCACTACACGCAGGTCGTCCCGGAAGTCGTGGTGGAAGTGTTACCGGACTCGGCCGAAGTGGCGGGCCGGTGGCGGCACGTCGTCCGGTACGTCCGCGTGCGCCCCGACCTGACACCTGAGGACGTCCCGAAGGATCTGAACGCCGAGACGTAGCCCTACCTCGGAACCTCGACAGGCAGGTCCGGCCCGACCGCCCGCAGGTACTCAAGCCGTTCTTCGAGAACGAAGTCGGGCGCGGTCATCTTCGACGAGGCCTGGAGCCCACGCACGTGCCGGATCGTGTCGAGGCGGAGCAGTCCCTCCACATCCTCGAACGGGATGGTCCAGGACAAGGCCAAGGGCGCCGGTTCCCCGCCTCGGCTTCGGGCCCTCAGCATCGCGACGGCGATCCGCCAGCCGATCCTCGCGGCAGCGCGCGGCCGGTCACGGAGTTCAGGGACGGCTGTGAGGAGCCACGGGTCGAGGGCCCTCTCCACGTCCCACTCTGGCTTGCGCATACTCCCATGGTGCCTGACATGCGCAAACAAGATTAGTTGGGGCGATTTTCTCAATCCGAGAGTGCGGCGCCCTGGCCCTCGATACCCTTCCGCTGGGTGCTTCCATCTCCGTCGGGGGGTGCGCCCCAGTAACAGAGCTGGGTCGTTACCTCTGATGGAGGCCAGGAGGAAGAACTCCTCCGGTCCTCCGAGAGTGAGGGCTGCGATGGAAGATGCTGGATACGGCGAGGACCGCCCGCTGTGGCGCGAGATCGTGTTGATCAGTCTCGTGTCTGGAGCCGCAAGCGGCGCCGGACAGGCGATCCTCACCGCGATCATCCAGTTGTTCTGAGTGGCTAGGACTTTGGCCGGACTCTAGCCACTCACTCATTCTCAGGCTCGTCCCACTCTTCGAGGGGGCGGGCCTGAGTTGTCGGTTGTAGTGAGCAACCGTTGACGACACTCTATCTTCCGTAATACCGGAACAACCAGAGAACTTCTCGATTGGCTCCCAGACGGGCGTAAGAGCTCCCAACTTGGTGACTCTCTACTGTCCCAATAGTCCTTCAGGGTCCCGCGTCACTGTTGGGCTAGATGTCCAGGTCGATGCCGAGGTACTCCGCGATCTCGTAGGCGCCTTCGGGCCCGACTTCGTCGAGCAGGCCTGAGAGCCACGCGTGCTCTTCTTGGGTGAGCGGGGGTTCTTCGGGCTCCGGGGGCAGGGGAGTGTCCATGCAGGTGGTGTACCCGCGTGGCCGATCTGGGCCACCTCCTGCGCCTGTCGGTGTGGGGTGGGATCCTCAGCGCATGGACGACATGGTGGACGTGAAGCTCGTCGGCGGGCCGATGGATGGAGGGGTGCTGCCGGTGGACCGTGAAGCGGTCTTCGACGACCCGGAGCCCGGGATGGACTTCGTCCCGGAGGACTCCAGTGGCGCCCCGGACGATGATCAGGGGCTCCCGCTGAGCAGGGTGCTGTACACGGCTGCTCCGGGCGGCCCAGCGGATGTGTGGCACTGGCGGTCGTGGGTGCCTTGACGCGAGAAAACCCCACCCGTAGGTGGGGTTCTCGATCCCCGCGTGCGCGGGGAGCACTCATCGCGGTTGAGTGGACCACCCCCGCAATAGCGGGGAGCAGGACACCAATCTAGCGCGACGCGGTTGCGAAGTCTCGGAGTTGTTGCTGGACATGTGGAAACCCCCGCCCACTGGGTTGTGGGCGGGGGCCGGTCCGGCTCACCTTTGCGGTGCTCTTCCCCGCCGGACCGTCCTGCTGCGCGTATCACCTAATGCGGCGGAGGGGGCGCGCTGTCCCCTGTGGTGTCGCCGGGCGTCACCCCGGGGTCCGGTCACCACCCGGACCACCAGCCCGAAGGCCGGAAGCTTGGTGGGGTCGGGAGTTGCACCTCCCGACCCCCGCCGCCACTCCCCCTCATGGATGTCGTGTCGGCGCCTGGTCCCGCACGCCCGCCTCGGGGCCCGGACGTGCGGAAGTTCTACTGGTCGTCGGGGTGAGTGAGGCCGGTCGATCCGAACGGACCACCACCGAAGTGGGGAGCGGGCCCGTACTTCTCCTCGTCCGCGAGCTCCCGCCGGACACGCTCACCCTGGAGGCGGTGCAACTCCTCTTCGCGGGGAGACAGCTTGTCGGTCACAGCGGCCTCCTCGGGCCCGGCGCACGCTGCGCCCACAGGCTCGGGTTCCTCATTCGCTCCTCCAGCTCGACGGGGGAGTCGCACATCAGCGTCGGCTCAACATCGTCAACCCGGGCGGTAGCCATCCACGACCCGCCCTGGGACCGCCACACCACCCACTCCCGGCGCCAGCGCTTCGTCAGCCGCTTCAGCTCAGCGATCTCCAGCCGGTCGAGTAGCCGCTCCACGGTCGCCGCGACCACGAGGTCGGTGACGTCGTCGTGGGACGCCACCCACTGCCCCGGGTCGCCGGCGTGTGTGACGTGCCAGCGCGGGTAGTCCGCTGCGATCCGCTCGTAGGCGGACCCTGTGTCCACTGCGCTCACCGTCATCGCCTCACCCGAATCAGCTGCTCTGTACTGTGGTTATGACGCTACGGACCGCCGTGCGACCGGACCACGGACCGGGAGTACGAGTCACCCCCTCGGAGAACCCCCATGGCCAAGCGCACTGCTTCCTCGACTCTGACTGCTGGTCAGGGTTTGTCTCCGCGTGTTGACACGGACCGGGAGGGGAGGGTGTCGGGGTACGTCCTCAAGACGATCAGGCAGACGGTCGGCCTCACCCAGGAGCAGCTCGCAGAGAAGGCCCGGGTAGACGTGTCGACGCTCCAGGGCTGGGAGTCGGGGCGGCGCCCGCTGATGGCCATCTCCGCAGGCGCGTACCTCAAGCTCCGTCACCTCCTTCACCGGCTGGGTGCGTCACCGAAGCTTCTCGCTCAGTTGGACACCGGGATGGAAGCGGACCGGTTCATCGGGTACGTGATGGCCGCGGACGGGCCGATCGACTTGGAGAACCATCCGTTGGCGACGTGGGTGATCACGAGGCCGTTCACGGAGTTGGTGGCGTGGCCTTTCACGGGGGACGTCCCGAACCAGCTGAAGGAAGTCGCGCCGCTCCGTCGCCGTGGCCCGTCGGGGTCTGGACCGGACATGGGCGCGGACGAGCGCCGCCACATGGTGTCGCACCTCCAGGCCGCTGCGGAGCAGGCCGCGAAAGACTCCGTCGAGGGCGCACTCCTCCGCCGCCAGGCCCACTACGTGGCCGGGTTCGACAAGTCCTCGGAGACGGTGGAGTGGCTCGCGGTGATGCAGCGCGCAGAGCAACGCCGTCTCGGATCGGAGGTGGAGTGGACTCCGTCGTGGGCGGTGGTGCGGTCGGGGGCTCACACGCTCGCGCGCACGGGAGACGAAGAGGCGCTGCCATCGTTCATCGACGTTCACATCAGCACGGACGCCTGCGAGATCGCGAACCTCAACTACTGGGCTTACTGGCTGGGAGAGGTGACGGACCCACAGCTGGCGGACACTTTCATGGTCGAGCTCGACGTGGACTCCTGGCACGGCGACCGGCTACTCAAGCACCTCATGGGCCGACTCACCCCCGACAACGTGTACGTCGACGTGGTCTGCCACACCCTGTGGGCGCTGATCATCCGCAAACCGGGGCTGCTGACGAAGAAGATCGCGGACGACCTGATCGGGTCGGTGGCCCGGATGCTGTCGGAGGCCTCCATTTCTCCCCAGTCGAAGCGCGAACTTGAAGAGGTGTCCTACGCTCTTCGGACGGTTCAACGGCGCTAGGAAGGCCTTCCATGGGTGAGCAGCAGGACGTGCGGGCACTGGACTACCTGTACGAGGCGGGTCTCCTCAAGCGGTACAAGCGCACCGGGTGGGTGGTCGCCGGGGTCCCGGACCCGGAGTCGATCGCGGACCACTCACACCGGACTGCGATCGTCGCCGCTGTCATCGCTGAGCTCGAAGGCGCCAGCGCGGAGCGGGCGGCGTTCCTGGCTCTGTTCCACGACACCCAGGAGACGCGGCTGACGGACATCCCCTACATCGGGAAGCGATACCTCAAGGCGTCCTCGAATGCCGAGGTCACCGCGGATCAGACGGCGGGGATGCCGGAAGGTCTCGCCCGGCTGATCGGCGGCGCGGAAGCGGAGTACGAGGCTCGGGAGTCGGCCGAGGCGCGTTGCGCGAAGGACGCCGACAAGCTCGAATGCCTCCTCCAGGCGGTGGAGTACCGGGACCAGGCGGACACGCAGGCGTGGATCGACACGTCGCTCGCGGCGCTGAAGACCGACAGCGCGCAGAGGCTGGCGAAGCTCGCGTTGGACCGGTCGCCGCTAGCGTGGATGCACGAAGCGCGGGACTCGAAACCCCCGAAGTAGCCGGACATGCGGACGGGCCCCGCCGTGTGGTGGGGCCCGAAGTGTTCAGGGCCGGACTGGTCCAGCGTGGCCATGGCCATCCCACGCCATGGTGCCGTCGGTGTGCCATCCGTCGTGCCCGTGGGGTTCGCGGCATCGCCGGGGTTCGGTGGCGGTGCTGGGGAGTGCGTTCCAGGCGGTGCTGTCGCAGGGGTCGGTGTTCACGGTGTCTCCTCGGTAGTCTTCTTCCGGGCCGCCCCTGATTGGTGCAGGGGCGGCCTCTGTGCTGTCAGGTCTGGTTGCGGCGGTCGACGGTGTCGATCTCACGGGCCGCGTGCCGGGCCGATTCCGCGCTTCCGGGCGGCGGCTGCACGGTCACATCCTCGCCGGGGTGCAGGGTGGTCCACCCGTGCACGCGCAACACACCGCCGCGCTCCTCGATGTCGGTGACGACCATCCACGGCGGGCTGACCAGGGCCTCACCGGGGCCGAGGTCACGGGCTTTCACGGTGCGCTTCACGCCAGCTCCTCCTCCGTGAGAGGCCGGTAGGCGTCCTGGTACTCCTCGTCGGTGTACTGCTGGTACACCCAGATACCCATCTCGTGGCCCGCGACGATCCACTCGCCGATACGAGCGAACCGCATTCGCCCGCTCCCGGAGAACGCGACTCCGGTGCGTTCCTTGACGACGTAGCCGCTGAGCACGGCGGCGGCGACCTGGTCGAGGTTGTCGGTGGTGATCTGAACAGCTTTGCGGCTGCGGGGGCGGCGGTTGGCGCAGAACTCGAACGGGTCCATTTGGTTGCTCCTTTGGAGGTGTGCGTCGATTGGGGCGGCCTTCTCCCCAGGGTCAGAATCGCTCCGCCATCTGCATGAGCCGCTCAGGGTCCGTGGTGCGGATCTCCTCCACTCGGGCCTGAGCCTGCCGGATCTCCAGGTCGCGGACACGCTCGACTGCGGTGGGGGTGCCGGACACGCCGATCGTCCCGCCTCCGTGCGACGTGACCGTGTATCCGAAGTCCTCCATGTGGCGGGCCAGCAGGTCGCCGTTGGGTCCGGCGTACATGAGCCATTCGGTGGGGTGGGTGTCGCCGTGCGGGGTGTACGGGGCTCCGACGAGGTCGTGGCCGAGCAGGTCACGGGCGATGTAGCGCATGTAGTTGACGGTGTTGTGGGCGAGCATCGGGGGCTCCTTCGTTCAGCTGGTGATGTTGGTGGGCCTGTGCTCCAGGCGGAGCGGGCCCCATTGGGTGGCCACGGTCTTGATGGGTTGTCCGGTCTGCCCGGGGTCGTAGGACGCGTTGATGCCGTAGAGGTGGGTGGGGTACGCCTCGGACGCGTAGATGAACCAGACCTCGCCGTCGTTGTCGCGGACGAGGTCGCCAGCACGCGGGGTGTAGGTGGACATGGGGGCTCCCTCGTTGGGCGGGGCGGGCCAGGGGGTCACTCGGTGATGATGCGGGCGTCGATGCCGGACGCTTCGAGGATCTTCCGGGCCAGCTCCATCGCGTCATCCGCGACCTCGGGGAGGTCAACGAGGGCTTCGACTGCGCCGCCGTCCACGATCGCGGTGATGTAGCCGTCTTCGATCTTGAGCTTGGCGCCGTCGGCGTCTTCGTAGACGTAGGGCTTCATGGGGGCTCCTTGGGGGTTGTCGTCTCTTGCTTGTCTGCAACTGTAGGCCTACTATGGCAGACATGTCAACACCGCCATGCCTACAGCTACAGGCCAACAGTCACTGCCACAATGAAGACATGGACCCCCGGAAACTCACCGAAGCCCACGAGGCCTACACGACCGCAGTTGAGCAGGCCGAGAAGGCGAAGAGAGAACGCGACGAGCTGTTCCGGCAGGCGAAGGAGGAAGGAGCGCGGCAGGCCGACATCGTGAAAGCGACCGGCCTGACCCGAGAGACTGTGCGCCGGATTCTCGACCCGAAGGCTGCGGAGGCCGTGAAGGAAGCGGCGGCGCGGCGGCGCGCGGAGAAGGGGAGGGGGTAGCCCCGAAGCCCCTGCTCGCACCGTTTTCTGGTCCTCTGGAACTGGTGCGAAGCAGGTAAACTGGGAACACATTTACATAAAGCGAGCCCGCCGGGTGCTGGTAACACCACGACGGGCTCTGACCACCTACCTGATTGCCCAGGAAAGGCGGCTAGGCATGAAGCTTAGCTACATGGTAGCTCGTACCCGAAACCGGGTCGCTACCCCGCGAGTCACAACGTCGTACCTCCCCCAGGGAGGCGCACGATGAGCACCGACGCCTTCGAGATCGAAGCGCTCGACCAGCCCACCTTCACACAGGTCGGCCACTGGGTCGCCTTCCGATCCGACCTCTCACCAACCGCTCGGCACCTCTACACCGTGCTCGCCACGTTCGTGAACCAAGGCCGCCGCGCCAACGGCGACACCAGCGTGTGGCCATCCCTCAACCTGCTGGCCGTCACCCTGGGACTCTCCAAGGGCAAGTCCGTCACGCCCTACATGGACGAGCTGATCCAGGCGCGGATCGTGGAGAAGACCACGAACACCATCGGCGGCATGCGGTCCCGCAACACCTACGGCATCCGCTTCAACCCGCCGCCCGGCGAGCGCACCGCCACGAGCTTCGTGGAACTCCTCGAACCCCTCAAAGCCATCGCCGGAGACGCCAAGGCCATGACCAAGGTGTCAGCGGAGGCCCGCGAGCTGATCAAGGAGCGCAGGGCCCGCGAGAGCGCGAAGAGGACCGGTCGCCCCGTAGTCCCGGATTCGGGACCACGTAGTCACGGATCGGGGCCCACGTACCCCCGGATCGGGGACCGTAACAAGACGCAGGGCGAACTAGACGCAGGTCTAACTACACGAACCTCTTCCTCTTCCGTTGGCGCTCCTGCTGAGCTCCAGCAGGGCGAGGGCCCGGAAAGGAAGACGAAGAGGGAATCTCCAGAAAAAGTCATCATCGACAAGCTCAGCGGCACCGACGCCCAAGCCCAAGGCGGGCCACCCACCCCCGAGGAAGCCACCGCCATCAAGCGGCTGGTGATCTCCCAAGCTGCCGCTGACGGTGTTCGTATCCACTCACCAGCGGGGTATCTGTCTGGCCGCGACGTGGCCCTCCTGGAGCAGGACCTTGCACAGGTGCGCGGCCTCCAGAAGCCTGCACAGGCCACATCAGGCGGGTGGACATGGGAAGACCAGCAGCGAGCAGAACGCCGCGCCAGGAACGGCCACACGCCATACAGGAACCCTGAGAACCAAGACGTGTACGACGAAGCACTGCTCTAAGCCTGAAACAACAAGCCCGGCCAGTGATCCACCACCGGCCGGGCCCTGACCACCAACCTGATCCACCAGGAAGGCAGCAACATGAACGCTACCCCAGACCCCCTTGCCCCCTGGCGCGCATTCGTCTGCGAAGAAGGACTCTCACCCGAGATCACCGAAGTTGCCATGGCCATCGCCGACCAAGCCACCAGCCAGAGAAGCCCCCGCGAACGAATGACCGAAGCCACCGGGTTCGACCTAGACCTAATCAAAAACGCCATCGACACGCTTGTTATGGCCCGTCTCATGTACTACGACGAGGAGGGGAGCGATGGGGCCTTCGGGATTCTCTTCCCCGAGGAACGTACCCCGCCCCACGTCAAGGGGGACCGGGTCTTTGACATCAAGGCCTACCGCCGCAAGTACGGCGAGTGGCAGGAGCCTATTCACGGCGCCCGACGTCGCGCCGACGAGACGCTCTTGTACCACTACTACGACGCGAACGACGTCCTCCTGTACATCGGCATCACGAACTCGCTCCCGAGGCGTCAGGCATCGCATGAGGGTCGTTCCACGTGGATGGACTTTGCGGTCCGGTCGACCATGAAGCGGTTCCCCACGCGTGCGAGCGCGGAGGTCGTGGAGGCCGCATCGATCCGCCACGAGCGCCCGTTGTTCAACGTCGAGCACAACGACCACCCGGATCGCGTCCGCCGCCTCGTGGACTACCTGATCGACCGGGATCGGCGGGACCTGCTGGTTCCGCTGATCTCGCGCGGCTGACCTTCCCCTCCCGGGGCGTCTCCCGCTGACGCCCCAGACCGGCCTCTCATGGCGTCTGCCGATTCTTGATGAACAGTCGACGCCAACCCTTGACGGGGGCAGGATCATCCAAAGCCTGGATCTTTCTCGTGACCAGCAACAGGAACTCATCTCCCGGCCCGCCTGCATGAAGCTTCGCGACCGCGTCGATAATCTCTTGGTCGCCGAACTTTATGGCGCTGTATTGAAGGTTTCGAGCTTCTTCGTAGGGGTTAAAGCTGTCCCATCCCTCAATCCGCCTTGACATCGCCTCGCCGATCTCGGCGTACTGGTCAATGATCTGCGTCAACTGTGCGCGTTTCGTTTCCAGTTGGAACTGCTTCTGCTGTCTTTCGTGGTCCTTACGCTTGTATCGTCTCTTTCGTGTGTCATCGATCCATGAGGTCAGAGGTTTGATGGATGCTCCAACCAAGATGAGCACAATGGCCGACAGTAGACCGAACAGGTCGTCTGGCAAGTCAGGGAGATCAGGCATGCTTTACCTCCAGAGGGCTCCGTGTGTGCTCATCTTGGCGGACCCGAACCCGCACCGGCAGGGACTTTCGGCAGTGACCGGAAGCGGACAGCAGGAGCGGCGGCCCTCGGAGGCCGCTAGCTTGACGCCATGAACCTTGACTCAGGCGACTGGATCGCCATCGCGGCAGCAGTGATCGCTCTCGGCTCCGTCGTAGTCACAGGCATCGGACTCTACTTTGCGAAACGATCAGCCGCCGCGGCCGACAGGTCCGCAGACGCCTCTGAGAACTCAGCACAAGCCGCCATCAGGTCTGCTGACGCAAGTGAACGGTCGAACGAGCTAACCGAGGGAGAAGCCGCTAGTCGACGAGCTGGCTGGAAGGTCGCCCCGAGTGGGATAGGACCTGTGAACCAGGTCCACTGGCTGTGCTCCGCGAAGCTCACCAATATCGGCGATGAAGCAGCGTTCAACGTGAGGGCAGAGGGGCCGCGACTGGTTTGGTCATCCGACGGAGTTGATGTTCACCGGGGGAGGACCATTCTCGTCTGCTTCGAGGCCTCTCTGCTGACTGACGGTTCCTTTCCGCCTCTGACCATGACCGTGACTTGGGACCGACCAGAGCACTTCGGAGAGAAGGACCTCTCGGAGGAACTCACGGTCCAGCCACAGGCGCCAGGGGTCACTGTTCCATCGGGCCGGATCAACAGGAGCTACGGCCCATCGCGGGGTACTTCTCGTCGGGGTCATCCACCGGCGTGAACCCGGCCGCGCGCAGGAACTCGACCCGGCCCTCGACCTCCTCGCCCTCCTCGGGGAACAGGAACACCCACCGCACCCCCGCCGCGCGCGCCACCGCAACGAACCCGTCCAACAACGCCCGACCGGCCCCCAAACGCCGCCACAGCGGGTCAACGACGATCCCCAGGACGTACCCGTGCGGCGGCGGAACAGGCGCCCCAGGGCCCGTGTACGCCCCATCCAGGACGCCCTCCACCCACCCCACGAGACGGTCGTCCTCCACCGCCACCAGGACCTCGATGCCGTCCGGCCACGAACCGAGCGGATAGTCCTTCACCTCGAAACGCGCCGCGGCACGCATCAACAGGCCAGCGATCGCGGGGCCATCATCAGGAACAGCGCGACGGACGAACATCAACCCTCCGGATCAACGAACCGGTACGTGGCCTTCGCCGCCGCGGCACGGTCCTGCAACAGCTCGTAGGTGTGCACCACCAACCGCCCCTGCGTGCGCTCCTCGACCTGGACGACAGGCGGAAGCCGTCCATCCACCAGCTCCACCAAGATGTACTCGCCATCCTCCGGGCCGCCCACGCACCGGACCCACCACTCCTCAACCATCCGACCATCATCACCGGTCAGACCCCAGACACAAAGAAGGCCCCACCCGAAGGTGGGGCCTTCTCGCCGCCGACGAGACGACGAGACACTAACCCGCAGGAACCGCAGGAACCGACACCAGCAGCAGGACCGGCGCGGCGAGCAGCGACGCCCACCGAATCCCGACCTCCACCGGCGACTTCCCGGTGTGGAACGCGACCGGCGACCGGAACATCCACCACCGCTTCCCGTTGACCTTCAACGGCCACGCCAGCGGAACACCGGACCTCGTGAGCCAGTCACCCAGGATGTGAGTCAGGCTCCCTACGGCCACCGTGACCCCGATCAGCCACGGTGCGCCACCCGGAGCGAACACCGCCACGGTCGCCAGCACCACCGCAAGGACCGCCGCCGCGGCCTCGCGCTTGCGCAGCGCTCCCCACCCCTTCAGCGACCGGGCCACCACGCCAGCCCCCAACGCCGACATCCCGAACACCACCACAGCGGTCCCGAGAGGCGCGACGGCGGCGACCAGGAACCCCAGCAGCCCGAACACCAGCACCGCGGGGATCGTGTGCGTGAGGTGGCGGTGCCCTCCATCCTTCCCCGCGCGGAGTTCGTAGTCGGTCCCCGTCGCCTGGTACACGCGCCGCGACAGACCTCGGAGCCCAGCCGACGTCTTCTCCGACAGCACCCCCAAGGACCGGCCCACCGTCGACCCGGGCTCATCCAGATCAGGGAGCAACGCGGCGCCGGCGCCCACGGCCGCGCACAGAACCACGTCGGTTACCTCGGTACCGGCGAGCGCGCCGACCGCCGCTCCGGCGAGCACACCGGTCGCGGCGTGCGAAGAGCCCATCATGAAGACCTCCAGGGGTAAGGGGGGAGAAGGGGAACCCTGACTTTCTCTCGGACGGGGACGTCCCACGAGACGCCCCCGTCCCTCCAGCGTCCCGCCTACCCTTGAAGGGAACCCCCAAGGAGGAGCCATGGCCGACAAGATCCGCTGGGACTACCGCATCGAAGAGATCATCGGAGGACCGCACGCCGGCCAACTCCACAACTGGGGCGCCGACGGGTGGGAACTCGTCTCCGAGATCGTGCTGTCCGAAGACCGCGGGCAGAAGACAATCCGGTCGGTTTTCAAGCGACCACGGGACTAGACGACCAAAGCCGTCCCGGGGACGTCCCCGGGACGGCTTCGTGCTTTCTGTTCGGGTCACAGCCTTGGCTGCTTCGGTTCCCATGGCATGTCCGAGCCGGTGCACGACCACACGTGGGCGTGCAGGTGCGAGACGGGCTGGCCGGCGGCGGCGCCGATGTTAAAGGACGCGTGCTGGCCGAGGGATGCGAACTCGGCGGCCCGCCGCATGGTCACCGCGGACACCTCGGGGTCGGTCGTGAAGTCGGAGCGTGGTCGCGCACCCGAGCGTCGAGGCCCGCCAGTTCGATCATGCGAGGGTCATCGGCAGGGTTCCGGAGGGCGACCGTGAGGTCGACGCGGACAGAGTTCGGGGCGGCCGGCGGAGAGCCGCGCAGGATGCCGTGAGTGGTGATGTTGATGGCCATGAGGGGGAGCTCCTTTGGTTGCTGAGAGTGAGAAGACGCGGATAGACGCCTGCGAGCGTCTGAGGTGTCGCCTGCGGGCAGAAAGTGCGTCTGAGCTGGGAAGGTTGCTCTAGTGACGCTCGCCCGCCAGGAGGCGTCTAGGGCGCCTAGGAAACGTCGAAACCCTTACAGGGGCGGGGTTTGAGCGTGTCTAGAGGGGGTGTCTGCACTCCGACAGCGCAGACACCCCCAAGACACTCACACCGAGTAACGAGACGCCGCTTCCTCAAGGGCCACGCGCTCGTACCCGCGCACCTGCGTACCCGACCCGTTCGTGAACCGGCCAGCCTTCACCCCAGCAGCACGGAGCGCCTTCTGGGTATCCAGCAAGTCCAACCCGCACGCCGCCGCGACGTCATGCCCAGTGACCCCGTCAGCCCCCTCCGACAGCAGCAGCGCCGCAGCGAGAACCGGCGGCAACTCACCCTCAGGAGCCTGTCCCTGCTCCACCTCGGGCGCCTGCGGGTCAGGCGCGTAAGCCCACACCGGACGCACTGGCAGTGCCGTCACCTGGTCGTCATCAGAGAGGTCCCACACCTGCACTGGAGCCTGCTCCTCACCCCGGCCCGTGCCCTTCACATACGCGTGCCCGAACTCCGGCAACTCGTGGGCGGTCCACTTGGACGCCAACACCTGCCTCGTCTCGGTAGCACCCGCCGTCCGCAACACCGCGCGCACGTCCATGACCCCGTTGATCTGCGAGTCGATACCCGCGCCGATCGTCGGCTTCTGGGTTGCCCACACCAGATCGATGCACCTTGACCGGCCCGTCCGGCCCAAGGAACGCAGCGGCGCCATGATGTCCAGGCCGTCCTCCGGGTCGTCCAAGGCCATGACCTCCGCGCCCTCGTCGACCACCACCACGATCCGCGGCCGAGACTTGGTCGGCACCCACGTCGCTATCTGCTTGTCCTGCATGATCCGGCGGCGGTCCAGGGACTCTCGGGCCAGCTCAGACAGCACCTGGTGAATGTCCTCTGGCTCCACAGCGATGCGCATCTTGCCTCGCCACAGCGCCGACTCCTCACCCTTGCCGTCGATGTAGACGACAACGGTTGGCTCCCCGGAGTGCATGGCCTCGGCCATGACGACGCGCAACAGGACGGACTTGCCCGACCCGCTGGTGCCAGCGATCAGCTTGCGGCCCTTCGGGAGAGTGACGGGCTTGCCGGTGTCGGCGTCCACACCGATGCCGTCCCTCCTGGGGTTCCAGGCCATGTCCCGCTCGGGGGAGCGGGTTCGGATGCGCAGCACCGCCTGGTCGCCGACCTCGCCGGGGTGCAGGTCAGTGCGCACGTCCCGGGGGACGGAAAGGGCGGCCCGGACCACCGGGAGCTTCTTCTTCAACAGCTCCAGGGTCAACTTCCCGGAGGTGGTCAGCACCACCCGGATTCCCAGCGCGTCCACCGTGGGCGTCCCGGGGACGACCCCCTCCAAACCGCGGCCTTCGGTGCGCGTCTCCCACTCGGACAGGTGCCCCAAAATGAGGTTCTCCGCCTCGGTCGCGCCGACCACCACGTCCCGGGGGACGTCCCCCGGGACGCTCGCCTGTCCGACCAGCTCACGTGCCCGCTCCGCCGGTTCCTCGGTCACGGTCACCGTCCCGTCCGCGACCGCCATCGCGTGGCCCTGGGCGGCCAGCCACCCCCACGCGACCGGGTAGGCGAGCAGCGCCCACCACGCACCCACACCGATGCCGGCAGCGACCGGACCGAACAACACCGCCGCCGGAACAGCCAGCTGACGGGCCAGGCGACCACCGCGGGCCTTCAGGGTGAGCGCGTCCATCTTCATCGCCGACGGGGCGCGCTTCTTCAGCTCGTCCAGCTCCTCGGACAGCACCTCGATCTGAGCGTGGTCCTTGCGGATCTTCGCCTTGTCGAGTCGCTTCGCCACCGCGGCCTTCTCGCGGCGGATCTCCGCGCGCGCTTCGGTGACGATCTCCTCGTACAGGTCGGGGTCCTGGACGTAGGCCTCGATGGTCTGCCACCGCTTGTGGCAGGCCAGCAAGGCGTAGGTGTGCCACGCGGCCAGGCTCGCGCCGAGCTTGGTGTTGACGTCCTGGAGGAGGGCCTTCTTCGGGGACACGGCGTCGTCCGGAGTGCCCTTGGGGACGATGACACCCTCGGTGGGCGTCCCCTCCGTCTCGCCCTCTGGCCTGCTGGTGTTCTCCTCGGGCTGCTCGTCTGCGTCCCGGGGGACGGCACTGTGGGTCTCGTGTGTGGTCTCCTGCGTCCCGGGGTCGTCCCTCTCCCACACGGCCCCCATGGGGATACCGTCGGTATGTGGGTCCATCTCGTCGACCTGCTTCTTCTGTGCCATGCTCTTCTCGTCTCTCCTTGTTCGGCAAACAGCATTGAGGGGCAGGGCCGCCCGGGGTCGCAGTCCCCGAGGCGGCCCAACTGCGTTCAGCCGACCGCGCCACCCACAGCCCACGCGGCCACGCCGGCGCCCATGGTGTGGATCCAGTCGATGAATCCAGTGATGACACCGCCCGCCGAGCCACGTGCGGCGATCGGGGTGATAATCAGCGCGACGATCGCGACGGGGTTGTAGTTGTGGTCGTAGCGCAGGTCGATACAGGTCGCGATGAATCCTCCGATGCACACCACCGACCAGACCGTCGCCACGGGCAGGGACTCTCCGGTCCAAGACCCCCACGTCGCGGCCAAGGGCCCCATGAACGTCGAGTTCGCCCACTGGACGGCCGCCATGGACGCCCCGGATCGGTACAGCAGCATCGACCCGGCCAAACCCACCACGAGAGCGATGAGGCCCTTCTTCGTGTGCCTCAGCTTCTTGGTGAGGTACGAGGCGAGCAGGAACATGCACAAGGCGAGGAACCCGAACACGTCAGGCCTCCTTGCGCATGTGGTTGCGGATGACGGCGAACCCGACCCACCCGACGGTGAACACCGAGATCGGGATCGTGATCAGGTCAGGGGCGCCGAACAGGGCCAGCAGAGCGACAACGACGCTCGCGAACCCGATCGACACCAGCTCACTGGTGGACAGGAACGGCTTCTTCTCGGACATGGGTCCTTCTTCCTGGAGTAGCGGCAGGGGAGTGGCGGGCTTCGGCACGCTCACCTCGCGGTGCTCGTCGGCCTGTCCCGGCCTTGGCTGGTGTGCGCACCCACCCCGCAAGGTCAAGGCGGGGGAGGCGGGCACACCCCCCAAGGGGGCGGCCCCGGGACGCGCACGGCGT
This sequence comes from Nocardiopsis sp. NPDC058789, assembly GCF_042745575.1. Taxonomy (NCBI): domain Bacteria; kingdom Bacillati; phylum Actinomycetota; class Actinomycetes; order Streptosporangiales; family Nocardiopsidaceae; genus Nocardiopsis; species Nocardiopsis sp. NPDC058789. Next base: position 59,037 of record NZ_JBHYOW010000023.1, read on the forward strand.
CCCGGGGATCGGGACTACTTCGACCGGCGGCGCAGAGCAGACATGTCCAGGCCCTGCCCCTCGGCCTTCTCGCGCCAGCGGCGGATCGTCGGCGGGGTAACGTTCAGCTCAGCGGCGGCTCCTCGCACGGAAGCCTTCTCGCCAGCGGACGCGATGTACGTCATCAGCTCCCGCAACTCCGGGTCGATCCCAGACGGGACGCTCCCGGGACGTCCCCGGGACGTGCCCAGGTCAGCGGTCATCACGGACCCGAACCCCATCAACGACGCAGAGGGGGACGCGACTGCGGGATTCCTGGCGTCCCCGCCTGAGCCGATCGCGAGACCCCGGCCCGCCTCAATCTCCCGGACGAGCGCGACCCGCTGCTTGATGGTCTCGGCGTCCTCGCGCTCCATCTCCCGGGCCTCCTGCGCAGCCCGACGGATCGCGGCGAGCTTCAGCTTGTGGTCCCGCTCCGCGCGGGCGTTGTCGAAATCAACCTCGGCCTCAGCGAGCTCCCTCTCATGCGCGGCGTCACGGCGCTTCTGCGCAACAAGACGCTTCTGCTCGTGGCTCGGGTCCGTGGACAGCTCCGCCTCGCGGTCCAACTTCTCGGCGGCCTCCTTGAGGGCGGCCTCCTTCTCAGCTTCTTCAGCGGCGGCGCGCGCCAGCCGGGTGTTCAGCGCGATGTGCCACAAGCCCTTCGCGACCAGCGGGACAATACCCAGGACCGCGAGGACCGGGAGCATCTCGAACGCGTGCCACCCCACCAGGACAGCCGCGATGGAAGCGACGAACCAACCGAACTTCTTCGCGCCGCGGGCGGAGCCGGGGTTGATCCACGCGATCGCGACCGCGGACACCAGGGCGATGTCCAGGACCACGCCGACCGCGAGACCAACCGGCCACGGGGTCGGGAGCATGTCCATGAGCGACCACGCGGTCCACACGAGGGACGCGATGGACGGTACTGCGGCGATCGCAACCGTGGCTTTCGCTGACTGGGGGGACGCGGCCAGCGGGACGGGGGGGACGTCCCGGGGGGCCTCCGACTCCGCCGCCGCGGCGACAACAGGCTGGGCCGGACTAGCGGGCGTGGACGCGGCGAGCCGCTGGATCAGCAAGTCGCGGGCCCATGCCACAACGGCCCTGGCGGCCCGCTGTGGCACACCGGTCCGGAGCAGGGGAGGAAGGCCCCACCAAGCCGCAGCCGCGATCAGGGCCACGCCAACGGCCCACGGGGCCCAAGACGGGACCCAAGAAAGGATCATGCCGAGGGTGCTGACCTCGGGTTCCTGCGTTGGTACGGTGTTCATTGCCGGTCTCCTAGGGATCGGATGTCCCGCCAGCGCTCGATTCGCTGAGCGGGACGCTTCATGTCTGGGGTCAGCTGGCCCGGTGCCCGGACCAGGCGAGGTACACGCCGAGGGGCAGAAGGACGAAAACGGCGATCAAGGCGAACATGGGGTCTCCTCTGGGGTGGGGCAGTAGCTTGTATGGCTATGACGATAGGCCTACGATGATAGTCATGTCAACGCACCTCCTCCACCTGCGCCCACACCGCAGGCACAATGAACACATGAACCCCGACACCCTGCGCGCCGCCATCACCCAGTACGAACAGGCACTCGACGACGCCAAAGACAAACGCGACGCCGCGATCCGCCAAGCCAAAACCGACGGCATGTCGCAAAAGGAGATCGTCGAAGCCACCGGGTACACCCGCGAAACCATCCGCCGGATCCTGAACCCGGACGCTGCAGAGGCCGTCAAGCAGGCAGCCGCGGAACGACGACAGCAACGTCGGCAAGCTTCCTGACGGCACGCAGAAACGCCCCCATCCACTGGGATGGGGGCTTTGTTGTCTTGCTGCTGCCGCCGGCGCGGTAGCCATGCGGGGCTCCTTGGTCTGTGGACCGTGTGGTCCCGGCACCGCCCCGAAGGGCGGCACCGCCATCACACGGCGCTGAGTGGGGATTAGGGGTAGTAGGTGTGGCAGACGTGCGCGTCCAGCGCCTCCTGGGAGCGGAACTTGTAGCTGCAGTTACTGCAGAAGTACTTGTCGGAGTACGCGGTGATCAGCGCGGCGATGAACGACTTCATGTGAGACCTTTCGTTGATTCGTGATGGCCCGGGCGGACCCTTCGGTCCACCCCGCAGGACGGGCGGGATGGGCCAGAGGCACCGGCCGGGTCTACGACCGGATCTCGGTGCGCTTGCGGCGCTGCGCGTACACCTCAAGGGGAGAGAGAGTCATCGCTGGACCCCCCGCTCCAGCTGGTCGCACAGCGAGTCCACGTCGCCCGGAAGGGAACGCTGCATCGTCACGACGATCTGCGCGGTCTGCACCAACATCCCGAGGGACTCGCGCGGGTCAAGGGTGCCGAGGATGTGCGCGGCCTCGATCTCGTCACCCGTGCCCAGAGCACGCACGAGAGCGATGGACCGCAGAGACAGGTCAATGGTCGGGGCGCTCATCGCTGAACCTCCACGCTCGTGTCAGCGACGTGCGTGTCGAGGGTCGTGATCGGGGTGCGCTGCCGGGTCAGACGCGCAGCCACCGCCAGAACGGCGACGGCGAAAGCCACCCACATCCAAGAAGAGTGGGGAAGGGCAGCCAAGAGGCTCAGGACGTTCGGGGGTGCCACCAACGGGGCGGCGAAGGATACGCTGTTCACAGCTCGACTCCTGCTCAGATCAGTGAGGCGGGTCAGCCCTCGGAACCGGCGTTGCACCGCCGCCCGGGGGCGTTCTGTTGTCCCTCCAGGCCTCACTCCATATGGAGTGGATCTGGAGTGGAGATCCTGGGAATCCCCCGGTCAGACCGGGGGACCCAGGGTCACACAAGGCCCACTACCTGGGGTTTTCCTCTTGAGACTGCTCCTCGTGGACAACCACGACTCCTACACC
>NZ_JBHYOW010000024.1:0-57431 GCF_042745575.1 Nocardiopsis sp. NPDC058789
GCCGCGCGGGCCGCCCCGCCCCCGCACCGCCGGGGGGGGGCGGGGTCACCCCCCCCCCCACCCCGGCACCGTTCTCCCACCGCCCCTCCCCCACCGTTCCCGCTCCCCCGTTCCAGGAGGAAGGCCGGATGTACGTCTCCCACCTGCAACTGGCCGATTTCCGCTCCTACGAGACGGCCCAGCTGCGACTCGAACCCGGCGTGAGCGTGTTCGTCGGCTCCAACGGCCAGGGCAAGACCAACCTCGTCGAGGCGATCGGCTACGTCGCCAGCCTCAGCAGCCACCGGGTGTCCTCGGACACCCCTCTGGTGCGCCAGGGCGCTCCCCGCGCGATCGTCAGCGCCAAGGTCGTCCGTGACGGCCGGGACATGCTGGTGGACCTGGAGATCAACCCGGGCCGGGCCAACCGCGCCAGGGTGAACCGCGGCGCGGCCGGGCGCCCCCGCGACGTACTGGGCATCCTGCGGACGGTGCTGTTCGCCCCGGAGGATCTGGCCCTGGTCAAGGGGGACCCCGGGGAACGGCGCCGGTTCCTCGACGACCTCCTGGTGGCGCGCGCCCCCCGGATGGCGGGGGTGCGCTCCGACTACGAGCGGGTGCTCAAGCAGCGCAACGCCCTGCTGAAGTCCGCCTCGGCGCGGATGCGTCAGCGGGCCACCCCGGACCTGAGCACGCTGGAGGTCTGGGACTCCCACCTGGCCGAGACCGGGGCGGAGCTCCTGGCGGCGCGGCTGGCGCTGGTGGAGGAACTGCGCCCGCTGATCGCGCACTCCTACGCGGGCCTGACCGACTCCGGCGGCCCGGCCGTTCCGAGCTACCGGAGCTCCTCGGTCGAGGAGGGGGTGGAGCTCCCGCACGACCGTCCCCAGCTCGTGGACGTCCTGCGCGAGGCGATGGCCGGGGCGCGCGACCGGGAGCTCCAGCGGGGCGTCAGCCTGGTCGGGCCGCACCGCGACGATCTGCACCTCCACCTCGGTGACCTGCCCGCCAAGGGGTACGCCAGCCAGGGCGAGTCGTGGTCCTACGCCCTCTCGCTCAAGCTGGCCGCGTTCGAGCTCCTGCGGGAGGAGGGCGACGATCCGGTGCTGATCCTGGACGACGTCTTCGCGGAGCTGGACTCCGAGCGCCGCCGCAGGCTGACCGAGCGGGTGCGCGACACCGAGCAGGTGCTGGTGACGGCGGCGGTCGCGGAGGACATCCCGAAGGAACTGGACGGCGCGCGGTTCGGGGTCCGGCGGGGAGTGGTCGAGGATGCGTGAGGGTCGTCCACAGCCTGTGGACACCGGCGCCGGTCGCGACGCGCTGGCCGACGCGACCGAGGCGGTCCGTCCACAGCCTGTGGACGGCGCCGCCCCGCACGTCCCGGAGCCTCCTCCGGTCTCGGGGGCGGACCTGGCCCGCCAGGCGCTGGCCCGGGCCCGGGCGGAGGCGCGCGAGCGCGGCGCCGTTCCCCGGGGCATGAACCGGAAGCGCGGGCGTGGCCGGTTGCGGTCACGGAACGAGCCCCAGCTGTTCGGTGACGCGGTGCGCACCTGGCTGATCGAGCACGGCTGGCAGGAGCAGGTGGCCATCGGCGGCGTGTTCGGCCGATGGGCCGACATCGTCGGTGATTTCAACGCCGAACACCTTCGCCCGGAGAGTTATTCGGAGGGTGAACTCGTCGTGGTGGCCGATTCGCCGACGATGGCGGCCCACGCGCGAGCGATGGTTCGGGATCTGATGCGCCGTCTGAACGAGGAGCTCGGTGACGGCACCGTCATCGCGATCAAGGTGAAGGGGCCGGGGTTCCGCCGTCGGTGACCCCGCCCGGTTCGCCCCGTCTCGCCCCGACACGTCTGTGACCTGGGGGTCCCGTGTGGTCCTCGGTGGCCGTTCCGGGCACGTGCCCCGTCACGCGGGACGCCTCTCCTCCCGCGACACGGCCCAGTGGGGGTGCCGGGGCCCTGTGAAGGCCACTGAACCGCGCCGGGACTTGCGCAAGGGGTCGCCCGCGTGTAGGGACTCGGGTCCCGCCCCGAACGTTCGTTCTGGAGCGGCACAGGGCCGCGAATGCCACTTTGTCGCACTGGGCGGGGTATCATGGAGACGGTTCTTCAGACGCCTGTAGCCGGTATCACGCTCCCATGTAGAGGGTGGGCGGACGGCCCGTGCGGCGAACGGTGATCCCCCAGGTGTCGCGGCAAGTCGGCCCTCCGATCACCCTGTCGTGGGTTGACCGTCGTCCGCTCGGCCACTGCCGACAGGCGTCCCCAGCAGGAGGGTGTTCCCACTTGGCCTACGACGCAGGATCAATCACGGTTCTCGAAGGGCTTGAGGCAGTACGCAAGCGCCCGGGTATGTACATCGGCTCCACCGGTGAGCGGGGTCTGCATCACCTGGTCTACGAGGTGGTCGACAACTCGGTCGACGAGGCGCTGGCGGGTCACGCCGACGCCATCGAGGTGACCCTGCTCGCCGACGGCGGGATCAGGGTGGCCGACAACGGCCGGGGCATCCCGGTCGGCATCCACCCCGTGGAGCAGCGCCCCGCGGTCGAGGTCGTCCTCACGACGCTGCACGCGGGCGGAAAGTTCGACGGCAAGTCCTACGCGGTCTCCGGCGGTCTGCACGGCGTCGGCATCTCCGTCGTCAACGCGCTGTCCACGGCGCTCGACGTGGAGATCCGCCAGCAGGGGCACGTCTGGCGCCAGCACTACGAGATGACCGCGCCCACGGGTGAGCTCGTCAAGGCCGAGGAGACCGACGAGACCGGCACCGAGATCACCTTCTGGGCCGACGGCGACATCTTCGAGACCACCACGTACTCGTTCGAGACGCTGGCCCGCCGGATGCAGGAGATGGCCTTCCTCAACAAGGGGCTGTCCATCACCATCCGCGACGAGCGGCCCGACCACACCGACGACGGTCCCGTGGTCAACACCTTCCACTACGAGGAGGGGCTGTCGGACTACGTTCGGCACATCAACGCCAAGAAGGAGCCGGCGCACGCGTCGATCATCTCCTTCGAGGAGGACGGCGACGGCATCGCGGTCGAGATTGCCATGCAGTGGAACCAGTCCTACACCTCGTCCGTGCACACCTTCGCCAACACCATCAACACGGCGGAGGGCGGCACCCACGAGGAGGGTTTTCGCTCCGCGCTCACCACTCTGGTCAACCGGTACGCCCGTGACCAGAAGCTGCTGCGCGACAAGGAGGACAACCTCACCGGCGACGACATCCGCGAGGGCCTGACCGCGATCATCTCGGTCAAGCTCGCGGACCCGCAGTTCGAGGGCCAGACCAAGACGAAGCTCGGCAACACCGAGGCCAAGTCGTTCGTCCAGAAGGTCACCAACGAGCACCTGCGCGACTGGTTCGAGCGCAACCCCGGCGAGGCCAAGGACATCGTGTCCAAGGCCAGCCAGGCCGCCCGCGCCCGCGTGGCCGCCCGCCAGGCCCGCGACCTCACCCGCCGCAAGACCCTCCTCGAGACCACCTCCCTCCCGGGCAAGCTGTCGGACTGCCAGTCCACGAACCCGGAGGAGTGCGAGGTCTACATCGTCGAGGGTGACTCGGCCGGTGGCTCCGCCAAGGGTGGTCGCAACCCGCACAACCAGGCCATCCTGCCCATTCGCGGCAAGATCCTGAACGTCGAGAAGTCGCGGATCGACCGCATCCTCAAGAACAACGAGGTCCAGGCGATCATCACCGCCCTGGGCACCGGTATCCACGAGGAGTTCGACGCCGAGAAGCTGCGGTACCACAAGATCATCCTGATGGCCGACGCGGACGTCGACGGTCAGCACATCCGGACGCTGCTGCTCACCCTGCTGTTCCGCTTCATGAAGCCGCTGGTCGAGGCCGGGAACGTCTACCTGGCGCGCCCGCCGCTCTACAAGATCAAGTGGGACCAGAAGGGCAGCGACGCGAGCTACGCCTTTTCCGACGCCGAGCGCGACCGGGTCATCGAGGCCGGGATCGCCGAGGGCAAGAGGGACCCGCGCCCGCGCGACATGGTGCAGCGCTTCAAGGGTCTGGGCGAGATGAACGCCAACGAGCTGTGGGACACCACGATGGACCCGGACCGCCGCGTGCTCGACCAGGTCAACCTGGAGGACGCGGCCCAGGCCGACGAGATGTTCAGCGTGCTCATGGGTGAGGACGTCGAGTCCCGGCGCGCCTTCATCCAGCGCAACGCCAAGGACGTCCGCTTCCTGGACATCTAGGTCCCCCGTTCCCACCCGTGCCCCAAGCAAGCCTCGTAGAAGGGATCGACATCCGTGACGGATGCGAACAACCCCGACGCCCCTGAGGGCGGGGACTCCAGTGTCGAGTCCCTCTCGCGCGTGACCGACCGGATCGAACCCGTCGACATCCAGGTCGAGATGCAGCGCAGCTACCTCGACTACGCGATGTCGGTCATCGTCGGCCGGGCCCTCCCCGACGTCCGTGACGGGCTCAAGCCGGTCCACCAGCGCGTGCTGTACGCGATGTACGACGGCGGCTACCGTCCCGACCGCGGTTACTTCAAGTGCGCCCGCGTCGTCGGCGACGTGATGGGCAACTACCACCCGCACGGTGACAGCGCCATCTACGACACCCTGGTCCGCCTGGCCCAGTGGTGGTCGATGCGGATGCCGCTGGTCGACCCGAACGGCAACTTCGGTTCACCGGGCAACGACCCGGCGGCCGCCATGCGCTACACCGAGTGCAAGCTCGCGCCGCTGGCCATGGAGATGCTCCGGGACATCGACAAGGAGACCGTCGACTTCCGGCCCAACTACGACGGCCGCTCCTCCGAGCCCGTCGTGCTGCCCGCCCGCTTCCCGAACCTGCTGGTCAACGGCTCCTCGGGCATCGCGGTCGGCATGGCCACCAACATCCCGCCGCACAACCTGCGCGAGGTCGCGGACGGCGTCAACTGGTACCTCGACAACCCCGAGGCCGAGGACGAGGAGCTGCTCGACCAGCTCATCGCCCGTGTCAAGGGCCCCGACTTCCCCACGCGCGGACTCATCGTGGGCAAGCGCGGCATCGAGGAGGCCTACCGGACCGGGCGCGGCTCCATCACCATGCGCGCCGTGGTCGAGGTCGAGGAGGACGGCCGGGGACGCCAGACCCTGGTCATCACCGAGCTGCCCTACCAGGTCAACCCGGACAACCTGGCGCTGAAGATCGCCGACCTGGTCAAGGACGGCAAGATCACCGGCATCGCGGACGTGCGCGACGAGAGCAGCGGCCGTACCGGTCAGCGCCTGGTCATCGTGCTCAAGCGCGACGCCGTCGCCAAGGTCGTGCTGAACAACCTGTACAAGCACACCCAGCTCCAGGAGACCTTCGGCGCGAACATGCTGGCCCTGGTCGACGGGGTGCCGCGCACCCTGCGCCTGGACCAGATGATCCGCCACTGGGTCAAGCACCAGGTCGAGGTCATCGTCCGCCGGACGAAGTACCTGCTGCGCAAGGCCGAGGAGCGGGCGCACATCCTGCGTGCCCTCCTCCGGGCGATGGACCGGATCGACGAGGTCATCAGCCTCATCCGGAGCAGCGCCTCGGCCGACGACGCGCGCACCGGCCTGATGGGTCTGCTGGAGATCGACGACATCCAGGCCCGCGCCATCCTCGACATGCAGCTGCGCAAGCTGGCGGCTCTGGAGCGCAACGCCCTCACCGCCGAGTACGACGAGCTCATGGCGCTCATCACCGACTACAACGACATCCTCGGCTCGGACTCCCGCCAGCGGACCATCATCCGCGAGGAGCTGGGCGAGATCGTCGACAAGTACGGCGACGAGCGACGCACGCACATCATCCCGTTCGAGGGTGACATGCGTATGGAGGACTTCATCGCGGAGGAGGACGTGGTCGTCACGATCTCCCGCGGTGGGTACGCCAAGCGCACCCGCATCGACAACTACCGCGCGCAGAAGCGCGGCGGCAAGGGCGTGCGGGGTGCCCAGCTCAAGCAGGACGACATCGTCCAGCACTTCTTCGTCACCACCACCCACCACTGGATCCTGTGCTTCACGAACCAGGGCCGGGTGTACCGGACGAAGGCCTACGAGCTGCCGGAGGCCGCTCGCGACGCCCGCGGCCAGCACGTCGCCAACCTGCTGCCCTTCCAGCCGGGCGAGGAGATCGCGCAGATCATGGCGCTGCGCGACTACGAGGCGGCGCCGTACCTGGTGCTGGCCACCCGCGAGGGCCTGGTGAAGAAGTCGCGCCTGGAGGACTTCGACTCCGCGCGCGCGGCGGGCATCATCGCGATCAACCTCCGCGAGGAGGACGAGCTGATCGCGGCGCGCCTGGTCTTCGCCGACGACGACCTGCTGCTGATCTCCAGTGACGCCCAGGCGATCCGCTTCCCGGCCTCCGACGAGTCGCTGCGGCCCATGGGCCGCGCGACCAGCGGTGTGATCGGCATGCGGTTCCTGGAGGGCGACTACCTGCTCTCCATGGACGTCATCCGCCCCGACGACGGCTCCTCCGACGTGCTGGTCACCACCGAGAACGGGTACGCCAAGCGGACCCCCTCGGAGCAGTACCCGGTGCAGAACCGCGGCGGCAAGGGCGTGCTGACGGCCAAGGTCGTGGAGGCCCGGGGCAAGCTGGTCGGCGCCCTCATGGTGGACCCGGAGGTGGACGAGATCTTCGCGATCACCTCCGCCGGCGGGGTCATCCGCACCGGTGCCGCCGAGGTCAAGCGGTCCGGGCGTACCACCATGGGTGTCCGGCTGATGAACCTGGACAAGGGCAACAAGATCGTGGCCGTCGCCGCGAACGCCGAGGCCGCCGAGGAGGCCGAGGCCGAGGAGGTCGCGGACGCCGTCGAGGCCGCCAACGCCGACACGGTCGAGCAGGTCGCGGGCGAAGGCAACCCTGACGCCTAGACTGCGCGTTAAGACCAGTACGTCCCGTGGGGTGCGTTTCGACGGCCCCACGGGACACACGGATCGACCCGTCTCAACGAAAGTCCAGCGGTAGCGCTTCTATGTCTGAGAACCAGCGGAACACCAGCAACGAGTCCGACGCGGATGCCACCGCCGGTGACGCGGACGTGGAGACGGCGGGGGAGACCGCTGAGGGCTCCTCGGAGGCCACCATCGCGGAGCCCCAGGTGACCGAGTCGGCGTCCGAGCCCGAGGGGGATCCCACCCCGGCGGGACCGAGCGCGGTGAAGGCGACCCTGGCGAGCCGCAAGGCTCACCTGACCGTCTCCCGCGTGGAGCCGTGGTCGGTCATGAAGTTCGCCTTCGTGGTCTCCCTCGTCTGCTTCATCATCCTGTTCGTCGCCGTCGCGGTGATCTACGCGACCCTGTCGATGCTGGGTGTGTTCGACGAACTCACCAACATGATCAGCGCCCTCCTGGAGGGCGACGGCGGAGAGGACGAGCTGGGCCTGAACCCGGCCGCCTGGTTCTCCCCGGGCCGTGTGCTGGGCTACACGGGTGTGATCGGCGCGCTGAACGTCGTGCTGATCACCGCCCTGTCCACGGTGGGCGCGATGCTCTACAACCTGGTCTCCGACCTGGTCGGCGGCGTGGACGTCACGCTCTCCGAGGCCGAGTAGCCCGCCTCCCCGTCCGGGCCCGGCACCTCTCCGAGGTGCCGGGCCCGACGCGTCCCGAGCACTCCCGAAGCCCGCTAAAATCGAAGGTGAAGAGGGACGCGGCCGGGCCGCGCACCTCCTCCCCACCCCGAGGATTCCGGTTCGCTCCGCCCCTCCGGATGCGGTAGAGTTCCTGACGGAACGCGGGCGTATAGCTCAGTCGGTTAGAGCGCATCCCTGATAAGGATGAGGCCCCAGGTTCAAGTCCTGGTACGCCCACACAGTTTGTGCAGTTCAGAGCCTTGTTCTCCACCTTGGAGAGCAGGGCTCTTCTTTTTGACCGTCTTTCTGACTGTGGGACCCCACGGCATCCCCTGTCCGAGCCTGTGCTCCCCCGGCACTGAGCGGTACCCGACAGGACGCCAAGTCGACAACAGATCGAATCGCTATGTCGACTTGACTGTAGCCGGTCACCCCCGCTCGGGCAGGGGCACGCTCAGCAGCTCCAGGAGCTCCGCCGTGACACTCGGTAGGCGGAGCAGCCGACAGGGGAACTCACCGCGTCTGGCAAGCTCGTAGGCCATCGTTCGTCCCATGTGCAGGGGCACGGGCGGCCGTCATCAGGTCCACTGCCGCTGGTAGGTCCTACAGTCGTTGCCTGATGAGGCTGACGATTCCCCCGCGATGCGTGGACCTGAGTGCTTCATTGGCTAGCAACCGGCTTATGGAACCCGCCAGGTGATCTGGAACCTCTGCTCTGGCGGGAACGAGGGGCGTCCCACTGTCCTACCCTCCTTGATGAGGTAATGAAATACCAGGAAGTGTGCTTCCTCGGAGACCTCGTGCCACGTTTCAGGTGTAACACTCAAGGCTTCCCGGAGCAGGCTTTGATCGCTCTCAGCTCGAAGTACCTCGGCCTTCTCCTCCGGGTCGATCGTGTCGTCGGAGTGAAACGTATGGAAGGAGCGAGCCAGCAGATTGGGTTCTGACCGCAATCGGTGAAGGATCTGGCTGTTGCAGTAGTTCATGATCTCGAGGGCCTCCTGTACCTCGTGCTGAGGGTCCTGGTAGCCGTACGGTGTTCCTTCAGCCGCACCTACGTAGTCACCCTTCAGCGAGCGAAGGAGTGCTCGCAGGAAGAAGTCAAGCCCCATGTCGTCGATGGTGCGCTTGGCGACCTCGACCCATGTGTCCTCAGAGATCAGGGGGTCGTGCGGGACCGCGAGTGAGGGGTCGATCTCGATGGCGTTGAAAGGATTGACCATGACCCCGGAAACCATCTCCGGGGTCCATTTCCCGTCTTCTCCACCCCACCCTTCGGTCCGTATGAACTCCTCGGCGGAAAGGTAGGCGCCGGACTCCCCCTCCTTGACCACCCGCCACAGGCGCAGGATACGGAAAGCCTCTTGTTCCCGGCCCCTGGGCGGATGGCAGTTGTCCGCCAGCACAGAGACAACGGATTCGAGCGTCTCCCACCCGGGCATCCGAAGCAGCTTGATCGTGGTCCGGGCGGCTTCGTGGCTCACCTCCAGTAGGCCCTGATCTCCCGCCGTCAGTTTCTCGATGCGTCGGTAGCTGATTCTCCCTGTGGCCCGGTGGAGCTCATCCAGCGCGTCCGCTAGCTCTTGCTTCGCTTCGGGGAGTCCGGAGGATACGGTCATCTCCATCGCCAACCTTCTAAGGCTCGGTGTCAATTTCTGTCAACAGCCTAGAGCTAGGAGGGGTGCTGTCTGGGTGGATTCCGCGCAAGTCCGCGGCTGGGCGACCAACTGTGACAAGCGGTTCGGTCGGCTGGTGAACATGGTGGTGCCCATCCCCCCGACCTTTGGAGGAGACTTGCACATCCCCGCCTACGCACTGGGTGAGATCCAGGACTCGGTTCCCTCCTTGCCGAACCTTCAACAGACCGAAGGCACACACTGCTGCTTCTGCGACTCGCCGTTTCCCCAACCCCGACTGCGCGTTCCACTTCGATCGGCTGAAGGGCTGTCTCTCAACGGTTGTCGACCCTGTCTCACGGCTCTAGTCGCTCGGGTTCGTAGGCAGCGGGACTCGAAGCTGACCGAACAGATTCCCCGACCGCACCTGGATGATCTGATCCAGGGAAGAGACGAGCAGGAGTACCTGAACTCCCTCATGAACGCGACACGGGCAGCAAAGGCTGTTACCCGCCTTCTCGCCGATAAGGATCTCTCGCCGCAAGAAGTCGCCTGGGTAGCTGTCGCTCTTGAGTCGGCCTTTGACTGGGCTACGACCGGAAAGGAGAGGTTGCCGTACCTGGCGGACTCCCCCGACAGCCCGTTCGCCAAGCCCGAGGTCCGTCTCTACCTCGAGATGTCCTCGGCTAGGGAGTTCATCGCACACCGTCTCGTCTACCACGTGCTTAACGAATCTTCCTCTCCGGAGCCCGAGATGTGCGAGGAACTCGAATGTCCTGCTGACTGCTCTGGTCGCCACGATTTCGACCACATCGACTGCGGGCCAGACGAAATCTTCGACGCATTGGCGCGCCATGGCGTCGAACTGCCAGAAGAAGGGAGATGACCATGTGGGACTGGGGCGACATGATGGTCATGGTGCTCTCTGGCTTCGGATGTCTGTTTCTGTTCATTTCCCAGGTCAACGAAATTCTGGACAGGCTTCCCCGGCTGTTCGCTGCTTGGCGCAGGATTGTGGTATCGGTTGGGGGTCGCAGGTGCCAGATCCACGATGGGCACGAGAGCAGCAATCGCAAGAGGGCGAATGATCATCGGTAGTTACGAGTTTCTAGGATGAAGTCCCAGAATCCTTCGTTTCAGTGTATTGCCAATTCAGGGATTCTTAGTGGAGGCCAAGGGAGTGGTGCACGCTAGTCCCCCATTTCCTGCGCCAAGTGGCTTCGCCCGGGTTCCAGGGGTCCCTTTCGAGAGCTGTAGCAGGTGATCGACCCTTGGCGGCTCCGGAGCTCTTCCGGCGCGATCGGGAATCACTGGTGGGTCTTTTTCGTGTCCCGGGTTCTCAGTCGGCCAGACGGCGGGTGGCGACGCCGTCCAGGAACAGGGCCAGCTTCCGCTCGAACCAGGCCGAGGGCGGGCCGGACATGGCCTCGGCCAGTGGCTCGCGCAGGCGCTCGTCGTACAGGTCCCACCAGGGCTCCGTCAGTTCCCGGCGGCGCCGTTGCGCTTCCTCGAAGAGGGTCCCGGAGTCCTGCACTGCGGCGTCCTCCTCCTGCGGAGGCGACCCGAGGAAGGCCTGGGTGACCAGCTCGGCCAGCATGTCCACGATCAGGGCCGTCTCGGCGGGCGGGAAGCCGAGATCGAGCAGGGCGACGCCGGTCCGGTTGCTGCGGCGCACCAGGGCCGGGGCGGTGATCCGCAGGGCGGTGATCTCCTGGGCGAGGCCGGGGTGGGCGGCGTACAGCCTCCAGTGTGCCCAGGCCGTGTCCGTCAGGTACGCCCTCCAGTCGCCTCCCGCCGGGGGCCAGTCGATCGCGTCGATCGCGTGGTCGACCGCCGCCGCGGCGAGCTGTCGTCGTCCCCGGAAGTAGTAGTAGAGCGTGGAGTGGGAGACGCCGACGCGCTTTCCCACGGCCGCCATGGTCAGGCCGCTGAAGCCGATCTCGATCGCGGCCCGGACGATCGCCTCCCGGTCGGCGGAGGGAGGACGGCCCATCCGTGGCGCGGAGGAGGCCCCCTGGGCCTCCGGTCCCCTGCGCGCGCTCATGTGGTCTCCCCTTCTCCGCCGCCCTGCTCCGTCTCCGATTGGAGGCTATCCCCAGTGCCGGGCACGGGCCCCTTCCAGTGGCGCCGAAAGTGGCCTTCGTACTTTTCAACACTCTGTTATAAAGTCAGCCGCGTCGCTACCTCTCAGAGTTTGGGGACCCAGATGACCGGACCGGACACCCACGACGACGCCACGGTTCGGCGGACTCCCCCGCGCTGGCCGATCCTGGCGGTGCTCGTCTGCGCGCAGATGCTGGTGGTCCTGGACGCCAGCCTCATGACCATCGCCCTGCCCTCGGCGCAGGAGTCGCTGGGCATGTCCGACACGAGCCGCCAGTGGGTGGTGGTCGCCTTCACGCTGACCTTCGGCGGTTTCCTCCTGCTGGGCGGGCGGCTGGCCGACCTGCTCGGCCGCAAACGGGTCCTGCTGACCGGACTCGTGGGACTCGCGACCGCCGCCACCGTCGGAGGGCTCGCCAACGGAGAGGTGATGCTGGTGGCCGCACGCGCGGCGCAGGGGCTCTCCGCAGCCCTGGTGGCTCCCGCCGCGCTCTCCCTGCTGGCCACGACCTTCACCGAGCCCGAGGCCCGGGCCAGGGCCTTCGGTGTCTTCGGCGCGGCGGTCGGCACGGGGGCGGTGCTCGGCATGGTGCTGGGCGGCGTCCTGACGGAGTACGGCTCCTGGCGCTGGTGTCTGCTGCTCAACCTGCCCCTCACCGTCGCCGTGCTGGTCCCGGCGCTCCTCCTCCTGACCGAGAGCCGGTCCTCCGGGGTGCGGCGCTACGACGTACCCGGCGCGGTCACGGCCGCCCTGGGCGTCGGATCGCTGGTCTACGGGGTCTCCCTGGCGGCAGGGGCGGGTTGGCGGGAACCCGCTCCCCTGGCCTTCGGCGCGCTCGGGCTGGCCATGCTCGGACTGTTCGTCCTGATCGAGAGCCGGACGGCGCACCCCCTGCTCCCCCTGCGCGTCGTGGCGGACCGCGCGCGCGGCGGCGCCTATCTCATCGTCCTCCTGGTCGGTGCGGCCCTCCTGGGCTTCTTCCTGGTCCTCACCTACTACCTCCAGGCCGTGCGGGGGTACTCGCCGCTGATGACCGGGCTGGCGTTCGTTCCCAGCGGGATCGGCATCCTCTTCGGCTCCCTGGGCGCGGGCCGGATCATGACCCGGGTGAGCCCGAGGACGATCATGATCCTGGGACTCCTGTCCGGAGCCTCGGGCCTCGCCTGGTTGGCGACCCTCACCCCCGGGAGCGGGTTCGTGACGCTGGTGCTGCCCGCCCAGCTGGCGGTCGGCCTGGGAGTCGGCGCGGCCCTGACCACGATCACCAAGGCCACGCTGGACGGGGTGGCGGTCGAGGACACCGGCGTGGCCAGCGCGCTGACCAACACGTTCCGCCAGATCGGCGGGGCGGTGGGGCTCTCCGCGCTCAACGTGGTCACGGTCTCGGCCACCGCCGCGCACGGCGGTCCGGGTTCGGCGGCCGGGCTGACCCACGGCTACGCGGTCGCCCTCCTCGCCAGCGCCGGTCTGCTGGCCGTCGCCCTGGTGATCGCCGTGCTTCTCATCAGGCCCGGGACGCGCGGGCAGGCGGACTGACCGGGTCGATGAGGCGCTGTGTCGACACCGCGTCGAGTCGTCATGTCGACTTGTCGGTGTCGGCGGGGCCGCCGAGGGGCAGGCGGAGGGTGAAGGCGGTGCCCTTCCCGACCGTGCTGTCCGCCGTCACCGAACCGCCGTGCAGCTCCACGAGTCCACGCACGATGGCCAGCCCGAGGCCGCTGCCCCCGGTACGCCGGTTGCGGGAACGGTCCGCACGCCAGAACCGGTCGAAGACGTGTGGCAGGTCCTCCTCCGCGATGCCGACTCCGGTGTCGATCACCCGGATCACCGCGTCCGGGCCCGCCCGGTACGCCCGCACGGTGACCGTCCCGCCTTCCGGGGTGTGCCGCACCGCGTTGCCGACCAGGTTCCCCAACACCTGGAGCATCCGGGTGCGGTCCGCGACGAGGGTCACGTCGCGTGCCTCGTCGACCAGTCGCACCCCGGCCTCCTCCGCGCGCAGCCCGTGGCCCGAGACCACCTGGCCCACGAGGGGACCGATCTCCACCGGTTCCGGGGACAGGCGGAGGCGTCCGGCGTCGGCCAGCGCGAGGTCCTGGAGGTCGTCGATGACCGCCTGGAGCAGCAGGGTCTCCCCCAGGAGCATCTCCACGCGGGCCGGATCGGGATCGACCACCCCGTCCTGGACCGCCTCCAACCAGCCCCGCAGGTTGCTCAGCGGTGTCCTCAGCTCGTGCGACACGTCGCTCACCATCGCCTTGCGCTGGTCCTCGGCCCGCTCCAGGTGCTCGGACATCTCGTTGAACGCCTCCGCGAGGCGGCCGATCTCCCCGGCGTCGCGGACCTCCACACGGGTGGTGGGGCCACCGCCTCGCCTCATGTGGTTCACGGCGTCGGTGAGCGCGCGCACCGGGCGCAGGAGTCGGGTCGCGATGGTCGTGCTCACCACCACGGTCAACACCAGGATCAGCAGCACCACGCCACCCAGGCGCAGGGCGCCGTCACGGGACAGTGACAGTCCCGCCTCCGGCCCCTCCTCGGGGTCGTCGATGAACAGCAGCGCGGCGGGCGCCACGTGGGGGTCGAGCTGGGCGCGCCGGGCGGCGTCCAGACAGGCGGCCTCCTCCGGTCCCAGCTCGACCGTCGACCACGTGAGACTCTCGGCGCCGGGGGCCGGCTCGACCTCACCGGGCGACGGCCGGTCCGGTGGGGCCTCGGTCGGCATCTCGCCCGGCAGGACGGGACCCGGTGCCTGTGGGGGGACGACGGGTTCCTCCTCGCCCGGGTGTGTCGGTTCGGGGAGCGGGACCTCCGCTCCCGGATCGGCGGCCTCCGAGGGTTCCTCCGGGGCGGGAACGGCCGGGTCCTCCGGGGCGGCCGGTGGGCGGGCCTCGTCCGGCCCCGGGACCGGCACCGGTACGTGCGGACTCCCCGTGATCACGAGACCCCCGGTGCGGCCGTCCATCACGTATTCGAGGTTCGCCTCGGGATCGCCGCAGTCCGAGGCCCGCGCGTTGAGGTCGGCCAGCGCCTCCACCTCACCTCCGACCGGTTGGTCCAGAGCCTCCAGGCCGCAGTCGGCCCACGCGTGGGCGTCCCCGCCCTCCGCCTCGACCGCCGGGCGCCCGCCCGGACCGGTCACCACCTCGGCTGGGAGGCCGTAGAGGGACTCCAGGCAGGACACCCCCTGTTCCGCCCGGTCGCGCAGCGTCCCGCGCTCCTCCTCCTTCAGGGCGAAGGGGCCCACCGCGCGCGGGTCGATGCGGTCTCCGTTCCCGGCGACCAGGGTCACGTCGACAGCCAGCGGGTCCACCACCGACGAGGTCCGGGTGGGCAGCGCCGGGGTGTCCGCGGCGGAGTCGGCGATCACCGACCGGCCCTCGGTGGTGAGGACGACCCGGCGACCGGTCTCCTCGGCCAGGGCGTCGACGGTCTCCGCCACCGCCGACCAGTCGCGGTGGGCCGCCGCGTAGCCGACGAGGGTGTCGTGGATGTGGGTGTCCACCGTCAGGGTGTCCCCCTGTTGGGTGGTGATGGACTCCGAGGTCCGCTGCACCGACAGCCAGGCTGTCGCGGTGATCGAGCAGACCGCCACCAGGACCGAACCCGCCAGCAGACGGAACAGCAGGCCGTGCCGCAGGGAGGCCCACCGCTCTCCCCCGCGCGGCCGGTCAGCGGGCACGTTCGGGCACCGCGAGCTTGTAGCCGACCCCGTAGACGGTGACCAGCCTGACCGGCTTCCGGGGGTCGGGCTCGATCTTGCGGCGCAGGTTCTTCACATGGACGTCGATGGTGCGCTTGGTGATGTAGCCGCTGATCCCGTGGATGAGTTCCAACAGCTGGGCCCGGCTCAGCACCCGGCCGGGCCGGACCGCCAGTGCCTGGAGCAGCTGGAACTCCACGGGGGTGCACCCCACCGGTTCCCCGTCGACCCGCACCGTGTGGCGGGCCGGGTCGACGGTGATCGGGCCTGCCTGCAGCACCCGCTCCTCGTCCCGGACCGGGGTACGTGAGCGGCGCAGCAGGGTGCGTACCCGCGCCATCAGCTCGCGCGGGCTGTAGGGCTTGGTGACGTAGTCGTCCGCGCCCAGGTCCAGTCCGGTGAGCAGGTCCTCCTCGGTGGACCGGGCGGTCAGCAGCAGCACGGCCACGTCGGACTCGGCCCGCAGCACCCTGCACGCCTCCAACCCGCTCATCACCGGCATCATCACGTCCATCACGATCAGGTCGGGGCGGTCGCGGTGGTGTTCGTCCAGTACGGATCGTCCGTTGTGGACCACGCGGACGGCGTGGCCCTCGTGCTCCAGGTAGCGCCGGATCAGTTCGGCCTGGTTCACGTCGTCCTCGGCCACCAGGACATGCGCGCACACGTGAAGGGCCTCCGTTCGCCGTGCGGGGATGGGAGGCACCCCCGACACCGACGATCGTACGACCGCCGCCAACTGGGCTGACGAGGGTGTTCCGGGACCTCGCAGGTCACCACACGGGACACACACGGCGGCAACACGGGTTCTTCACATCGCTCGGCCACGCTTCATGGTGTCCGGCGCGGAGAGACCCGCCGGACTCCCTCGACCGGATGGACCCCATGCGCCGATCCCTGATACCCGGTGGAACCGTCGGGAGACTTCCCTTCCTGGCCGCCGTCGCCGTTCTGGCCGCCGTGCCCGCCTGCTCGTCGGCGGAGCCTCGGGAGGAGACCCCCGAGGCGACGGTGCGCGCCGAGGAGTCGACGGCACCCGAGGGCGCCCGGATCGCGACGGCGCTCACGGACGAGATCGAGGTGCGTTCCGAGCCGGGAGGCGGCGAGGTCGTGCACACCCTCGCCAGCCCGAACGACTTCGGCGCGGACCGGGCCTTCCTCGTCCAGGAGGACCGGGGCGCGTGGCTGGAGGTGCTCCTGCCGGTACGGCCCAACGGCTCCACGGGCTGGATCGAGGCCGACGACGTCGCGATCACCGTCACGGCGTACCGCGTGGTGGTCGACATGGCGGAGTTCTCCTTCACCGTCACCGAGGGCGAGGAGGAGGTCCTGTCCGGCCCGATCGGTATCGGCACGGGAGACCACCCGACGCCGCCCGGTGAGTACTACGTCACCGAGCTGCTGCGGCCCTCGGACCCCGACGGCGAGTACGGGGCCTTCGCCTTCGGCCTCAGCGGGCACTCCGACACCCTGGAGAGCTTCGCGGGCGGTCCCGGCCAGCTGGGCCTGCACGGCACCGACGACGAGTCGGGCCTGGGCGGCGAGGTCAGCCATGGCTGCGTCCGAGTGTCCAACGACGACGTCACCTGGATGGCCGAGCGCCTGCCGATCGGCACCCCGGTCGAGATCAACGATTGACCGCTCCCCGAGCGGACACCCGAACACACGACAAGAGGTCAACCATGCGCGTGAAGTCCCGAGTGCTCATCGTCGCCGCGATGGCGGCCGCCTTCTTCGGCACCGCCCCGGCGTTCGCGTCGGACGACTCCCCGGTGCTCCCCGCTCCCGAAGCCCCCTCGGAGGCCCCGGGCCCGGTCGCCCCGGAGGACCCCTCGGTCGAGGAGCCCACTCCGGCCCCGGCGGAGCCCGCTCCCGAGGAGCCCACGTCCGGGCCGGTCGAGCCGAAGCCGTCGGACCCCGTTGACGAGGCCGGTCCGGTCGCCCCGATCGAGCAGGACCCCAACTACACCGGCTGACCCCCCGGGATCCCGGAGGCCCCGCTCCCCCCAGGGAGGAGCGGGGCCTCCGCCGTTTCCGGGACCGGACGGCCCGCGTCGGCGCTCCCGATCGGCAGTGGCCACGGGGCGCCCCCGTGGCCACCACGTGGTGGGAGCGTCACCGCCGAGCCCGGGGCGAGGAGTGTCTCGTGGTCGGTGTGACCCCGGCCCCCTGGACGCCGGAGCGCCGCACCGGCTCCGCCCTCGCATCGACAGGGCGCTTCGTCGACATCTCGCCGAATCGCCGTGTCGACCGGCCGGACTTCCGGTGCCCTCAGGCCTCCTCGCTGGTCCTGATCCCCAGCAGGACCAGGTCCAGTGCCTGGTCGAAGAAGGTGTGCTCCACGGCCAGGGTGTCGGCCTCCGACACCGCCGTGGCCAGGGCGCCCCCGTGTTCGTCGGCCCGGCCCTCCTTGGCCACGCGCATCGCGACGGCGGAGGTGGCCGCTCCGAGGATCTGGTTGGAGATCGCCCGGATCGCGACCGCCCGGCGCTCCTCTCCGCCGCCGAGCTCCCCGAGGGCCTCGATGATCCGTCTCGACAGCGCGACCGCGTTCGGCCCGACGAGGGGGCGCGAACCGGCGAACTCGGCGGCCCAGGTGTGCTCGGTCAGCGCCGCGTAGAAGCGTCGGGCGGTCTCCCTGACCGCCGTGTCCCAGGGCAGGTCGGTGGCGGGCGGCGCGGCGGCGGCCCCGGCCAGGACCTCGTCCACGGCCAGGTCCACGAGGTCCTCCCGGCGCTCCACGTACCAGTAGAGGCTGGTCGCGTGCACGCCGAGCTCGGCGGCCACCCTGCGCATGGTCAGCGCGGAGGAGCCCTCGCGGTCGAGCAGGGTGATGGTCGCCGTGACGATGCGGTCCCTGCTGAGCGCGGGTGGGGAACGCCGACGGCGCGGGGTCCGGTGGAAGACGCTGTCGATCCGCTGTCCGGGGGGCTGTTCGTCCATGTCCAACAGCATACAAGGAATCATACGTTGTCGGATGCTCTCCAACAGTGTATGTTTCTCGGCATGGCAACAGAGACCCCCTCCATCCGTCCGCACACCTCCGCCCCCGTCACCGCCCCCGACCCCTCGCGCACCACCGCCGTCGACCCGCGCGGCCTCACCGCCTTCCTGGTCGTCACCTTCGCCTTCTCCTGGGCCGCCTGGTGGCTCATCCCCCGCTTCCTCGACGGGGGCGACCCGACCCCCGCCGTCCTCGTCGGAGCCTTCGGCCCGATGGTGGCCGCCATCGTCGTCACCGCCTTCACGCAGGGGCGTGCCGGAGTGGGCGCCCTGTTCCGGCGCCACTCCCTCGGCCGCCGGGGCGGCCTCCGCCCCTACGCCGTCACCGTGCTGATCGTCGCGGCCATCGCCGGTTCGGCAGCCCTCCCCGTGTACCTGGGGACGGCCGAGGTCGAGGAGGCGGCGCTGCGGGCCGCGCTCCTGGGCGTACCGGTCCAGTTCCTGCTCATCGCGCTGGTCGGCGGCGGCAACGAGGAACTGGGCTGGCGCGGGTTCGCCCTCCCCCGCCTCCAGGGATCGCTCCCCCCGCTGGCCGCCAACGTGACCCTCGGCGCCGTCTGGGCCGTGTGGCACGCCCCCCTCTTCGACATGGCGGGCACCATCCAGTCCGAGGTGAACTTCCCCGCGTACGCCCTGCTCTGCGTCGGCCTCACCGTCGTCATGGGCCACGTCTTCAACTCCGCCCGGGGCGGGGTCCTCGCCGCAGTGATCGCCCACGCCGCCGTCAACGTCGTCTCCGGGCTCAAGGGCATGCTGGTGGGTGACCCCGCCGGGGTGTTCGAGGTCACGGCCGTCCTGACCGTCGCCGCGATCCTCGCCCTGGCCACGCGGGGCCGCCTGGGTCTGCGCGCCGCCGACGACGGGCGCGCCCCCGCCGCCGACGACGGCCGGACCACCACCGGGGCCTGACCCCGCGCCCACCCGTCGGACGGGGCCGCCCCACCACCGGGGCGGCCCCGTCCGACGAGGTGGGAGCGCTGACCGGGTACATCTGGGGACATGACAGAGTTCGACGACCGCATCCGGGTGCGCGGCGCCCGCATCCACAACCTGAGGAACGTGGACACGGAGCTGCCCCGTGACGCCCTGGTCGCCTTCACCGGCGTCTCGGGCTCCGGGAAGTCCTCACTGGCCTTCGGGACGCTCTACGCCGAGTCCCAGCACCGGTACCTGGAGTCGGTCGCGCCGTACGCCCGCCGCCTCCTCCAGCAGCTCCCGGCCCCGGAGGTGGACGACATCACCGGCATGCCGCCCGCGGTGGCGCTCGCCCAACCGCGCACGGCACCGTCCGTGCGGTCCACGGTGGGCACCCTGACCACGCTCTCCAACACGCTGCGCATGCTCCTGTCCCGTGCGGGGACCTACCCGCCCGGGGCCGGGCACCTGGACTCCGACTCCTTCTCCCCCAACACCGTCGCCGGGGCCTGCCCGGTGTGCCACGGAGAGGGGATCGAACACGAGGTCACCGAGGACTCACTGGTCCCGGACCCCGCGCTGAGCATCGCCGACGGGGCCGTCGCCTCCTGGCCGGGAGCCTGGCAGGGCAAGAACCTGCGCGACATCCTCGACACCCTGGGGTACGACATCCACCGCCCCTGGCGGGAGCTGCCCCAGAGCGAGCGCGACTGGATCCTGTTCACGGACGAGCAGCCCGTGGTGACCGTCCACCCCGTCCGGGAGGCGGGCCGGGTCCACCGCCCCTACCAGGGCAGGTACAGCAGTGCCCGCAGGCTGGTGCTCAAGGCCTACGCCTCCTCGGCCAGCGAGGCCCGCAGGCGCCGGGCGGGCGAGTTCATGGTGAACCGCACCTGCCCGGAGTGCGGCGGGCGGCGGCTGCGCCAGGAGGCACTGCGGGTCACCTTCGCCGGGCACACCATCACCGAACTCGCGGCACTGCCGCTCGCCGCACTCTCGGCGCTGCTGCGCCCCTGGTTGGAGGGGACCGGAGCCGCCGCGACGCTGGTCGCGGAGATCGCCGGTCGGGTGGAGGTCCTGGAGGAACTGGGCCTGGGCTACCTCAGCGTGGACCGGCCCGCGCCGACGCTGTCCACCGGGGAGTTCCAGCGGATCAGGCTGGCCACCCAGCTCGGCACCGGGCTGTTCGGCGTGGTCTACGTGCTGGACGAGCCCTCGGCGGGGCTGCACCCCGCCGACTGCGAGGCCCTCTCCGGCATCCTTCGTCGGCTCCGCGACGGCGGCAACACCGTGTGCTTCGTCGAGCACGACCTGGACATCGTGCGCGGCGCGGACTGGATCGTGGACGTCGGACCGGACGCGGGCGAGCACGGCGGGCGCGTCCTGTACAGCGGGCCGGTGGACGGTCTGCGCGACGTCCCGGAGTCGGTGACCCGCCGCTACCTGTTCCACCGCGCCCTGCCCGAACGTCGGCCGCACGAGTCGCGCGGACACCTGGAGCTGCGCGGGGTCACCAGCAACAACCTGCGGGGACTGGACGTGGACGTGCCCCTCGGGGTGTTCACCACGGTCACCGGTGTGTCCGGCTCCGGCAAGTCCACACTGCTGGCCCGGATCGCGGACGAGGCGGCCGGGCACGGGCGGGTGGTGTGGGTCAGCCAGCAGCCCATCGGGCGGACCCCGCGCTCGAACCTGGCCACCTACACGGGGCTCTTCGACACCGTCCGGAAGCTGTTCGCCGGGACCGACGACGCCCGCGCCCACGGCTACGGCCCCGGCCGCTTCTCCTTCAACGTGGTGGGGGGACGCTGCGCGACCTGTGAGGGCGAGGGGTTCGTCTCCGTGGAGCTGCTCTTCCTGCCCACCACCTACGCGCCCTGTCCGACGTGTGGGGGCTCCCGCTACAACGACGACACCCTGCGCGTGCGGTACCGGGGGGCCACGATCGCGGACGTGCTCGCGATGTCCGTGGAGGAGGCGACGCGGTTCTTCACCGAGGAACCCTCCGTACTCCGGGCCCTGGAGACCCTCTCCGGTGTCGGCCTGGGCTACCTGCGCCTGGGCCAGCCCGCCACGGAGCTGTCCGGCGGCGAGGCCCAGCGGATCAAGCTCGCCACCGAGCTCCAGCGGCGCCGGGTGGCCGACACGGTGTACCTGCTGGACGAGCCCACCACGGGTCTCCATCCGTACGACACCGACGTCCTGATGGGCCGTCTGCGGGACCTGGTCGCGGCCGGGGCCACGGTGGTGGCGGCCGAGCACGACATGCGGGTCGTGGCCACCGCCGACCACGTCGTGGACCTGGGGCCCGGCGGCGGAGCGCAGGGCGGACGGATCGTCGCCCAGGGGTCCCCGGAACGGATCGCGTCGGTCCCGGACAGCCGGACCGGTGTCTACCTGAAGGAGCTGTTGTGACGGTCGGGGCCGCCGGAAGGTGACACGGCGACAGGTCGACGTGTCGCCACGTCTCACCTGGTGGACGGCGGGCGGGCTGCGGTTCGTGACCGGGCGGTCGCTTGCTGCCAGCCTCCCTCGTCAACCGGGGTTCCTCACCGACCGTTCGGTCAGTACATGTGTGTCTAGCTGCGAAAATCGTGCCCAAGTGTAGAAAGTGCACTGCATCACATGGCATGGTGTGCTGGGGCTCGTGGTCTGTCCCGGTATCCGCCGTTCCGTCTGCGGGTGCCGGCGGCCCGGTCCCGACAGAGAACGCGGCCCCCCGGCCGGTAGAGAACCTACGGAGCAGCAATGGCGACTTCCGACGCCACGGTCCCTGGACCCGGTGGAACACTCGATCCCAAGGAGAAGCGCAAGGTCCTCGCGGGGACCATGGTCGGGACCACCATCGAGTGGTACGACTTCTTCATCTACGCCCAGGCCGCGGGCCTGGTGCTGGCCCCCCTCTTCATGGCGCCGCTGGCCGACGCCAACCCGGCCGTGGCGCAGGTGCTCTCCTTCGCGACCATCGGTATCTCCTTCCTCTTCCGCCCCCTGGGCGCCATCGTCGCCGGGCACCTCGGAGACCGGTTCGGGCGCAAGAGGATCCTCGTGTTCACCCTGGTCATGATGGGTGTCGCGACCTGTGCGATCGGCCTGCTGCCCACCTACGCGCAGATCGGCATGGCCGCGCCGATCCTGCTCATCCTCCTGCGCATCGCGCAGGGCTTCTCCGCCGGAGGCGAGTGGGGCGGCGCCGCCCTGATGTCCGTGGAGCACGCGCCGGTCGACAAGCGCGGCTTCTTCGGCGCCTACCCGCAGATCGGCGTCCCCTGCGGCATGATCCTGGCGACCCTGGTCCTGTGGGGCATCACCACCGCCATCGGCACCGAGGCCTTCCTCGAGTGGGGCTGGCGCGTCCCGTTCCTGCTGTCCTTCCTGCTCATCATCATCGGCCACCTCATCCGCAAGACCGTGGAGGAGTCCCCGGTCTTCAAGGTGATGCAGAACCGCCGCGCCAAGTCGTCCGCGCCGCTCGGCCAGCTGTTCCGCAGGAACACCAAGGAGGTGGTGCTCTCCGCGCTGATCTTCGTCGCCAACAACGCCGCCGGCTACCTGGTGATCGCCTTCCTGGCCACCTACGCCTCGCGCCCGGTGGAGGAGATGGGCCTGGGTCTGGAGCGGGGCCCGGTCCTGCTCGCCACCGCCCTGGCGTCCTTCGGGTGGCTGATCTCCACCCTGTACGGCGGATGGATCTGCGACCGGATCGGTCGGGTGCGCACCTTCCAGATCGGCTACGTCCTGCTCGCCGCCTGGGCGGTCCCGATGTGGTTCATGGTGGACACCGGCAACATCTACATGTACTTCGTGGGCGTCTTCGTCTTCACGCTGACCTTCGGCCTGAGCTACGGCCCCCAGTCGGCCCTCTACGCGGAGATGTTCCCGGCCGAGGTCCGCTACTCGGGTGTGTCCATCGGCTACGCCCTGGGCGCGATCCTCGGCGGCGCCTTCGCCGCCATGATCGCGGAGATGCTGCTGACCTCCTTCGGGGCCTCGTGGACCATCGGCGTCTACATCATCGGCCTGTCCGTGATCTCGTTCGTCGCCGTCTCCCTGGTGCCGAAGGGCATCCAGGGCGTCGACCTGCACGTCGACGACAGCGACCCGGCCCCCGCCAAGTAGGCACCGGACGCGCGTGGGGCGGGGGGGGGGGGGGGGGCACCCCCCCCCCCCCCCCCCCCACCCCCCCCCCCCCCCCCCCCCCCGGGGGGGGGGGGGGGGGGGGGGGCGCACCCCCCCCCCCCCCCGCCCCGGTGTCTCCCTCTCTCCTTGTCGACAGAGCGACACGGCGACAGGGCGACACGGCGCCCTCAGCTGGAAGCGGGTCAGCTGACGAGGCCGCGCACGTGGTCGATGACCTCGCCGTTCCACATCATCGAGATGTGCTCGACGCAACCCACCTGGATGTTGTCGGCGCCGGGCAGCGACGTGCTGTCCGTGGGTGAGATGACGATGTCGCAGGGCGAGCGCAGGGTCGTGTACCGGACCGGGCCCGGCGTGGGGTCGCCCGCGTTGAGGTCGTTCAGGAAGTCCGACCCGTGCCGCATCTCCTGGCAGGGGGTGATCGGTGAGGGGCACAGGTTGGCGATGTTGGTCCCGTTGTTGGGGCCGCCGATGGAGATCCACTGGTCAACGGTCTCCGTGCCGCCGAGGTTCTTGACGTAGTACCGCGAGGACAGGCCGCCCATGGAGTGGGTGACCAGGTGCACGCGGTCCACGCCGTGCTGCTCGCGCACGCCGTCGACGTGGGCGGCCAGCTGCCCGGCGATGGTGGTGTTGGAGCGGGCCCAGTCGTAGGAGAAGACGTGGAGCCGGTCCTCCGGGACACCGGAGTCGGCGAGGGCGGCGCGCATGTCGTCCCACTGGCCGCCCTTGCCCATGAACCCGTGGACGAAGACGACCGGGGTGTGGGTGTTCGCGGTGGCGGGGGCGGCCTGGAGGGCCGTGGTGAGGGCGAGGACGAGTCCGCACAGGAGGGCGGTCAGCCGTCTCATGTGACCTCCGAGGATGGGGGAAGCGGGGAACCCGATTGTGTGCCCCCGGTCACACGGAGCGCATCGGCTGAATCGCCGGTCCCTTTACTCGGACTTAACCGACGAGTAACTTAAGGGGGTGATCAGCGTGAACCCGCTCACACGCACGACGCCCCTCCGAGGACGCGACCACGAACTGCGCACCGTCCGCGACCTGCTCGACGCCGCCCGCTCCGGACACGGCGGCGGCCTCCTCGTGACGGGCCCCTCCGGCGCGGGCCGGACCTCCCTGGTGGAGCGCGCCGTGGACGAGAGCCACGGGCTCACGGTGCTCCGGGCCCGCGCCGCCCCGGGCGAGGGACGGCTCCCTCTGGCCGGGTTGCACCAGCTCCTGCGCCCCGCGCTCCACCGACTCCCCCGCTTGCGGCCCGTCCAGCGCGAGACGCTCACCCGCGCCCTGGACACCGGTGATCCCGGCGCGCCCCTCCCCCTGGCCAACGCGGCCCTCGGACTGATCGCGGAGACCGCCGCGGAGGGCCCGCTCCTGCTCTGCGTGGACGACTTCCACCTGCTCGACGCACCGTCCCGGGAGACGGTCGCCTTCGCCGCACGCCGACTCACCCACGACGGAGCGGCGGTCCTGCTGAGCGCCCGGGACGGCGACCCCGACCGGCTCGCCGGGATCCCCGTGCTCCGGCTGCGCCCCCTGCGGGAAGAAGCGGTCCTGGACCTGCTCTCCGACGCCAGCCGTGAGCAGGCCTCCGAGCTCGCCGCGCCGGTGGCGGTCACCCTCGCCAGGGCGGCCGAGGGCAACCCCCGCGCCGCCCTGGAACTGCTGGAGGGGGCCGGACCCGAACAGCGCACCGGGGCCGTCGCCCTGGACCAGCCGCCGCGTTCCCGGGGCGAGCTCACCGACGCCTTCGCCACCGCGCTCGCCGGGCTCCCCCGGGCCACCCGGCTCGCCCTCCTGCGGGTCGCGGCCGACCCGCACGCGCCGGACCCCGAGTCCGCCGCACCCGCCGAACTCGCGGATTGGGACGAACCGGACCCAACGGAACCCTTGGACCACGCGGCCCCGGAGCCCGCCGATCCCGGCAGCGGCCGGGATCCCGCCTCCCCGGACCGGTTCGAACCCGCGCGCCGCGCCGGGCTGCTCACCGACACCCGGACGCGGACGGACCTCGCCCATCCTCTGGCCAGGTCCGCCGCCTACCACCGCGCCTCCCCCGCCGAGCGCCGCTCCGTCCACCGGGACCTGGCCCGTTCCCACGAGGCGGCGGGGGACGACGGACGCGCGGTCTGGCACCGCGCCCTGGCCGCGGGCGCCCCGGACGAACGCGTCGCCGCCGCCCTCCATGAGCAGGCCCGCCGTGCCGTCGACCGGGGCGGGCACGCGCCCGCCTCGCTGCTCCACGAACACGCGGCGCGGCTGACCTCCGACCCCGCCCTCCGTGGCCTGCGCCTGACCGACGCCGCCCGCTCCGCGTGGCTGTCGGGTGATCCGGACCGGGCCAGGCGGGTCCTCGCGAGGGTGCTCCCGGACCAGGACACCGTGGGCCCCGGCCACGTCGAGGCGCACACCGTCCAGGTGCGCGCCGACCTCCTCCGCGCCGAGATGGACCTGCGCTCGGGCGTGGCCATCGACGCCTTCCAGCTCCTGGGCCCCACGGCCGACCGGTTGGCCCTGAGCGATCCCGGCGCCGCGCTGCGGGTCCTGCTCCAGGCGGGCGAGGCCAGTTGCCTGTCCGGTGACCACGAACGCTTCTTCGCCACCGCGCGCAGGGCCGGTGACCTCGTGGCGGAACCGCCCGGGGAGCCGGACGGCGCCGACAGGCCCTGGGACCGGTTGGTCCTCGACTACATGACCGGCAAGGCCGCCATGTTCCAGGGACGCCACCGCGAAGGCGTCGTGCTCCTGGAACGGGCCGTGGAGGCCGCCGACCGCATTGGTGACCCGCAGGCGCTCGTGCTGGGCGTGATCGCCGCGCTGCTCCGTGGCGACCACGTACGCACGCGGGCCCTGGCCGGTCGGGCGGCGTCCGCGGCCCGCCGCACCGGGGCGCTCACACTGGTCCCGCAGATCCTGGAGTTCCTGACCTACGCGGAGATGTGGTTCGGACGGCTGTCCCTGGCGGAGGGCAGCGCCGCCGAGGGGCTCCGGGTCTCCCTGGAGTCCGGTCAGGACAACTGCGCGAGCCACCATCGGGGCGCCCTCGCCTTCGTCGCCGCGATCCGGGGGGACGAGGACGCGTGCCGGGAGCACGCCGGAACCGCCCTGGCCCAGGCCGGCGAGCACGACGTGGGGCTGCCCGCCGGGTTGGCCGCCTGGGCGCTGGCCCTGCTCGACCTCGGCTCCGGGCGTACCTCGGAGGCGGCGATGCGGCTGCGCGCGCTGGCGCGCTCCGGTCCGGGCAGCGGTCACGCGGCGGTGCGGCTGCTGATCACCCCGCACCTGGTGGAGGCGTCGGTGCGCGGCGGGGTCGCGGTGCGGGTGAACGAGGCGGTGGAGACCTTCGCCAGCTGGGCGGAGGCCACCGGTCAGGACACCGCTCGGGCCCAGGTCATGCGCTGCCGGGGCCTGCTCCTGGAGGGCGAGGAGGCCAACCGGTACTTCGAGAGCGCGCTGGACCTGCACAGCTCCGGGTACTGCGACTTCGAGGAGGCCCGCACCCGGCTGCTGTACGGCGGGCACCTGCGCCGCTCCCGGCATCCGGGGCGGGCCCGCGAGCACCTGCACACGGCCATGGAGGTCCTCGACCGGCTCGGCGCCCGGCCGTGGGCGCGCCAGGCCCGGGAGGAGCTGCGCGCCGCGCGCGGCAGTACGGCGACGCGCGAGAGCGGCGGGGTGGACCTGCTCAGCCCGCAACAGCTGCGGATCGCCCGGCACGTGGCGGACGGGGCCACCAACCGGGAGGTCGCCGCGCGGCTCTTCCTGAGCACCCGCACGGTCGACCACCACCTGCGCAACATCTACAGCAGGCTCGGCATCCGCTCCCGGGTGGAGCTCTCCCGCCTGGTCGGTCCGTAGCACCGACGCCCGCCGGGCCCGGTGGACGACCTCCTCGCCGGGGAGCGGCGACTGGTCCGCCCCGGACGGGGACAGCCGAACCGCGCCCGGCGTGACGGGCGGCGAGTCGACGTGCCCGCCTGTCGTGATGTCGACTCCTCGACTCGTCGGACCTACCGGGGGCCTCCCGCGCCCGGGCTACCGTTCCGGTGCCCAGCCGACCGCGGGGAGGACGACCTCGTCGACGATCCGCTCCAGGTACTCGGTCGACGGGACCTCACCGACGTTGTCCGCGCAGTACTTGATCATCATGGCCTCACCGATGTCGGTGGTGACGTCGGTGACCCGGCCCGGGTCGATCTCCCCCCGTGCCGCGTAGTGCTTCAGGACGGTCCTGGTGAAGCGTCCGCCGCGCGGTTCGTACACCTCCGTCGTCATGCGCTCGAGGAGTTCGGGTCGGTGCAGGCCCTCGGCGAACACGGCCATGAGCGCCCGTCCCAGGGTGGCCTCGCCCATGAGCGCCCGGAAGAGCTCCAGCGCCCGAACGAGGTCCTCGCGGAGGTCGCCTCCCTCCGGGGTCGGGCTCTCCTGCGGATAGTGGCGCAGGACCGCCTCCACCAGGATGTCCTCCGGTGAGGCCCAGCGGCGGTAGAGCGAGGTCTTGGCGGTCCCGGCGCGGCGGGCGACGCCCTCCATGGTCAGGCCGGACACGCCGCTCTCGGCGGTCTCCGCGATCACGGCCCGGTGGATGGCGTCGACGAGCTCCTGTCCGCGCCTTCGGGTGGTCCTGGTGGCTGGCCGCATCTGGTCAGTCATGTCCGTCCGTTCATAAGAAACGGTGTTGTATCTTATTGTCTTAGATACGCAATCGTATCCAATAATGCGAGAACGGGAGACCCCGGTGCCATCCACCCCCTCACCGAACCGGCCGCCCTCACCGGAGGGAACCGGCCCACGTTCGCTCGCCCCCGACCTCGCCAGGGGCCTCATGCTCCTGGTCATCGCCACCGTGCACGCCCACATGTTCCGGCAGTTCGCGACGGGAGGCGAGGTCTTCAGCCTGGCCGGAACCCTGGACGTCGCGGTCACCGGCTTCATGACCCTCTTCGCGGAGTCGCGCGGCTACCCCATGTTCGCGGCGCTGTTCGGCTACGGCCTCGCGCGGATCCACCTCCGCCGCACCGCCGAGGGACGGGAGTGGCCCTGGGTCCGCTCCCTGCTGCGCGGGCGCGGCCGGTGGATGATCGTCATCGGACTGCTGCACACCGTCCTGATCTTCCACGGCGACGTCATCGCCGTGTACGGGCTCATCGCGCTGCTGTTCGCCGGTCTGCTCCGCTTGGGCGACCGCCGCCTGCTCGCCCACGGTCTCGTCTGGATGTCCCTCGGCAGCCTGCTGTACTCGACCGCCGAGGTCGCGCTCTCCCTGTCGGGAACCCAGCAGGACGTGGCCATGGAGGTCACCCCCCTCATGGACCTGTTCATCCGGCTCGGGACCTGGCCGTTCCTCGCCATGGTGATGGTGCCCATCTCGCTGTTCCCCTTCACCGTGGGGATCTGGGCGGCCCGCCGCCGACTCCTGGAGGAACCCGAGCGGCACCTCCCGTTCCTGCGGCGCGTCGCGGGCTTCGGCGTTCCGCTGGCCGTGCTGGGCGCCGTCCCGCAGATGCTCGTGCTGATCCGGGTCTGGGCGCCCGACCCCGCCCTCCAGGTCGGGGCGAAGTGGCTGCATGTCCTGTCCGGGTACGCGGGCGGTTTCGGCTACGCCGCGCTGATCGCGCTGGTGGCGGTGGCCCTGGGTGATCGCCGTGGGCCGGTCGTGCGGGCGCTCGCGGCCACCGGGCAGCGATCCATGACCTGCTACCTCCTCCAGTCCGTGGCGTGGCTCGTGCTGTTCATGCCGTACACGCTCAACCTGGCCACGCGCCTGGACGACGCCCAGTCGGTGCTGCTCGGTGCCGGGGTCTGGGTGGCCACCGTGGTGGTCGCCGCGATCATGGGCCGGTTCGGGGTCAGTGGTCCGCCCGAGGCCTTCCTGCGCCGGATGGCCTACGGCCGGGCGGACCGTGGAGCCCCGGAGTCCGTCCCCGTCGGCGCCGAACCGTCCGACGGCCCGACCCCAGGGGCACCGTCGGCGGACGTGGAGCGCACCACCTGAGGGCGACTCCCCGTGGAGCCGTGACAGCGCTCCGTCGGCTCATCGCCGTCGACATGTCGACCTGGTGCCTCGTCGTCAGGTCGACCCACCGACACCTCGACTGCCCGCGTGGTGACCCGGTGGCGGGTGTTTCACGTGAAACACCCGCCACCGGCGGCCTCCTCCGAACGGAGGACACGGGGCCCCTTCCTCCGCCCGGTAGGAGGACACCGGACGCGTCCGCCCCTTCCTAGTGTCGAAGGCACGAGCCAGCGTCGGACACGACCCCCCCGAGGTGTTCATGACCCGCCTTCCTCCCGCCTTCGAGTTGTACGAGCTCAGCAAGAGGTTCGGTGACCACCAGGCGGTCGACCGCGTGAGCCTCTCCGTGCCCGGCGGCTCCTTCTACGGCCTCGTCGGTCCGAACGGAGCGGGCAAGACCACCTCGCTGACCATGGCCGTCGGACTGCTGCGCCCCGACAGCGGAGGGGCCCGGGTCTTCGGAGCCGACGTGTGGGCGGACCCGGTCCGGGCCAAGTCGATGATCGGCGTCCTGCCGGACGGGATGGCGCTTCCCGAGCGTCTCACCGGACGCGAGATGCTGAGCTACCTGGGGCGCCTGCGCGGCCTGTCCGAGCGTGAGGTCGGCCAACGGGTGGACGACCTGCTCCACGGTCTGGGCCTCGCCGAGGCGGAGCACACCCTCATCATCGAGTACTCCGCGGGGATGCGGAAGAAGATCGGTCTGGCGGGTGCCCTCGTGCACGCACCACGCCTGCTGGTGCTGGACGAGCCCTTCGAGGCCGTCGACCCGATCTCGGCGAGCGTCATCAAGGGCATCCTGCGCTCGTTCACGGACGGTGGTGGCTCGGTGGTCGTCTCCAGCCACGTCATGGCCCTGGTCGAGCAGGTCTGCGACCACGTCGGCGTCATCGCGCGCGGCCGTGTGCTGGCCGAGGGGACGCTGGCGGAGGTGCGCGGCGACCACGCGGGCCTGGAGGAGGCCTTCGTCGCGCTGGTCGGCGCGCCCGCGCCGGTCGGGGGGTTCGCGTGGTTGGCGTGATGATCCGCATGAGGCTGGCGGTCCTGCGGCACGGGTCCGGTACCCGACGTGCGGTCGGAGGCGTCATCGGTCTGGCCCTGGCGCTCCTCACCGTGCTCACCGCTGCCCTGGCGCCGCCGCTCGCGGTGACCGGTCTGCTCTCCGCGCTGATGGCTGCCTGGTTCGTCGGCTGGGTCCTGGGACCCTCCGGCGCGGGCGGCGGGGACACGTCGCTGCGCCCGGAGTACTTCGCCCTGGAACCGATCCCACCGCGCGGAATCGCCCTGGGCCTGTTGGCCTCGTCCTTCGTGGGTGTGACAGTCCCGGTCACCGCGGTGGCGTCCCTGTCACTGCTCGTCCTGGCCGTTCGGTGGGGCGTGCTCGCCGCGCTCGTGGCCGTGGTGGCGATCCCCCTCCAGGTGGTCTTCCTCGTCCTGGCGTCACGTGTGGTCACGGCGCTCTCCGGGGCGGCCCTGCGCACCCGGATCGGAGTGGAGGTCACCGCGATCCGGAACGCCGCCGTGCTCGCGGCGGGGTTCTCGGCGTACATGCTGTACCAGGCGGTGTCCCAGTACACCGACGTGTTCGCGCTGCTCTGGAACCGGGGCGTCCCCGCCCCCTATGACACCGTGCTGCTCGCCCTGCCCTCGGGCTGGGGCGTCCACGCGGTGACCGCCGCCGGTCGCGGCGACGTCCCGTCGGCTCTGGGTGCGCTGGCCGCACTGGTCCTGGCGTCCACCGGCTTGACCGCGTGCTGGGCCTCGCTCCTCCGTCAACGGATGACCAGCCCGACCACCGCCCCCGCCCGCCACGGCCGGGGTGTGACCGGGAGGCTCGGGAGCCTCCTGCCCTCCGGTCCCGTCGGCGCGGTGATCGGGCGCGAACTGCGCACCTGGGGGCGGGATCCCCGGCGGGCCCTGGAGCTGCGCACCGCCCTGTGGACCGGTGTCCTGGTCTGCGCCCTGGGCGTGCTGGTCGGGCTCACCTTCATGATCCCGCTGGCCGGGCTCGTCGTCGTGGCGCTGGCCGCGCTGATGTCGCTCAACGTGTACGCGCTGGACGGCACCGCGCTGTGGCAGACCCTGCTCGCACCCGGCGCCGCGCGGCACGACGTGCGTGGACGGCAGGCCGCCTGGCTGCTGGTGTTCGTGCCGGTGGCGGTCCTGCTGTCGGTCGGCGGCATCCTGTTCACCGGGCAGCACTGGGCCTGGCCCTGGGTGTTCGCGGTCCTGCCCGCCCTCGTCGGGGGCGGAGCAGGGTTCAGTGTGCTGTTCGCGGTGCTCTGGCCCGCTCCCGGCCCGGAACCGCACCGGCACGGTGGCGACCCGCTGGAGTCGGGGGACGTCGTCGGCCAGTTCAACGTCCTGTTCCCGGTGCTGCTGCTTTCGGTGGTGCCACCCGTGGCGGTCACCGCCCTCGGGTTCTTCCTGGACCAGCCGGGCCTGATGTGGTCGGGAGTCGCGGTGGGGGTCCTGGAGGGCCTCCTGCTCGGCTGGGGCCTGGGCCGGGTCGCTCACCGTCGCCTGGAGAGACGGGGCCCGGAGCTGCTCGGCACCCTGCGCTGGGGCCGGGACACCTCCGCCCGTGCGGCGGAGACCGGTACGGACGCGGAACGCGAGGGGGACCCCTCCGGGACGGAGGGCGCGAGGCGGACCCCGCTCTCCCGGGCGGGGCGCAACCTGGACTCACGGTCCTCCAGGGCCGGCGCCGTGGTGACGGCCCTGGGGCTCACCTTCTGGCTGCCCCTCTACCAGGGATCGATGTCCCTGGTGGCGTTGGCCTCGGGGGTGGCGGAGCGGTCCTGGCACCTGCCGCTGTACGTGCCCGGGCCCTGGCGGCTGCCCGCGGCCGTGGGCATGCTCCTGTTGGGCGCGCTCATGGTGGCGGTGGTCGCCCGCCTGCTCCTCCGGGCCCCGGAGGACGAACGAGGCGGAGGGAACACCGCCACCGTCGACCACCCGGTGCGGGAGGACGGGGCCGCCACCCCGGGGTGAACCCCGTCAGGCGTCGCGGACCTGGTTCTCGCGGCGCACAACGGGCGGCTCCACCGACCACGGGAAGTTGATCCAGCGGTCGGTGTGCTTCCACACGTACTCGCACTTGACCAGGGACTGCGGCTTCTCGTAGATGACCGCGCTGCGCACCTCGGCGGTGTGCTCCGCGCAGAAGTCGTGCACCAGCTTGAGCGTCCTGCCCGTGTCCGCGACGTCGTCGGCGACCAGGACCTTCTTCTTGCTCAGGTCGACCACGTTGGGGACGGGCGGCAGCATGACCGGCATGTCCAGGGTGGTGCCCACACCCGTGTAGAACTCCACGTTCATGACGTGCAGGTTCTTGACGTCGAGGGCGTACCCGAGCCCACCGGCGACGAACAGGCCGCCCCGGGCGATGGACAGGATGATGTCCGGCTCGTACCCGTCGTCCGCGATCGCCTGGGCCATCTCGCGCATCGCCGTGCCGAACAGCTCGTAGCTCAGGTTCTCGCGCTCGTCGCTCACGGTCTGGTTCCCCCTGGTGTTCCCGCTGGTGTGGTGTGCGCTCGGTGCGTCGCAGGTCAGGGCGATCGCGGCACCGCTACATGCTAACGACGCCGGGGAGCCCCGGCGATGGCCCGGGGCGTCCACGCGGTGAGGGTCACCAGGCCGTGAGGCGTGGGCCACATGTCCACCAGGCCCGGTGTCCTGGGTCACATTCGTGGACGGACTGACGCGAAGTATGGGAACTTTCGCGACATTTTCTCGATTCCTCCCGGTTTGTAGCGAACAGATGGTCGTGAACAGCACCATGTCCCTGTACAGATCTTTCGCGAATTCCGCGCGCACCAGGAGGTTGCAGCATGGCTGGACACCCGGGCCTACTCCCCTCCGAGCAGCCGGTCCAACTGCTCGACGAGTCCGGGGTCCCGGTCGGCGGCGCCGACCTGCGGATGCCCGACACCCAGCGCCTCCTGGAGGCCTACACCTCCCTGGTGATCGGCCGCCGCGTCAACGACCAGGCCAGCGCCCTCGTCCGCCAGGGCCGCCTCGCCGTCTACCCCTCCTCCCACGGTCAGGAGGCCTGCCAGACCGGCGCCGCGCTCGCGCTGGCCGACGGCGACTGGCTCTTCCCCACGTACCGTGACACCGCCGCCGTCATCGCGCGCGGCGTGGACCCCGTCGAGGTCCTCACCCTCCTCAAGGGCGACTGGCACGCGGGCTACGACCCCTACGCCCACCACGTCGCCCCCCAGGCCACCCCGCTCGCCACCCAGCTCCTGCACGCCGTCGGCGTCGCCCACGCGGCGCGCCTGCGCGGCGAGAAGACCGTGGTCATGGCGCTGTGCGGCGACGGAGCCACCAGTGAGGGCGACTTCCACGAGGCGCTGAACTTCGCGGCCGTCTTCAGGGCGCCGGTCGTGTTCTTCGTGCAGAACAACGAGTACGCGATCTCCGTCCCCCTGGCCCGGCAGAGCGCCGCGCCCTCCCTCGCGCACAAGGGCGTCGGCTACGGCGTCAACGGCGAACGCGTGGACGGCAACGACGTCGCGGCCGTCCTCGCCGTCCTTGACCGCGCCGTCGCGACCGCCCGTTCCGGCGGCGGCCCGCAGCTGGTCGAGGCGCACACCTACCGGATGCAGGCGCACACCAACGCCGACGACGCCAGCCGCTACCGCAGCGAGGACGAGGTCGACCCCTGGGTGGCCCGCGACCCGCTCCTGCGCATGGAGGCCTTCCTCAAGAAGAAGAGGGTGCTCACCAAGGCCCGGCGGGCGGAGATCACGGAGAGGGCCGAGGCGGTCGCCGCCCACATGCGCGAGGGCGTCAACCAGGACGTCGAACCCGACACCGCCGACCTGTTCGCGCACGTGTTCGCGGACCCCACCCCGCAGCTGACCGAGCAGGCCGCCTTCCTGGCCGACGAACTGAGCAGAGAGGGCCACTGAGCATGGCGACCGAGAAGCTCTCCATGGCGCAGGCGCTCAACCGGGCGCTGCGCGACTCCCTCGCGGAGGATCCCTCCGTGTACGTCTTCGGCGAGGACGTCGGCCCCCTCGGCGGTGTCTTCCGCATCACGGACGGGCTGACCGCCGAGTTCGGTGAGGACCGCTGCTTCGACACCCCGCTCGCGGAGTCCGGGATCGTCGGGATGGCCGTGGGCATGGCGATGAACGGCATGCGCCCGGTGGTCGAGATGCAGTTCGACGCCTTCGCCTACCCGGCCTTCGAGCAGATCGTCAGCCACGTCGCCAAGATGCGCAACCGCACCCGGGGACGGGTCGGCCTGCCCATCGTCATCCGCGTCCCCTACGCCGGAGGCATCGGCGGGGTGGAGCACCACTGTGACTCCTCCGAGGCCTACTACGCGCACACCCCGGGCCTGAAGGTCGTCACCCCGGCCACCCCCGCGGACGCCTACCACCTGCTGCGCGAGGCGATCGCGTCCCCCGACCCCGTGGTCTTCATGGAGCCCAAGAAGCTCTACTGGGCCAAGGACGAGGTCGACGTCGACCGCCCCACCCCCGGGATCGGTCGGGCGGTGGTCCGCCGCGAGGGGACCGACGCCACCCTGATCGCCTACGGTCCCGCCGTGTCCACCGCGATGGAGGCCGCCGAGGCCGCCGCCCAGGAGGGCCGCAGCCTCCAGGTCGTGGACGTGCGCTCGATCGTCCCCTTCGACGACGAGACCGTGTGCGCGGCGGTCCGCTCCACCGGGCGCGCCGTGGTGGTGGCCGAGGCCAGCGGGTACGCCAGCGTCGCCTCGGAGATCGTCGCCCGCGTCACCGAGCGCTGCTTCCACTCGCTGGCCGCCCCGGTCCGCCGGGTGACCGGCTTCGACATCCCCTTCCCCCCGCCCAAGCTGGAGCGCTTCCAGCTGCCCAGCGTGGACCGGATCCTGGACGCTGTCGACGACCTTCAGTGGGAGGACCAGTGACGACCCGTACGTTCGACCTTCCCGATCTCGGGGAGGGACTCACCGAGGCCGAGGTCGTGAGGTGGCTGGTCGCCGTGGGCGACACCGTCACCCTCGACCAGCCCGTCGTCGAGGTGGAGACCGCCAAGTCCATCGTCGAGGTCCCCTCACCGTTCGCCGGGACGGTCACCGTCCTGCACGGACGGGAGGGTGAGGTCCTGGCGGTCGGGAAGCCGCTGATCAGCGTGGGAGGGGCGGAGGCGTCACCGGAGACGGCGGCGGTCCCGGTCCCCGAGGCGCCCGAGACGGCGTCCGCGCCCGCGGACGACGCCGGTGAGCGCTACCGGGAGGAGGAGCGCGCGGGCTCGGGCAACGTCCTGATCGGCTACGGCACGCCGGAGTCCACCGGCACCGGTCGCCGCCGCCGACCGCGCCAGCGCCCTTCGGAGGCCGCTCGGCCGCCCGCTCCGGTCGCGTCCGCGGTCTCGGAGTCGGCCCGGCCCTCCACCCCGGTCGCCTCGGTGACACCCATCCAGGCGGCCCCGGCGCGCCGGGTGCCGCTGGTGACCTCGCCCCTGGTCCGTCAGCTCGCCCGTGAGGCCGGGTTGCGCGTGGCCGACGTCCGGGGCAGCGGCCCGGGTGGCCTCATCACCCGCCGCGACGTACGCTCCGCGATCGAGGCGGCCGGTGCCAACACCGCTCCGGCCCCGTCCGCCCCGATCGCGGTCCCCTCCCAGGCCGCGCCGGTCACCGCCCCGGTGCCGGTCGCCCCGGGCTCCGTCGACTCCCGCACCGGCCTCACCGAGTCCCGACGGGTCCCGATGGGCACCTTCCGCAGGGCTGTGGCGGCCGCGCTCTCGCGCAGCCGGTCCGAGATCCCCGAGGCCACCGTGTGGGTCGACGTGGACGCCACCGAACTGGTGCGGTTGCGCCGGTCCGACCCCGACGGCCCCGGGCTGCTCGCCTACGTGGCCCGGTTCGTCCTCGCGGGCCTGCGCGCGTACCCGGAGCTCAACGGGCGGGTGGACACCGAACGCGAGGAACTCGTCCAGTACGACGGGGTCAACCTCGGCTTGGCGGTCCAGACCGACCGGGGCCTGGTCGCCCCGGCGGTGATGGGCGCCCACGGGCTCACCACCACCGAGCTGGACGCCGAGATCAGGGAGCTCACCCGACTGGCCCGCGAAGGTCGGGCCACCCCCGCGCAGCTCACCGGCGGCACGTTCACACTGAACAACTACGGTGCGCTCCGCGTGGACGGCAGCGCGGCGATCATCAACCACCCGCAGGTGGCGATCCTCGGTCTCGGCCGGATCATCGACCGGCCCTGGGCGGTCGACGGAGAGTTGACGGTCCGCAGCGTCACGCAGCTGTCGTTCGCCTTCGACCACCGGGTTTGTGACGGCGGCGCGGCCGCCGGGTTCATGCGCGTCGTCGCCGACGCCATGGAGGATCCGGCGAGGGCGATCGCCCGCCTGTAGACCCAAGGACCAGCGCCCCGGAGGAGTCGGCACCTCCGGGGCGCTTTCTCACGTCCGCCCCTCCAGGGCGGCGCGCATACGCTTCAGCCTGGGTCCGAAGGCCCCGCGGATGGCGATCGCGGCCGCGAGGTCGCCCGCCGGACCGAGGCCGGTGCCGAACTCCACCAGATCGGTGTGGCGCGTGCCCGCGCCGTGCGGCTCCACCGTGTGGGTGTGCCGCCAGTAGCGGAACGGGCCGCGCACCTGGAGGTCGCTGAAGGAACGGCCCTCCTCGTAGGCGTCGACGACCGCGACCCAGCGCACGGGATGGACCCCGGCCACACCCCAGCGCAGGTCCAGGACCTCTCCCTCACCGAACCGCTCGGGCCAGCTCAGCACCTCCACGCCCGGGGGCATCGCGTCCACGAAGCCCTCCTCGCTGAGGGTGAGGGCGAACACCCGTTCCGGCGGTGCGTCGAAGTCCTCGGTCACACGCAGCTTGGTGGTGCGTCGCGGACGGGCGCTCCGGTCACGTTCTCCCACGTCAGGCAGCCAGGAAACGCAGCAGGACCTCGTTGACCTCGTCCGCGTGGGTCCACAGCAGACCGTGCGGTGCCCCCTCGATCTCCACGTACTCGGCCGAGGGCAGCAGCTCCGCGAACCGGCGCCCCGTGGCCTCCACC
This sequence comes from Nocardiopsis sp. NPDC058789, assembly GCF_042745575.1. Lineage (NCBI taxonomy): Bacteria > Bacillati > Actinomycetota > Actinomycetes > Streptosporangiales > Nocardiopsidaceae > Nocardiopsis > Nocardiopsis sp. NPDC058789. The sequence continues at coordinate 37,104 of NZ_JBHYOW010000024.1, forward strand.
GGAAGGATGCGGTCACCGGTCCCGTGCACGATCAGCGCGGGCACGTCGATCCTCGGCACGTCCTCGCGGAAGTCGGTGATCCAGGTCAGCGGGCAGGCGGCCGACGCCACCGGTCCGGAGTGCGCGGCGCTGTTCCAGCTGTTGTGCACGGCCTCCTCGCTGATGCGGTCCCCCAGGGTCTCGTCCAGGTTGAAGAAGCCCTCCAGGAACGCGGTGAAGTAGGCGTAGCGGTCGGCTCTGACCTGGGCGACGATGTCCTCGAAGAACTCGCGCGGGGCGGCCCCGCCGGGGTTGCCCTCGGTCTGGAGCAGGAAGGGCTGGAGCGATCCCAGGAAGGCCGCCTTCGCGACCCGGTCGGAACCGTAGGAACCCAGGTAGCGCGCGACCTCCCCCGTGCCCATCGAGAATCCGACGAGTACCGCGTCGTGGAGGTCCAGGGTCTCCAGGACGGTCCTGAGGTCCGCCGCGAAGGTGTCGTAGTCGTACCCGTCGGCGGGGTGCGACGACTGTCCGAACCCCCGGCGGTCGTAGGCGATCACTCGGTACCCGGAGTCCAGCAGGACGGCGGTCTGCCGTTCCCAGGAGCGTCCGTCGAGCGGGTACCCGTGGATGAGGACGACCGGCTGGCCGCTCCCCTGGTCCTCGTAGTACAGCTCGACCGGATCACTGTTCTCGGCGTCGACGGTGATGCGTCCCATGTCGCCTCCCTGTCCGTGTCGGGAACCTCGGTGTCCACACCCCACTCACCTTAGGAAGGCGCGCCTCTCGTGAACATAAACACGGGTTATGCCTTGGGTCCGGACTCGTTGGCGCGGGGCCCCGGAACCGGACCCGCTCGGTGGACGCGGGCAGACGTCGCTCCGTCGTCCCGTCGACGAATCGACGGGACGACGGAGCGAGACGCGCACCGGTGGGCCCCGCCTACTCCTCGCCCTTGGCCACCAGGGTGAGGACGTCGTAGGTGGCGACGGGCTCGCCGTCCTGGTCGGTGACGAGGGCGTCCCAGCGGACCTCGCCGTACTCGGCGTTGGTGCGGGGGGTGATCTGCTTGGCGGTCAGCGTCACCCGGATCACCGCGTCCTCCTTCACCGGGGTGAGGAAGCGCAGGTTGTCGACGCCGAAGTTGGCGAGGACCGGGCCCGGGGCCGGGTCCACGAACAGCCCCGCGGCCAGCGAGACCACCAGGTATCCGTGCGCCACGATCCCGCCGAACAACGGGTTCGCGGCGGCCGCCTCCTCGTCGGTGTGCGCGTAGAAGGTGTCGCCGGTGAACTCGGCGAAGTGGTCGATGTCGGCGCGGGTGACCGCACGCTCCGCCGACTCGATGGTGTCACCGATCCGCAGTTCGGCCAGGTTCTTGCGGAAGGGGTGCGTCGCACCGACGGCGCGGCGCGAACCGGTGGTCCAGTGGCCGGTGATCGCGGTGAGCATGTCCGGGGAGCCCTGGACGGCCGTGCGCTGCATGTGGTGCTTGACGCCGCGCACACCGCCCATCTCCTCGCCGCCGCCCGCGCGGCCGGGCCCGCCGTGCACCAGGACCGGCATGGGGGAACCGTGGCCGGTCGACTCCTTGGCGTCGTCCCGGTCGAGCACCAGGAGCCGGCCGTGCCAGGGGGCGACGCCCAGGACGACCTCGCGGGCCACGTCCTCGTCATGGGTGACCAGCGAACCCACCAGGCTGCCCTGGCCGCGCGCGGCCAGTTCCACGGCCTCGGCGACCGAGCCGTAGGTGATGATCGTGCTGACCGGCCCGAACGCCTCGACGTCGTGGGGCTCCTTCGCGCCCGGGGCGGCACGCAGCAGGATCGGTGACATGAACGCGCCGGTGCCGTCGTCCGCGCCGGTCACCTCGACCCGCTCGGGGTCACCGAACACGAGCTCGCTGGAGGCGCGCAGGGTCCGGACGGCCTTGCGGACCTCCTCACGCTGGGCGAGCGAGACCAGAGCGCCCATGCGGGCGTCGGGGTGGTCGGCGGCACCCACCACGACCTTGGACAGGCGGGCGGTCAGGGCCTCGGTGACGGCGTCGGCCATCCCTGCGGGCACGATCACCCGGCGGATCGCGGTGCACTTCTGACCCGCCTTGACGGTCATCTCCGTCACGACCTGCTTGACGTACAGGTCGAACTCGGGGTCGTCCACGCCCACGTCGGGGCCGAGGATCGAGCAGTTCAGCGAGTCGGCCTCGACGTTGAGCTGGACGCCGCCCCGGACCACGTTGGGGTGCTCCCGGAGCAGGGCGCCGGTGGCCGCCGAGCCGGTGAAGCCCACGATGTCCTGGGGGCCGAGGGCGTCGAGCAGGCCCCGGTGGCTGCCGACCAGGAGCTGGAGGGATCCCTCGGGCAGCAGACCCGACTCGACCATCCGCCGGACGACCGCGACGGTCAGGTACGCGGTCTGACCGGCGGGCTTGACGATGCTCGGAAGGCCCGCGAGGAAGGCCGGGGCGAGCTTCTCCAGCATGCCCCAGACCGGGAAGTTGAAGGCGTTGATCTGCACCGCGACGCCCGGCCGCGACGTGTACACGTGCTGGGCGACGAAGGTGCCGCCCCGGCCCAGAGGTTCGAGGGGGCCGTCCAGGATGACCGTCGCGTTGGGGAGTTCGCGGCGGCCCTTGCTGGAGAAGCTGAAGAGCGTGCCGAAACCGCCGTCGACGTCCACCATGGTGTCGCGCTTGGTGGCCCCGGTGCGGTGGGAGAGGGCGTAGAACTCGTCCTTGTACCCCATCAGGTGCTTGGCGAGTTCCTTGAGGATGTTCGCCCGCTGGTGGAAGGTGAGCTGGCGCAGCGCGGGGCCGCCGACCTCACGTGCGTACTCGACCATCGCGGCGACGTCGGGACCCCGCGTCGAGATCCACGCGACGGTCTCGCCGGTGTTCGCGTCGGCCAGGGGGGCACCCTCGTCCGCGGGGGTGAACCACGATCCCTGTGCGTAGCTCTCCAGTACTTCGGACACGTGACGGTCCTCTCCTCGGTGTGGGCCTGAGCGAACAGTATTACAGACCGATCGGTCAGTAAATAGTCCCTGACCAGCTGGGCAACGCCCCACCTGCGATTTCCCCGCCATCACCCGAGGCGCCTGGCCACCCCGGGTGCCCGGGATTACCGTGGAGCCATGACCAACTACGCGCGGATGTACCGTCTCGGCCTCACCCCGTGGGAGCGCTACGGACCCGTGGCCATGGTGCGGTTCCGTTCCTTCCTCGACCGCGAGGCCGAGGAACGCGGCGGTCCGGGCCGGGCGTTGGACATCGGGTGCGGCCGGGGGCGGTTCACCCCGGAGCTGGCCGCCCAGGGGTGGGACGTCACCGGTGTCGACCTGGTCCCCGCCGCCGTCGAGGCGGCTCGTCTCCAGGGGCCCGCGGAGGTGAGCTACCGGGTCGGTGACGCCACCGACCTCTCCCCCGACCTGGGGCGCTTCGACCTGTTCGTCGACATCGGCTGCTTCCAGGGCTTCGACGCCCAACAGCGGGCCGCGCAGGGGCGCGGCGTGACGGCGCTGGCCGCGCCGGGGGCGTCCCTGATCATGCTGGAGTTCGGTCCGTCCATCTTCCGGAGGATGGTGGGCGGGGTGTCCCGGTCCGAGGTCCTGGAGGCGTTCCCGGGGTGGGAGCTCCTCGACGTGGAGGACGCCCCCCGGAGGGGGCTCGGCTTCCCCATGAACCGCACCTCGCCCCAGTGGTACCGCCTGCGCTACCCCGCCTCCTAGGAAGCGGGTGGCGGACGGTCAGTCGGAGGGAGGCTCCGCCAGGGAGAGGCTGTTGCCGTCCGGGTCGTGGGCGACCACGTGGCGGACGCCGTTGCCGTAGGTCTCCACGGGCTCGTGCCCGGCGCCGTACGCGACCAGCCGCGCGAGGATCTCGTCGAGCCCCGAGACCCCGAGGGTGAGGAGGCCGCCCCCGACCCGGTCGGGACGGGCCGCGAGCACGACCCAGGCGGTGTCGTCCACGCGCCACATGAACTCCTCCCCGACCACCTCGTCCGCGGGTCGGCCGAAGAGCGCCGTGTACCAACCCAGCGACTCCTCGGGGTCAGTGACGGGAAGTACGGAGTACAGGTGGGTCATCCGTGCCATGTGTGCGTCCTCTCTCCTCCTGGGGATCTCGCCCGGGTGGCCACACGCGAGCGCGGCCACTTCCGGACAGGCCCTCCTCGGAAACGGGCATGTCCCCAGACCAGGTGCTTAGTGCCGGAGTCGTCCCCGTTCCGAAACCCGCCTTAACCACTCGTGGATTTGTCGACAAATCGATGCGCGGCGGGTCCCGGTCGTGCGGAGTCCCTTCCCCTAGCGGGTCAGCGACAGCACTTCGGCACCCGGCAGCTCGGCCAGCAGCGGGCCGGGAACACGCAGCTTCGAGCGGCGCAGGCCGCTGCCCACCACCACCCACGGGGTGTCGTACACCCGCTTGTCGACCAGGACCGGCCACCCCGAGGGCAGCCCGAACGGTGTGATCCCTCCGTACTCCATCCCGGTCAGCCCGGTCGCCTCGTCCATCGGCGCGAAGGACGCCTTCCGCGCCCCCAGGTGTCTGCGCAGCACCCCGTTGACGTCGGCCCGATCCGTGGCCAGCACCATGCACGCCGCGTACGTCACCTCGCCGCCCCGCTTCGCGGACAGCACCACGCAGTTCGCGCTGGTCTCCAGGGACAGCCCGTAGGCCTCGCAGAACTCGGCGGTGTCCGCCAGCTCGGGGTCGATCGCCGCGGCCCGCACCGAACCGTCGAAGGGCGCGATGGCCCCGCGCACCGGATCGGCCGTCAGCTCCGGGTGATCGTGCGCAGGCACCCAGTCGATTCGCTCCGCCATGGCCGCTCCCCGTTCCCGTACCGATTCACGTTCCCGCTCTCGTGCGCCACCATGATGCCGCACGTCCGCCGCGTGTTCGCCAACGGACGCCCGACCTAGCCCCCGTGCCGCCGCACGATCTCCCCGGCCAGCCGCGTGAGCCCGTCCGCCCGATAGCCCGGCCAGCCGTGCACCGCCGCCACGTACTCCTCCGGAACGGCGGAGCGACCCCACCGGGCGCCGACCAGGGCACCGGCGATCGACGCCACGGTGTCGGTGTCGTCCCCCGCGCGCACCGCCGCCCACACCGGGGCCGCGTACCGGTCCGGGTCCCCGGCTTCCACGGGGGTGTGCACGATGGCCGACCACGCCGCCTGGAGCGCGCGCACCACGAACCCGTTGGGCGAGAACGCGTGCGGCGGGGCGCCCTCGGCCTCGGCCAGGTACCCGGCCCAGGCGTCGCGGGCGTGCGGCTCCAGCAGGTCGAGCCCGGAGCGCGGCCCCTCGTCGGACCCCCACACCACGGCCCGCCGGATCGCCTCGCACCACAGCACGCACGCCTCGGCGGCGAGCGGGTCGCCGTGGGTGAGCAGGCTGTACACGCGCGCGGTCTCGGCCAGCTGGTCGCGGTCGCGGAGATGGGCCAGGGCCAACGGGGCGGCACGCATCAGCGATCCGTTGCCCGCGCACCGCTCCCCCGCACCGAACATCCGCGCGGACAGCCGGATCATCTCCTCGGCGGCGCCGGTCCGCCCCGTGCTGTCGGCGGCCAGGGCCCGTTCGGTGTCACCGAGGACCCGGGCGGTCTGCGCCCCGATGTCCGTGGCGCCCTCGCGACGCCAGGAGAGGAAGGCGCGTGCGGTCTGGTCCAGGGCCGCTCCGGAACGGGGATCGTCGTGGTCTCGGAGCGCCTCCGCGAGGCACACCGCCATCTGGGTGTCGTCCGAGTACTCCCCGGGGGCGTAGGGCCCCAGGCCGCCGCCGACCATCGCGGGAACCTCCCGCTCGGACAGCCGGGCGGCGAACTCGTAGGGCACACCGAGCGCGTCACCGCACGCGGCCCCGAGCAGGGCCCCGGCGGCCCGATCGTCCAGGCCGTCCCGGTCGGGGTCGTCGCCAAGGGTGTTCATGGGGCCTCACAGGAGGGAGGAGGGGTGTCCGGCCGACTCTACTCCGTGGGTCGGACGCGCGGCCTGGCCTCGGGAGACCGGGGATTCGGACACCTGACACCGCGCGCCCGGTCCGGGTGCTTCTGTCCGTATCCGGCACGTTGGGGGAGGGTCCGTGCGGTTTCGGCGCCGTACAATCCGACTCATGGAGTCCCCCACCCCCTCCCCACCCACCGGTTCCACGCTGCACGGACGCGTCCTCGTGGGCGCGCGTGTCGGTGGTGACGGCTCGGTGTCGGTCCACGACGGACACGACACGGTGGCGGACGAGCCCGTCACCGTCACCCTCCTCGCCCCGGACCTGGTCGCGGACCCCGCCGCCGTCCACGCCTTCCTGGGACGGGCCCAGACCCTGGCCGGACTCCGGTCCCCCGGTCTCGTGCGGGTGCTCGGAGACGGCAGGGACGGCGACCACGTGTACGTGGTCACCGCGTCCACGCGGGGAGAGCCCCTCGGAGAGGTCCTCGGCGGGGGCGACCAGGGACTGCGCTACGGCCCGCACACGGCCCTGACCATCGTGGCCGACGTCCTGGAAGCGCTCCGGACGGCACACGACGAGGGTCTGGTGCACGGCGGCCTCGCCCCGGACGACGTGGTCCTGGCCGCCGACAACCGGGTCACGGTCACCGGGTTCCGGCTGCTGGGAACCGAGGACCTGACCCCGCGCACGGACGTGCGCGCCGTGGGCGCGCTCCTGCACAGCCTGCTGACCGGTGACCTCCGGGTCGAGGAGGGGGAACCGCTGCGGCCCTCGGCCACCGTCCCCGGACTGCCGCCGGACCTGGACATGCTGGTCTCCAACGCCACGGAACCCAACCCCCGCTACCGGCCGCGCGACGCCGGTCAGTACCTCACCCTGGTCGAGCAGGTGCTGAGGTCGCTGCCCCGACCCCGGACCGAGGGCGGCGACGTCACCCAGCCGATCCCGGTGGTGGACGCCGAGGCCCTCGCCGCCGGGGGCTCCCCGGCGCGGGGCGAGGGCACTCCTCCCTGGCGGCGACTGCCCGTCCTGGTCGGAGCCGGGGCCGTGGTGCTGGCGCTGTGCGTCGCGGGATGGGCCCTCGTACCGGGAGACGCCGCCGAACTCCCCGATCTCACCGGGTTCTCCCCGGAGATGGCGGAGGTGGAGCTGGCCGCCCTGGACATGGAGCTCACCTTCGCCTACGAGGACGCCTACAGCGAGGACGTCGACCCGGGTGAGGTGGCCGCGACCGAACCGACGGCCGGTACGGAGCTGGAGGGCGGCGAGGCGATCCTGCTGTCGCTGTCCGTCGGGCCGCGGCACGTGGAGGTGCCGGACGTCGTGGGCGGTACCGAGAACGACGCCCGCACGCTGCTGCGCGAGGCCGGGTTCACCGAGGTCGAGGTCGTGCAGGAGCACTCCGCCGAGGAGACGCCGGGCACCGTCCTGTCCTCGGTTCCCGAGGTCGGGGAGGACGGCGACCGGGAGGAGGAGGTGACCCTGCACGTCAGCGAGGGGGTCATCGTTCCCACGCTGGTGGGGATGGCGCAGGCGGAGGCCACCGAGGCGCTGGGCGGGCTCGGTCTGACCGTGTCCGTGGTGGAGGCGCCGAGCGAGTCCGTCGCGGAGGGCGCGGTCAGCGGCCAGGACCCCGAACCGGGCACGATCCTGCCCGAGGACGGCGCCGTCACCCTCACGGTCTCCACCGGCCCCGAGGTGGTCGAGGAGGAGACGGAGGACGCGGAGGACGGCGGCACCGCCGAGGGTGGGTCCGGGGAGGACGGTGACCAGGCCGCACCCGGGGGCTCCTGCTCCGGTTCCGCCTGGGACGCGGGCACGATCTACGACGAGGGCGACCGGGTCCACTACGAGGGGCGCGTCTACGAGGCGCGGTGGTGGATCCAGGGCTTCCCGCCGGACCTGGGCGGGGAGTGGGGCGCCTGGTCCGACCAGGGGCCCTGCTGACCCCCTCGGCTCCGGGCGCCCCCTCGCACCCGGAGCCGACCGCTCCCCCGCCACGCCCCCTGGTCAGTGCCCGAGGTCGGACCCACCTCGGTCTGGCCGGTTTCGGGAACCTGACCGGCCTCCGGACCTGACCGGTCTCGGGATCGGGCCGCGCGAGTGCTCTCCGGACCTGATCATCGTCAGGGTTCGGCTCGGTCCGGGGTGAAGTCGGCGACGTGGTCGCGGGCCCACTCCCGGAAGCTCAGGGCGGGACGGCCGAGCACCCGCGCGACGTCCTCGGACACCTCCTCGGGGATGTCGACGTTGACGGTCCAGTGCTCGATGATCTGGTGGGCGAACTCCACCCCCACCTCCAGTGACAGCTCCACGAGGGCCTCGTCCAGCGGCTGCTCCTCCCACCGCGCGGGGATCCCGACCTCCTCCCCGAGCACCCGCACCTGGTCGGTCTGGCTGACCACCTCGGGCCCGGTGACCAGGTACGCCCGACCCGCGTGCCCGTCGTCCACCAGCGCCCGCACCGCCATCGCGGCCACGTCCCGTTCGTGCACCAGGGAGCGGGAGGCCGCGCCGAACGGGGCCCGCACCACTCCCCGGTGCACCTTGTCGGACCAGGCCAGCGCGTTCGTCGCGAGCCCGGTGACCCGCAGGAAGGTCCACGCGCGGGCGGATCTCCGCACGGCGCGCTCCACACCGCCCCACACGCCTCCGGTCTCCTCGGCGCCGGCGGCCGAGAGGTAGACCACCCTGCCGACCTCGGCGCCCAGGGCCTCGACCACCTCCGCCGCCCTCTTCGCGGCCGCATCGGTTCCCGGCCACACCAGGTAGGCGGCGCCCGCGCCCCTCGCCGCCCGCGTCACGTCCGCCGGGACGGTGACGTCCCCCGCGACCACCTCGACGCCTTCGGGAAACCGCGCCCGCTCCGGATCCCGGGTCAGCGCACGGACCGGCACCCCCTCGGCGAGCAGTCCCGCCACCACGTGTCGGCCGGTGTTGCCGGTGGCTCCGGTGACCAGGATCGGCTGGGACGTCGTGGGCTGGGTCATCGTGTCTCCCCTGTGGGTGGGCGCCGGACCCCGGGGCCCGGGGGTCTCCTCGACGGGACCCGGAGACCACTCCACTCCCTCAACCAATGTTGAGGTCAACCCCCCCGGGGTGCCGTGGACCCGGGAACGTCGGCACACCGGTACCCGGCCGGGCCGCCCGGACCGCACCGGGCCTCACCTGGAGGCCCCAGACGCGGGTCCCGTCGACGGTGCGGTCCCGTCAGGTGTGGTCCCGGTCGCCGAGCAGGTCCACGCCCTGGTCGAGCAGACCGTGCAGGTGCAGGGCGAGCTGTAGTTCCAGCGCACGGTCGGGGAGCTGCCAGTCCGCGCCGATCAGGTGACCGATCCGCTCCAGACGCTGCGCCACGGTGTTCACGTGGATGTGCAGGTCGTCCTTGGCCCGGGACAGGTTGCCCCCGGCCGCGAAGTAGGCGCGCAGGGTCTCCACCAGCAGGGTGCCCCGCTTGGCGTCGTACTCCAGGAGCGGTCCCAGTGCCGCCGTCACGAATCCGGGCACGTCCCGGTCCTGGCTCAGCAGCAGGCCGGAGAACCCGAGGTCGTCAGAGGTGGCGGCGTCTCCGTTCCGGCCGAGGGCGCGCAGGGTCTGGACGCACCGCACCGCTTCGGTGAACGCGTCCCGGAAGGTCTCCGGGCCCCGGGTGGGCCCGGCCGACCCGGTCGTCACCGGGCCGTTGGCGGCGGCGGACAGCTCCGCCGACACCCGTCCGCCGACCTCCGCCGGGTCGGAGCCGGGCAGCGCCAGCACCAGTCTGCCGCCCCGCGAGGCCGCGAGTCCGCCGACCGTCTCGGCGGCGAAGGCCGCCGCCGAACGCAACCGCTGCGGGTCTCCCCCCGGGGCCTCCGCCACCACCAGCACGTGCGGGGTGTCCAGGTCCGCGTGGAGCAGCGCCGCCCGCTGGCGCAGGGACACCGGATCGCGCGCGGGCACCTCCAGGAGTTCGTTGAGCAGGTCGCCGCGCACCCGGTGCTCGGTCTCGCTCACCGAGCGGCGGATGAGCAGGAGCAGCGCGGTCACCATGGCCGCCCGTTCCAGCACCCTCTGGTCGGTGTCGTCCAGCTCCACCCCGCGCAGGACGAGGGTGCCCAGGGGCTCGGCCCCGGCCGCCGCGGCCGCGACCCACGTGCCCCCGACCGACACGGCCCGGCCGCTGGCCAGGGAGGAACGTGCAGCCCCGGTCAGATCCACGCCCTCCTCGGGCCCGGAGCCCTCACCAGGTACGTGGTCGGTGCCCGGGTGCCGGAAGGGCTCTGGGGAAGGGCGGGCGGAGTCCCGGTCGGCGGGGAGGACCGGGGAGCGATCGGAGGGCCGCGGGTTCCCGCCCGAGCCCACCGACCCGCCGATCGTTCCGGGAGCGGTCACGCTGGTCACACCCTCCGGGGACGCCGTCACCACCTCGTCCGAGGTGCGGTCGTGAACGCACACCGTGCCGCCCAGGACCTCCGCGACGGCCGAGGCGACCTCCCGCACCCCTCCCCCACCCAGTACGAGGTCGGTGAACCTGTCGTGCGCCGCCGCCGACCTCTCCACCGACGCCGTGTGCCGCTGCAGGCGCTCGTTCACGGTGTGCAGCTCGTCCAGGGCCCGCCGGGTGTCGTCGATGAGGTTGGCGTTGTCGATCGCGATCGCGGCGTGTGTGGCCAGCGACGACAACAGCGCCACCTCCGAGTGGGCGAACGGCCGCTCCCGGCGGTTGGCGGCGAACAGCACCCCGACCCGACGCCCGTTCATCCGCAGCGGCACTCCGAGGATCGCGACCAGGCCCTCCTCCCGCACGGCGGTGTCGATGTTCTCGGCGTGCTCGAACCGGGGGTCCGCGAAGTAGTTGGCGGTCACGTACGGCAGCGACGTGCTGGCCACCAGGCCACCCAGCCCCTTTCCCGGGGCCAGCCGGAGCCGCTGGAAGGCCGCCGAGACCGACCCCGACGTCACCCGCATGTAGGTGTCGCCCGCCTCCGGGTCGCTCAGCGTCAGGTAGGCGACGTCCGTTCCGAGCAGGTGCCGTGCCCGCTCCACGATCGCCCGGAGCACCTGGTCGAGGCTGCGCATCCCGGCGAGGTCGTTGGCGGTCTCGAACAGCGCGCTCAGTTCCGACTCGCGCCGCTGCCGGTCCCGCAGCACCGCCCGTACCCGCAGCGCCGCCAGCTTGGCGTTCTCCAGCGCGGCGACCGTCTCCGCGCCCGAACCGTCCGAGCGCGCACGGAGCACCGGACGCTCGTACTCCACGGCCGGGGCGTCTCGCAGCAACAGCTCCAGGAAGAGCGCCTGCTGCTCGGCCCCCGATCTCTCGCGGGAACCGGCCTGAGGGTCAGGGGTGGTGTTCAGCTCGAGCTCCAGGCTCCGTCGATGGGCAGGGACGCCCCGTTGACGAACGACGCGTCGTCGGAGCACAGGTAGGCGACCATCTCGGCCACCTCCGAGGGTTCGATCAGCCGCTTCACCGGGGTACGGGCCAGCAGGACCTCCGAGATCACCTGCTCCTCGGGGATGCCGTGGGCCTCGGCCTGGTCCGCGATCTGCTTCTCCACCAGCGCGGTCCGCACGTAGCCGGGGTTCACACAGTTGGAGGTCACACCGTGTGGGGCACCTTCCAGGGCGACCACCTTCGAGAATCCCTCCAGCCCGTGCTTGGCCGCCACGTACGCGGACTTGTAGGCGGAGGCGCGCAGCCCGTGCACCGAGGAGATGTTGACGATCCGGCCCCACCCGCGCTCGTACATGTGCGGCAGGGCCCCGCGCACCAGGCGGAACGGCGACTCGACCATGAGTCGAAGGATGAGGGAGAAACGCTCGGGAGGGAAGTCCTGGACGGCGGCGACCGTCTGGACCCCGGCGTTGTTCACCACGATGTCCGCCCCCCGGGCGGCCTCCTCGGCGGCGTCCAGATCCGTCAGATCCAGCTCGACCGGCTCTCCCACACCCTGTTCAGCGAGCTCGGCCAGGGCGGGACCGTCGACGTCGACCATCCGGACGGCGGCACCGGCGGCGGACAGACGCAGGGCGCACGCGCGACCGATTCCACTGGCGGCGCCGGTCACCAGGGCCGTCCTCCCGGTGAGGGGGAACCGCGTGGTCTGGGGAGCGGGAGGGGCACCCGGCTCCGAAGGGGGACGGAGGGAGGGTTCGGACGGGAACTCGTGCGTCGTCATGCCAGCAAACTAGGTGCGGCTCGTGAACCGGGGGACGGGGACCGGAGACACACCCCGTTGGACGTCCATGTGGGTTGGGCCCATGTGCGCTCGGGGGCTGTGGGCTTCCCACGCGTCGGCGGCCTGTGATCGGCGTCTCGTCCACATGTCGCGTGGATCACATCGATTCTAGGCTTGCGGGCACCGACGCGACCGAACCACACGGTCGCCGATCGTCCCGCTCGCCGTTCGTCCCCCGGAGCCGCACCATGCACTCCTCCCACTCCTCCCCTCCCCCCGTTCACCACTCCCCCGCCGTCTCCGTCGCGCCCGCGTCACCCGGCGCCTCCGTGTCGTCCCGCCCCCGGCCGGGCCTCCTCCGGCACGCGGTACCCGTCCTCTCCGTGGTCACCGTGCTCCTGATGGCGGTGGCGGTGCTGGTCGTGGCCGCACCGCGGGCCTCGGCCGCCGAACTCTCCCCGGTGCCCGCCTTCGGCACCAACCCCGGCGCGCTCTCCATGTACGAGTACGTCCCCGACGACCTCCCCCAGGGGGCTCCCCTGGTCGTCCTGTTGCACGGTTGCACCCAGGACGCCGCGACCTACCACCGCAACTCCGGCTGGGCCGCGCAGGCCGAGGAGTCCGGTCTCGCCCTCGTCTACGCGGAGCAGCGGACCGCCAACAACGCCAACCGGTGCTTCAACTGGTTCGAGCCCGCTGACGTGGCCCGCGGCTCGGGAGAGGTCCGTTCGGTGGCCTCGATGGTCGAGCACGCCGTGGCCCGACACGGTCTGGACGCCGGGCGCGTCTTCGTCTCCGGTCTTTCGGCCGGCGGGGCGATGACGGCCGAGCTCCTCGCCGCCTACCCCGATCTCTTCGCTGGCGGCAGCATCGTCGCCGGTGTCCCGGTGGGCTGCGCCAGCGGCACGCTCGACGCCTTCACCTGTATGAACCCGGGCAGAACCCTGACCCCGCAGGAGTGGGGCGACCGGGTCCGCGCCAAGCTGCCGGACGGTGCCGACCCGCCCCGGGTGGCGGTCTGGCACGGGACCGCGGACCACACCGTGGTTCCGGCCAACGGGCGGGCCGGCGTGGCCCAGTGGGTGAACGTGTGGGGGCTGCCCAGCTCCCCGGACGGCGCTGAGGGTCTGCCCGGATCCACCACCGCCGAGTACTACGGCGGTGGTGGATCCGCCGACGCGGCGGTCGCGTCCTTCTCCGTGGCCGGGATGGGGCACGGAACCCCGGTCGATCCGGCGTCGGGCTGCGGCACGGCGGGGGCGCACTTCCTGGACACGGTCTGCTCCACCGGGTACACCGCGCGGTTCTGGGGTGTCGGGGGGATCAGCGGCGGAGAGCCGACGGAGACCCCCACGGAGGAGCCGACCGAGGGGCCCTCGGGAGCGTGCGTGACCGCGAGCAACTACGACCACGTCGCCCAGGGCCGGGCCGAACACCGTCAGGGCCGGGCCTACGCGCTGGGCTCCGGGGACCCGCTCGGTCTCTGGAACACCGCCGTGCGGACCTCGCTGACCGAGTCGTCTCCCGACCACTGGGACCTCACCCCGGGAGGTTGCTGAGTCGGGGAGGGCGGTCGCCGCCGCGAGGGCCGTCCTCGCGGCGGGCGGACCTCGCGGTGCGGCACGTGGGACCGTTGAGAGGTCAGAATCCGGTCCCCGTCCCCTCGGAGTCCCGGGCCAGGTGGCCGAAGTGCGCCGTCACGGCCCCCAGGGCGAAGTGCGCCGCCTGGTGCTCGGTCATCGGGACGATTCCGGCGGGAACCTGGATCCTGAACGGGAACTCGTCCTCGGGGCTGATCCGGAAGTCGTCGATCACCCCTTGCGAGAGCAGGAGGGTCAGGGCCTCGCGGACGTGGCCGTTACGGTTGTCTGAAGCCCAGATCGCCATGGTGCAACGGTAACCCGAAGAGGCCGGAAAGCCGGTGCGGACGGGCTTTCCGGCCCGTCCGCACGCTTTCCCCTCGGACCGTGGGAGGACGGGCACGACCCCCGTGGTGCCCGTCCTCCCGGCCGCTCCCCGAAGGGGGTCGACTAGGGATCCTCGACGCGGGCCTCGCCCGCGAGCACGTGGGCGGTCAGTCTGCGCAGCGCGAGTCTGGTCGCCTCGAACTCCTCGGGGGGCAGGTCGATGACCCGTCCGATGGCCTCCGGGATGCCCCTGGCGCGGGCCCGCAGCTCGGTCCCCGCACCCGTGGCGGTGACCAGCACCGAGCGTTCGTCGGCGGGGTCGCGTTCCCGGAACAGGAGGCCGTTGGTCTCCAGGCGTTTGAGCAGCGGCGTGAGGGTGCCGTAGTCGAGTTGCAGCACCGCGCCGATCTCCTTGACCGCGCACTCCCCGCGTTCCCACAGGAGCATCATCACGAGGTACTGGGGGTAGGTCAGGCCGAGCGGATCCAGCAGTGGGCGGTAGAGGTTCGTGACGGCACGCGAGGCCGCGTACAGCGCGAAGCACATCTGCTCGTCGACTGCCGGGAGTTCGAAGTCGCCCGTCGGGGCGGGGGATCGGTCGGGCATCGTTCCACATCGTAGTAACCACGCACCCGATGTCAAAGCCCACAATTGCCTTGCGCGCAAGCAAAAATGGGACACGGGGGACCATGCGTGCGCAACGGGCACCAAGCGCCTGCGCGAGGAGCCGAGGGGGTGACCACGGCCCCGATGCTCAGGCGCCAGTGGCCCGCCCCGTCAGCGGCCTGCACCGCCGACGCCCGAACCCCGCGGCGTCACTCCTCCGACTGGCCCGGAGTACTGCTCGGCAGCCGCCGCTTGACCACCTTCCCCGTGGCGTTGCGCGGCAGCTCCGCCAGGACCACCACGTCACGCGGCACCGAGAACCGGCCCAGGGCCTCACGGACGTGCATGCGCAGGTCGTACGGATCCACGGTCTGCCCCTCGTACGGCACCACGTAGGCGGCGAAACGTTGGCCGAACTCCTCGTCCGGGACGCCGGTCACCACCACCTCGCGCACCGACGGCATCGTCACGATCGCCTCCTCCACCGGCCTCGGGAAGACGTTCTCACCACCCGACACGATCATGTCGTCGTTCCGCCCGGCCACGTGCAGCAACCCGTGGGCGTCCACGTAGCCGCGGTCACCGGTCTCCATCAGCCCGTCCGCGATTCGTTTGGTGTTTCCGTTGGTGTATCCGTCGAAGAGCATTTCGTTGCCGACGTGGATGGCGCCCCTGCTTCCCCGCGGTACCTCCTCGCCCTGCTCGTCCAGCACGGCGATCCTCGTTCCGAGGGGAGGCCGACCCGCGGTGGTCGGGGCCAACCTGAGGTCCTCCGGGGTCGCGATCGTCGCCCACGACACCTCGGTCGACCCGTACAGGTTGTAGACCACGTCCCCGAAGGCGTCCATGAAGTCACTGATCAACTGCGGGCTCATCGCCGACCCGCTGCACGCCACGATCCGCAGAGTCGAGGTGTCGTACCGGTCCCGGGTCGACCGGGGCAGGTCCATGATCCTCCGCAGCATGACCGGCACCGCGAACAACACCGTGCACCGCTGTTCCTGGACCGTCCGCAGTACGTCCTCCGGCTCGAACAACCGCCGCATCACCAACGTCGCCCGCATCGACATGCCCAGCTGGACCCCGGCCAGCCCCCAGGTGTGGAAGACCGGAGCCGAGACGAGGATGCGGTCCCTGGAGTTCAACGGGATCCGCGACAGGACGGAGGCGGCGTCCTGGGGTCCCTTCGGTGTGGGCCGACGCGCCCCCTTCGGAGTTCCGGTCGTCCCCGAGGTGAGCACGATCAGCCTGCCGGGACGCTCGGGTGGCGGTGGATCCGCCTGCTCGTGCTGGTCGGCCCGGCCGGTTGAGCCGGGCGAGTCGACCCGGCCCCTCCGGTCGCCTTGTTTCGGCGCCCCGGCGACCAGGGGATTCGTTGGTCCCGGCCGACCGGAGCGCGCGGATTGCGTTGGCGACCCGGTCGAGCCGGTGGGCCCCGTGGACCCCGGCCCCTTGACGGGTATCCGAGGCCCCGGAACGCTCGGTTCGCCCCAGGCCGTCACCCGGGGGATCTCCGGAGGCAGGTCACGGTACAGCTCCTCGAACTCGGCGTCCGCGATCAGCAGCGACACCTCGTTGCGACTGACCACGTCGGCCAGGGGACCCGCGGCCAGTCCGGTGTTCAGGAGGACGGCGTCGGCACCGAGGCGACCGCAGGCGATGGCGGCCTGGACCAGCCCGCCGTGGTTGCGACACAGGATGCCCACACGGGTGTCCTGACCGACGCCGAGGCCGTGGAGGTCCCGGGCAAGCGCGCGCCCGAGCAGGTTCATCTCTCCGAAGGTCGTGCTTCCGGACTCGTCGATCAACGACACCTGGTCGGGCACGCGTTCACCGGCCGCGGCGTAACCTCCCGCGATGGTGGCTCCCCAGGTCCGCAACGCGCGGAGCTGGCGGACGATTCTGTCCGGACGCCCGGGGGAGAGGACCCCGGCCCGCACCAGGACCCGCGCGACCTCCAGCGTGTGTCGGAGCTTCGACGAGGTCGAGGGAGGGGGTGGCGGAGCCGTCGTCCCGGGATCCGACGGATCGGGCGGAATCGACCCGGTCGACGGGGTGGGCCGTTCCGGTGGGGTGGGCGCACTGCTGGCTGGGGACGCCATGAGGTCTCCGAGGGGGTACGGGGACGGGCGAAGCGGTCCGCGCCCTCCGGGGAGCCTTCGCCTCGTGACTCCACGGAGTACTGCGACCGTAGGCGAGGAGGCCACGGACTTTCTCCGTCGTCAGGTGAGTGACTACTGGTGCGTAGTTGTCACCGGAGAGTGGGTTCGCCGGTCGCCGGTCGCCGGTCGCCGGGCCCTGGCGCGGTCGGTGGGGGAGCGGCGGTGACCGGAGGTGTGGTCGGGTCTCGTGTCGCTGGGGTGAGACGTTGATGCCGTGGCGTCGTGGTGCGGCGGCGCCGGGGTGCCTTGCCGTGGGGGAGTCGAGGAGTCGCCGAATCGAGGAGTCGAGAAGTCGACACGGCCGGGGGAACGGTCCGAGGGGACGGCCGGGCCAGCGTGAGGCACGCGTGGCCCGGCCCCGTTCGTCGGTCGCGGACACGGCGGGGGGACGGGCGACCTCGCGGAGCGGGGAACCCCGGCGGGCGAGGCCGCCCGGTGGTGAGGGGAAGCCCCGGGGAGCCGCCCCTGGTGAGGGGTGGCCGGCCCCGGGACCGACCGGAGGAACGACGCGGCGCGGGGACCGTGCGGTACGGCCCCGCAGGATCAGCCGCTCACGGTGATGGGGCTCGCGGGGTCGTCCGCGTTGGTCACCGCGTAGGTGGCGGTGAATCCGGCCTCGCTGACGCTGGGGCAGCCGAAGCCCCCCTCCACGTCGACGGCGGTCGTGGTGTCGAAGGCCAACGTCGAAGCCGGGTCGCCGTTGGTCCACTCACCCTCGATCGGCGCGTCCGCGTCGGGGCTGACCGTGGCGGTGCAGGTGGCCAGACCGGACGTGTTCACCACGATCCCCGCCGCCGGGACGATCATGGTGGCGAGGGAGGGCGAACCGTGCTGCATCGTCATCTGCCAGACGGGGTCGTTCACGGTGACGGTCGCGTTCACGAGAACCACGTCGGTCGTGCAGTCCGTGAAGTTCGGGGCGTTGATGGGGCCGCCGACCGCGCCGTCCGGGTCGTGGTTGTCCGGAGCGTCGGGAACCAGGTTGTTGCCGTTGCCGGGGGCGGTCGCGGACACGTCACAGGTGATCGTGACGTCCCCGGCGGTGAAGACGGCCGATCCGACGAGTTCGGCGGTGAAGGCGGCGCCCGCGGGCTCGACGGTGGTCGGGCCCTGCTGCTCGGCGAGGGCGGGGCCGCCCCAGCTGAGGACGAGCGCCGCGACGGCGGCGACGGCCAGGCAGGAGCGGGTGCGGGATCTCGGTCGCGGAACCGACATGAGTACTCCTTGGGTGGGGTGGCCGGGCGGCTCGGGGGAGGGACGCCCGGCGCGACGGGGGGGTGTGCACGCGCCGAGTAGGTGGACGTCACTTGCCGGACGGGGGACCCGGGACGGGTGGACGGGGATGGGCAGGGGTGTGGTGCCCACTCGCCCCGGGGGGATCGGTGGCGGTCCTGGGCTTCGCTGACGCCCTGTTCGGTGTCTCGCGGACGGGCGGGCCGGTCAGGAGGCCGTGGGGTCGGGACCCCGCCCCGGGCGCGGAGCCGGGTCGGGAGGGCGGTCCGGGCCTGGGCCGGGGGCCGCGACTCCGGCTCCGGCCTCGGCGGGACGTGGGTCGGGATCGGGGGTCGGGCTCGGCTCCGACCCCGGCGGGGGTTCCTGTCCTCCGTGGTGCCTACGGCGACGACCGCGCCGTCGCCGGGGCGGTCGTGCGACGGGACGCCACGCGAAGGCCATACCGCCCCCGACCAGCGCCAGCAGGGTGCCGACGACGAGGCCGCCGAGGTTCGACAGGATCAGGGCTCCCAGGGCGATGAACCCGGCGAAGCTGCCGGTGATCACGTGTTGGTTCGGGGTGAACCAGGTGACCAGGCCCAGGACGACCAGCATTCCGCTGAAGACGAGGGTGGAGACGGCACCGATGCCGAGGTGGAGCATCAGCTCCACGGGGATCCGGGTGACCAGGACCATCTCGACCCCGGCCAGGATCATCAGCAGGCCCGCCAGGAACGGGCGCCGCCTGCGCCACCTGGTCCACGCCGCCCACGGGGGTCCGCCCCTTCTCAGAAGCACTCGGCGTCCCCTCGGGAGACTCCGAGGCTGAGGTTGTGGAGCTTGAAGGTTCCGGCGGAGGCGGCCCGCGCGGTCTGCTCCAGGCCCTCCACGTGGATGGTGTCGGACTGCATGCCGAACAGGTCCGTGTGGCCGCGTCCCGAGCCGAGGCCGTCGGGGCCCTTGTCGAGGGTGGAGGCGTCACGGCCGATCTCCATGTTGGTGAACTCGGCGTTGCCGTCCATCTGCTCCATGTCGATGACCAGGTCGGAGGCCTGAACCGGTGTGCCAGCGTCACCGGCGGTCAACATGAGGGAGATCGAGCCGACCAGGGGGAACTCCGTGGTCAGGACCGACTGGCACAGCCCGGTGATCTCGGCGGACCTGATCCCGGCCGTGGCGAGGGGGACCGGTTGGTCGCGGACGGTCGCGTTGACCCAGCCGAACTGGGTGAAGCCCTCACCGTGCATCTCGTCCGCCGCGATCTTGAACTGCTGGCCGGAGATGCTGAACGAGGCCGCCAGGGCCCCGCTGGCCATGGCGACGAGGATGCCTCCGACGGCCGCGCCCGCAGGGACGCAGAACAGGGCGAACCGCTTCCAGCTGGTGTGACTCCCGGGGGACTCCACGGTGTTCGAGGCGGGGGTGGGGTCCAGGGTGCCGGAGGGGACGGATGCGGGGGAGGAGCGGGGACCGGTCGGGTTGGCGGCGCTGTGACGGTCATCGGGGGAGGGGGAGTCCATGCGAGTCCTTCCAAGGGTGCATGGCCGCGTTGCGCCCGCCGTTCCCCCGAACTTCCGGCACGCGGCCCGGCCTGACCCTCTCCGTGTGGGCGGGGTCGAAGCCAGAGCATTTCTTTCGGTGACGCTGCACATCATGTATCGGGATCGACAGGATGACAAGGGAGCCACGAGAATTTTTCGCGCTTTCTCGAAACCCGGGACAAAGGAGCGGGTGCTGCCCAAAGTGCGGCTCTGACGTGCGGGAATGATGGAAGGATCATGTTGGGTGCCGTCGGTCTGGAACGGTCGATCATGGAAGTGGAGGGGCCTCGGATATGCGTCTCCCTTTGTCATCGTGATGAGGAATACCCGGGACGGACTTCCTCAATGGGGTGAGTGAAAATGGTTCCCGAGGGGACACGGAAGCGGGGAGTGCCGCATGGGAGCAGCTGCCCGCGACGAACGGGGGAGGGGCAGGCGGGTGGCGGGAGACCGCGGACGGAACCAGAGGAACGGGCGCGCGTACGCGCGCGGGTCGCGGGTCAACGTGCGGGGCAAGCGGGGCAAGGTGGGGTCCGCTGGGCGGCGAGGAGTGGCAGAGGAGACCCCCCCCTGGGGGTTGGGGCCGGTGACCGGGGACACAGGGGTTCGGTTTGCCTGGGGTCTGGGCGGGGGGTAATGTTCTCCAGGTCGCCGCGAGACGGTGAGCGGCCCGCGAGGGTCGACTCGAAGCCGGGTCGCGATCTCAGACATCCTCTCCGAAACACAGCGGTTCGAGCACTGCTCGGGCCATGTAAACTCGGAGAGTCGCTTCAAGGAAACGAGCAAAAGCCGCAAGGCAGCAACTCGG